>JAHIUN010000017.1 GCA_018817125.1 Patescibacteria group bacterium | reverse complement strand
GGGGGGGATAAGAATGGGAAGTGAATGCACCATCACTCCGGTATGCGGCGTAACCTGCATCGATTGCCCGGCGTTCGATGTTGATTTAAAGCCGACACCCTGCATGGTTATGAGGGCAGCAATACTCGCTTTTCAGGCTCAAGAGGATTACTGGGCGTGTAAGATACAGCATGAAAATCAGGGGCAGTAAAGATGCAGAGGGTCACGCTGAGGGTACCGGAACAGCAGTTGGAGATGCTGGACGCACTCGTTAAAATCGGGGATTTTCCTTCGGTGAGCGAGGCGATCCGGGCAGGGGTGAGGGATCTGGTGGACAGGAGATGCGGGAAATTTGGTCATAATATAATCATGGCAGGAGATTGTTATGAGTAATAATGTTAAACCAAAGAGAGCACCTTTTCAGGGTAGTATAAGAGCAGAGGACAGAGAACTATTCCATAAGCAAATAACAACAAAAATAGCCACGTGGAAATATGAAGATTTATTTGGAACTTTTAGTGAAAGATGTTTAACAACGAAGCTAATCGAGTTGTTTAAAAGATTAGGTATTGGACATCAGGTAGATGATAATCCAGAACCAGGAAGTGTTATGGTTGATAAAATACCGGGCGTTGATGAGTGCTTCATAGAACAGGATGGAAAAGCTCATGTAAGAATCCGGTTTGAAGGAAAGACACGTACACATTTTGAACATAGACGAAAGCAAGTTCAGGCATTTTTGGATGGTAATAATATTCCCGCTGAAGATTACTGCCTGTTTATTTGTGTGACAGGACCAAAACAACAGGAACTCACAGATGTATATCTTGCTAAAATGGAGAAATTAAAGAAAATAGAGTAACCGCCACGACCTACCTTTTGCGAGAAACGTAGGTCAATATCGACCTACCTTTTGCGAGAAACGTAGGTCGTGGCAAGAAGGAAAAATGCCACAATACTTAAAGATGCAATCAAAACGGATTTTATATACCGCCAGAAAAAAAACCAATATATCATCAAAAGATGTGTGTTTTGGTCAATATAACAAAAACAAAATATGGTCTGTTCAAAGAACATTAGCTCTATTAAAAAAGAAAGGATTATTGTTTCAGGATAATGCACCATTACGAGGTTCATCGTCGCAAGCAGTGTATTGGCTAACCCCTGAAGGTATCAAAGTTGCTGATGAAATCGTTAAAGAAATAGACGAATACAAACGCTGGTGATGATGGTTTATCATTATAATATTTAATCAGGAGTTGATAGGGTGACAAAAGGAAAGAACTCATTAGAGATCGATAAAAACAGTACAGAAAAAGCCAAAGAAGAAAATAGTGACATTCCTGAGGATACGGAGGCTATTCCAGAGGAGGAAACCGGAACAGAAGAGGGAAACACCATATTAGTAGTGGATAAATATGAAATTAAGTTAATTCCGAATAACTACATAGTAAATGGTAGAAAAAACCCCGAAAAAGGGTATTTGTTTAGCTGGGATGATATTCCAGAAACGATAATGAGAGATTTATTCGGATATCTGAAGAAGAGATTTGATATTGAGTGGATGGGAAACGCAAAAATTGAAAAAACAGATGAGGGTAAGACGATAAAACTATCTTTTGAAAATAACTATCTTTCTTTGGAACTTAGTGATGATAAAACTAAGGTACGCCTAAAAACCAATGACGGTACAACCGCAGGATTCACTGCAAAGACAGAAAATGGTAAGCTAAACATATACATAAAAGGCTGGAAAGAATTCTCTAAAAGTAGTAATACTAATACTTATCACTCTACTCTTCACGGTGCCCTTATCCAGTTATCTAACAGGCTTCTTGAGGATAAGCTAAAAGAAGTCTCTAAGGAGAAGCCGTTAGAACTCAAGGAACTGGCAAACCTCATCAAAGAACATCATAAATATCTGGAAGGTTTTGCCCGATCAATAGTATCACGATGGAATCTACCTGACCGATAAAGGAGATAGAGTAGCCGAAAAAATCGTCAGGGAAATAGATGAACACAAAAGCTGGTAATGACGGGGGTTCCCATGCCTGAATCTGCAAAACCCGCATACAGCAAAGAACTATGGGAAAACCTGTTCGAAAGATACTTCCATGACGAAATATACAAACTTGCGAAAAGCTTCCCGCACAAGCGAGATCTCATCGTACTCTATTCGTTCATAGGGGATGGATGGAGCGACGATGCAGTGAAGTTTTTTATTAATCATCCAGAGATTGCACTGAAAGATGCCAATGATACGCTTCATGCCTTTACCCTGCCCATAAAATTTCCAGACGAAATGAAAGAAAGATGGTATAATGAATCGCGCATCAAGATATCCGGCTTTCCGTCAATCGGGATCAGGGACATAAGGCACAAGAGCCTTAATACGTTCGTCTCGGTAAGCGGGGTGATACTGCGGAAAACCGATGTCAAGTTCCAGAT
>JAHIUN010000002.1 GCA_018817125.1 Patescibacteria group bacterium | reverse complement strand
GGCAGGCAGGCCCTGCCCCAGAAAATACAGTCGCTATCGCTCCTTTCACATTTTCCGGGGACCCCGGTTTCTTTTGGTCGAGGTTCCAGGTTGCATATCGTCCGATGCTCCGGAGGCTTCTTCGACTTTTGCTTGTTTTGGATGTCCGTATGAATTCAATCTGCTATACTGCTGTATATGCGTAAAAAACAGATCAATGTAGGTGTTATCACCCTGGGTTGCCCTAAAAATATAGCGGACACGGAAAGTCTGCTGGCCGAATTCCCTCAGGATATCCGCCTGACAGGCGTTGATAAGGCCGATATCGTTCTTCTTAATACCTGTGCTTTTTTAGGGAAAGCCCGTGACGAAGCGTATGAAAAACTGGCGAGCCTTAAAGGAAAGAAAGTGATTTTGACTGGCTGCCTCACCGGCCTTCTTAAAAAAGATATATTTAAAAAATATCCTCATCTTTATGCGGTGGTCAGCGGCTTTCATTATCCCGAGATCGCGCCCATCCTAAAAGAAGTGGCGGAGGGAAAGAAAATCTACGCCGTCAGTCCTGAACCCACTCATTATATAGGTATGCCCGGCAAACTGCTCATCACTCCCCCTTCTTATGCCTACGTAAAAATCGCGGAAGGGTGTAACAACGCCTGCCGCTTCTGCCTGATTCCGACCCTGAAAGGCCGCTACCGGAGCCGGCCCGAAAAATCCATTCTGGATGAAGTAAAATCCCTCCTGAAACTCGGTGTAAAAGAAATCGTTCTGGTCGCTCAGGACTGCGGTTATTATGGAGTTGACCTGTATAAAAAGAAAAAGCTCGCTGACCTTCTGAAAAAAATAACCGCTGTTAAAGGTGATTTTTGGGTACGTGTGCTTTATGTTTATCCTGAACGGCTGGATAAAGAGCTCCTTTCCGTCATAAAAAAGTCTCCCAAGATCGCTAAATACCTCGATATCCCCCTCCAGCACGGAGATCCTGAAATACTCAGGGCCATGCGCCGTCCTTATGACACGGCCCGCACCCTGCGGAAGATCAGAGATATCCGTAAGGCTATCCCCGCTATTGCCCTTAGGACCAGCCTGATCGTCGGATTCCCCGGGGAAACCGCTCAAAACTTTAAAAGCCTGCTTACTTTCATCCAGACGATCCAGTTCGATCATGTGGGTGTTTTTGAGTATTCCAGAGAAAAGGGAACGGACGCCTATCCGCTGAAAGGGCAGATTCCGGAGCGCGTTAAAAAGGAACGGAGAAAAAAGGCCATGCTCCTCCAGCAAAAAATCTCATTCGGGAAAAACAAAATTCTGGCCGGCCAGAAGCAGACAGCCCTTATCGAACATTATGACGCTGATAAAAAATGTTATAGCGGCCGTATTATGAAATTCGCCCCGGAAATCGATGGATTTGTCTACATCCGGTCTGAAAAACCCCTGACATTGAACCGATTCCACACGATCAGGATCACGGAGGCCGGCCCCTACGACCTATGGGGACATCCTGAATGAGGCAGTGCCAAAAGAGACTGAATTTGTTATATTCTAAGCAGTGTCTTACGATTTTTACCCCTTTCAAAATGGCAAAACCTTTTAAAAACGCCGGAACGATCTGCACAGTCCTCAGCATTATCGCTCTTATCGGCATTCTTGCCGGCATCAAATATCAGATGCCGCTCATCACCATGTTCGGTTTACTGCCCACGGTTATTTACGAAGTCTACCGGACGGAGGGGGAATCGACTAAGTGGGCCTCCCGGGGGCTTCTGGCAGTTTACGTTCTGGAGATCATCTTTATTTTTAAAAACATCAGTTTCAATGTGGCGGATTTTCTGGAAAAATCAGAAGAGTATGTAAAAGGGCATCAGATCCCCCTCGGGGATATAAAGGTAGTGGCTCCTGCCATCATGGCAATTCTGGCGATTCTTCTTTTCACCAAAACCCGCGGCCGTTACACCAAATGGCTGTCCGTCATCATCATCATCACTTCCTTTGCCATTGTTTACAGCCTGGATCCTGAAATCTTTAAAACCTACCTTAAATTAGGGGTCGATGAAGCGATCGACCAACTGAATTAAATTATTTATCACCCCACCGCTTCGGATCTTCTCCCAGATCTTCATACGCATCAAATTCCCTGCCGATGTCCTGCAGTCTTAAAGGGGTTTTTAAACCTGTTTTCAGTGTTAAGAGAGAACGCTCCTTATGGGGATGATAAAGCCGATTGGCGATATCGGGGAACATGGCGACCTCACCTTTCCTGACCCTGTCGAGAAAATCCGGCAGGACATTCATGGTCTTGCCCAAAAACTCGGGAAATGGATCATCGCTGGCTTCATTTTTATCGCGATACATGATCTCCCGGTGAGTAAAACCAAAATCGCGCCTTTTAAGATCAATAGGAGGAGTGGTCCTGGAAATCGTCTCGCTGACCCAGAAGTGAATCGGGTGTTTTTTCAGTAAATCCGGAAGGATCCTGGATTTAAGGATATTATTGCAAATGACCTGCGCTTCGTTAGAGCCCAACGCCTGTTTCAGCACCCGCCTGGAATGCCGGGCCGCCCGCTCACGCAGGTCTATGCCAACAGAGAGCCGTTCACTGACTTCCGCACGACGCGCGGCAATCGCCATTGCCAGCGTTAAGATACCGGTTCCCGACCCCCAGTCTATCCCGACAAAACGGCCATTGGCCTTAAAATGTTCATTAAAAGCGATTTCTTTAAAAATCGCCGCGGTCTGCCGGCTGTCCGCCAGGCACCTGACGGGAAAATCATCACTGCCCTCCCCTATCATATCCGCCCCGTACTGCCGAACAATCAAAAGGTCGGCGGGAAAGGATTTTCGCCGGGTGATAGCCCGGTGGATATCCCGGCGCATCGCTACGATATCCGCCTGCGCCACTTCCAGATAGGATGCCAGATATTTGATGACCAGATTCATCACCAGATTATTCACTTCATTGCGGTCAGACTCAAAATCCAGCTTTCGGTCCGAAAGCGCTTCGGCATCAGATTGGAGCGGCCTGTCATTAAAATAGTTTTCTAATGGTTTCATTAAGCCTTATTAGTAAACGATTATACTCAATATTTTTCCTCTGTCAAAAATTCTGTTATAATAAAAACAATCACTAACCAAATAATCATGCCTGAACTGCACCCAGACATGACCCTCCACGAAGTCCTTGAGATAAAACCTCATGCCAAAGATCTCTTTTTTGAATATGGACTGCTTTCAGGAAATCTGAATGTAGAATCCATGGAAACCGTCCGCGGAGCCTGCACTGCTCACGGACTATCTGATGAAAAAATGGAGGAATTGGTCGAGGAACTGAAATCTTTGTAGAATCAAAATACAAAAAGGCGCGATTGATTAATCACGCCTTCAGGGTTTTGTGTCTTGTTTTCTGAGCTCTTATAACAAACTCCATGACGCGATCAGCGGAGCGATCAGAAGGGCGATCATATTGATCACCTTGATCAGCGCGTTCAGAGCCGGACCGGATGTGTCTTTATAAGGATCGCCGACCGTATCACCGACCACAGCGGCTTTATGAGCCTCGGACCCCTTGCCTCCATGGTGGCCGTCTTCGATGTATTTTTTGGCGTTATCCCACGTGGCACCCCCATTGCACATAGAAAGCGCTAAGAGCAGGCCGGAGGCGATCACACCGATCAGCATACCGCCAAGCGCTTTAGGGCCAAGAATAAAGCCGACCAGTACCGGCGAAAGGACCGCGATAAGTGCCGGAACGATCATTTCAAAAAGCGCGGCTTTGGTGACGATGTCCACACATTTTTTATATTCAGGCTGAGCCTTGCCTTCCATAATCCCCTTGATCTCTTTAAACTGACGGCGGACTTCCTCCACAACCGCGTGGGCAGAACGGCCCACCGCTTTCATGGTAACGGAAGAAAAGATGAACGGGATCAAGGCACCAATAAATAAACCGGCGATCACCTGATGATCGGTTAAATCAAAAATCAGACGTTTGCCGGACTGCAGAAGCGCTCCGTTGTAATCCTGAAAAAGGACCAGCGCGGCAAGCGCCGCGGAACCGATGGCATAACCTTTGGTCACGGCCTTAGTCGTGTTTCCGACAGCATCCAATGCGTCGGTCACTTTGCGGACTTTCTTATCCAGATGAGCCATTTCCGCAATGCCGCCGGCATTATCAGTAATCGGACCATAAGAATCCATCGCGATGATCATACCTGTGCTGGAAAGCATAGACACCGCGGCAATAGCAATGCCGTACAGACCGCCAAAGTAAAAGGAGGCCATCATAGCTCCCACAATCACCAAAAGCGGCAAGAAAGTACTCTCCATCCCCATAGATAAGCCGATGATGATGTTGGTACCGGCGCCGGTTTCGGAGGCTTTAGCGGTTTCGCGCACCGGCCGGTATTTAGTAGCGGTGTAGTATTCGGTAATAATAATCAAAAGCACTGTAACAGCGGTACCCACAAATGTGGCCAGGAATAATCCCATCGGATTAGCGCTTGAAGGGATCATCACCATCGTAGCGATATAAAAACCGATCAGCGACAGCACCTGTGTTACGGCCATCCCCTTATAAAGAGCGGTCATAATGCCGGTCTTCTTCTTTGTTTTAATAAAATTCGTACCAATGACCGAAGCGATGACCGCCACCGCTCCCAGTACCAGCGGATAAAAGATGAAGGTTATCGAAAACCCTTCCGCCACCGCCAGGATCATGGCGGCGATCAGTGTAACGGCGTAGGTTTCAAACAGATCCGCCCCCATACCGGCGCAGTCGCCGACATTGTCACCGACATTATCGGCGATGGTCGCGGGATTCCGCGGGTCGTCTTCCGGAATACCGGCTTCTATTTTTCCGACCAGATCCGCGCCCACATCGGCCGCTTTGGTATAAATCCCTCCGCCCACACGGGCAAACAGCGAGATGAGTGAGGCGCCGAATCCGAAACCGATCAAAAGGTGCGGGATCTCTATGGTCTCAATCCCCATATAATGGAAGAAAAGAAAAAGCCCGCTCACACCGACCAGTGACAACCCTACAACGGCGAGACCATTCACCGAGCCTCCCTGAAACGCCACCGTCAGTGCCTGACTTAAACCTTTTTTGGCGGCGGAGGCGGTGCGCACATTGGCACGGACCGACACGTTCATACCCGTATAACCGGCGACGCCGGAAAGAAGCGCTCCAAAAATAAAAGCGATCCCGATATTGAGCCCTAAAATCCAGCTTAAAATGCCGAATAAGATGACCGCAAAAACCGCGATGGTCTTAAACTGGCGGTTCATATAAGCCATAGCCCCCTCCCGGATGGCCTTGGCAATTTCCTGCATTTTAGGAGTTCCGCTGTCTTGCTGAATTACCCTGTAAGTGATGTAGCCCGCGTATGCAAGACTTAAAACTCCTATAGCTAAAGAAAGGTATAAGGTGATCATGGTAATCGAGAATTAAGGTTAATAAAAAATTAAATTATTATTTCTGATTTCTGATCTCAGATTTCTGATTCAATTTAAGATTTTAAATCTGACATCTGAGATCAAATCAGAATTCAGAAATCAGAAATCTGAAATGAAGTTATTTCTTCCGCGCGGTCTTTTTAGCGGTTGATTTTTTAACGGTCTTCTTTGCCGGCTTGCGCTTTGTTTTCCGCTTGGCGGTCTTCTTTTTGGGAGAAAGCTTCCGTTTGGCAAACGCAACCGTTTCTTTAGCGGCCACGGCTTTCTTGGCCACTTTCTTTTCAACCGATACAGCTTTGTCTTTCACTTCCCCCGCCTTTTCCTTAGCCAGTTCCGCGAAATCCTCAAACTTCTCCTGAACCCGGGACGCAACATCATACCCTTTTTCCTCCGCGGCATCCAGAAAAGCGCGTATCTTTTCCTGAGAAAGCTCTAAAAACGCGGTGACCTGTTCATGTTCCGACAGGCCTTTTAATTCCCCCCATGCCTCTTCGCCCGCGCTCTTAAACGCCTCGCCCAGCGTCTTTAAGCCGTCGGCGCCGGATTGTGAACTTTTTCTAATCAGCTCTTTGCGGAGCTCCTCGCCTTTTCTGGGGGCAAACAGCATTCCGAAAGTCAGGCCGCTTATCAGCCCTATGATGTATCGTCCGAGTTTCATAATATTTTGGTTTAAATTTTAACATTATTAAATTTAACAAAATTGGGAATAAGTGACAAGAGACAAGTTTAGGGAATTTATGTTAAAATGTGTACCCATGTTAAAAAAGATCCGACAGCATCGTTACTTCCCCCACTTTTTCGGACTCATCGTCCTGCTTCTTGCGGTTCTGCTTTTCTTTTTATTCACCGACCGGGCGTATTCGGGTTCTAAAGTCATCGACGTGCATGAGCACATCCAGAACCTTGAAAAAGCGGAGGAACTGAAAAACGTGATGGAACGGACCGGAGTCGACAAGACGGTCCTGCTCCCCTCCCCCTGGGAAACGCTGACCTTAAACGGCAGCCCTTCCTTTACACGCCATGAGGAGAATATGGATGAGATCCTGAAAATCGCCGAAACGTATCCCGACCGCTTCATCCCCCTCTGCACCGTCAGCCCCATGGACAGCAACGCCCTCGAACTGTTTCAGGATTGCCATGAGCGCGGAGGAAAAGGCTTAAAGCTCTACAACGGCCATTCCTATTATTACGACATCTTCGGCCTCCCGCTGGACACCGCGCGTATGAAACCCGTGTACGCCTACGCCGAGCGCAACCACCTGCCCGTCCTTTACCATATCAACCTTAAAAAATACGGGGAGGAGCTGAAAAACATCCTGCAGGAATTCCCGGACCTGGTCATCGACGTCCCCCATTATATGGTCTCAAGTATCGAGATCGACGAAGTAAAAAAGATGTTCGACGCCTACCCCAACCTTTACACCGATATCAGCTTCGGCTCGCCCCAGTTCTTTGCCGCGGGCTTCCGCCGGATCAGCCGGAATATCGATAAATACCGAACCTTTTTTAAAGAATACCCCGACCGCATCCTTTTCGGCACCGATATGGTCATCACCGACGCGGATAAAAAGGATGAGGCGTTTATGGAAGCCACCATCCAGTGCTACCGCGACCTGCTGGAAAAAAAGCGCTTCACCTGCGAACCGGTGAACGACTATTACAAAGATATCGCTAAGACCAACCGGCAGATCTACGAAGACTGCGAACCCAAAAGCGGTGACTTCTGCAAAACCAAACTGGAGAAGATGAACTCGTACAACCGCTGGGATGAGGAGACGAAAGTATTAAACGGCCTGAATCTGAATTCGGATATCCTGAAAAAGGTGTACAGCGAGAATCCGGAGCGGTGGCTGGGGGCGAATGGGAGTAGGGGGTGGAGCAAGTTGTATAGCATATATCTTGTGCAATATATGAGTACTTGACAAACTAGTATTGACATATATCAAATAATCATATATACTTGAAAATGTCCTTGAGTTTTAGCTCATAGAACTCAGGGGGCAATAATACCATAGAAAATAGCCCGTGCTTTGCATGGGCTATTTTTGTCTATCTTCTTTATTCATCAATTCACCTTCATGAATTTCAGGGCAATCCTTAAGGTCAAAATAACCATCCGCACCTGTCCGTAGTTCGTGTGATACACAACCATCGGTTGAAAAAACATAAACCTTCTTTTTGCTACCAAGATTTCTTAAATAACTAATTAATGGCAAAAAGTCTGAATCTCCAGTTATAAAAACTGCAATATCATAAGCACTTGAATATCTTAGTGCATCAATGGCTATTTCAACATCAAAATTACCCTTTTCAATAGACTGCGGTTCACCAGTATCTTGATCATAAATTAGCTCACCTTCTTTATTTCTAAGGAAGATAGTCTTTAAGGGCTTTTTGATAACATCATAACCCAAGCCTTTTTTTAACCAAGTAAGAAATTTATGAACTTTATCGACCTTATTCTGTGACCTTGTCCCCTCTCTTGGATAAGCTACGTAATAGAATATTTTAAAAATATCTCCAAAAAATTTATCTGCAAAAAATTGTTTCAATTTATTAAAATCTAATACCTTTCCAAGTATTTTATATGAGCTCCACAGATTGCCCGCATCTACAAAAACGGCTATTTTTGGAGGTTTGTCAGACATATTTAAAGGAATTACTGTGTCAAGCTTACACCTAAAGATTGAAATTATCTACATCCCGATAATAGATACTGCACAAGGTATACGATCACACAGCCCGATTTGATATAATCCCCTTCATCACCCCACAAACTCAAATACCCGCTCACCTATATATACCTTATCCCCATCCTGCGCGCCCATGCGCTCCAGCTCTTTTTTAATGCCCACTTTCTTCCACACATCCTGCATGCGGACGATGGCGCCGCGCTTGCTCATATCGGTCATCACGGCCATCTGTTCAATCCGCTTGCCGGTGATACGGAAACCTTTTTCTTCTTTTTGAATATCGAACTGGCGGATGTCGGGTATTTCTAGGTGAGGTTTAAATATTTTTCGGATTTCGGATTTCGGATTTCGGATTTTTGTAGAGCGGTGTTTTTTGACTTCATCCTTCAGGCGATACAGGAAGGTATCGATCCCCTCACCCGTTACGGCGGAGATGAAGAGGGGTTTTTTGGATTTGAAGATCTTTTTCGTTTCCTCGATGATCTCCGGGATGGTGGCATCCACTTTATTGGCGACGAGGACCTGAGGTTTTTTGGCGAGTTCTTTGCTGAACAGCTTTAATTCCTCGTTCAGCTTCTGGTAATCGGTTTTCAGGTCATCGCGGGTGATGTCGAGGAGGTGGACGAGGATCTTACAGCGTTCGATGTGTTTTAAGAATTCGACGCCTAGCCCCTTTCCTTCATGCGCCCCTTCAATCAGGCCGGGGATGTCGGCCACCACGAAATCCGTGTCATCCACTTTCACCACGCCGAGGTTCGGGATGAGGGTGGTGAAGGGGTAATCCGCTATTTTGGGGCGGGCGTTACTGATACGGGAGATCAAAGTCGACTTACCCACACTCGGGTAGCCGATAAAGGCGATGTCGGCGATGAGTTTGAGTTCGAGTCTCAGTTCTTTTTTCTCTCCCGGTTCGCCCAGTTCCGCGAAATCCGGTGCCTGGCGCACGGAGGTAGTGAAACCGGTATTCCCCTTTCCTCCCAATCCTCCGCGGGCGACAACGAAAGTCTGACCGTTATATGTGAGATCTGCCAAAAGTTCATGAGTTTTTGAATCGTAAACGAGCGTACCGCAGGGAACTTTTAAAATCTCATCTTCTCCATCATGGCCGGTCATATTCTGCCCAAGCCCCATTTCCCCTTTCGGGGCCTTATAATGTTTTTTACCCAAAAAATTCGCCAGCGTATTCATATTTTCATCCGCCTGCAAAACAACACTCCCCCCACTGCCTCCGTTTCCGCCGTCCGGACCGCCTTTGGGGATATATTTTTCACGACGGAAACTGGCGGACCCATTGCCTCCGTCACCGGCTTTTACAAAGATGTTTGCTTCGTCGCTGAAATGCATATAGCTAATTAATGTATTACAAGCTTACAAGATTCTTAAAATAAGTAAATCTGATATAATTATTTGACATTCTTCCACACAAATTATATTATACCATCCTTTTTTAAAATATAACCTATTTGTATATGCCTATCCCCTCCGAACAACCCGCAACCGCCACCCCTGAAGCGGAACAGCCTCTGGAAGATACGCTGGATGATTTTGTGGACGCCGCTGAACAATTTAAACAGGCGATCCTTCAAATAAAAAGTCTTGATAAGGATGAACGGGCTAAGGTGGAAAAATTTATCCTGGAAAACCGCGTGACAGCTGAGGGTTTTTTAAGCTCTTTAGAGCCGGATAGCGGCTCCGCTGAAAACTAATCGTTTAAATAGATTAAAATGGTTCGTCCTGCGGGGCGGGCCATTTTTTTGCGGTTTACTTTATCACCAAAAAAACTTACAATATCCACTGAAAATTAATTAAAAAATCATGAACCGAACTCAACTCACGACGTCGGCTGACCTCACCCGCGAGGAAGTCGATTTTTTTATCAAAGAAGCCGAAAACCTCCGCACCCAGCGCACCAAAGATTTAGACGGAGTGATCGTCGCTTCCCTTTTCTTTGAGCCCAGCACCCGCACCCGCCTCAGCTTTGAGTCGGCGGTACACCGTCTGGGCGGGCGCCTGATCACGGTGGCCAACGCCAGCTCGACTTCCATGAAAAAAGGGGAAGCGCTGAACGACACCATCCGCGTGATCGAAAAATACGCGGACATCCTGGTGATGCGGCACCCCAAGGAAGGTTCGGCGGCGGAAGCCATCCAGCACACGGATAAACCTTTTCTGAACGGAGGAGACGGGGCGAACCAGCACCCGACTCAGGCGCTTCTGGATATGTACACCATTCAGCGGGAATGCGGCGGGATCGACGGAAAGGCCATCGGATTTGTGGGCGACCTTAAATTCGGACGGACGGTCCACTCGCTCCTTTACCTGCTGGCCCTTTATAAAGTCAAAAAAGTCATCTTTATCAGCCCCACTCAGCTGAAGATCCCTAATTACTATCTGGACATGCTGAAAGAGAAAGGCATTGAATATATGGAAGACAGTGAACTGAATAAACACGTGCCGGAAATGGATATCCTTTATATGACACGCATTCAGCAGGAACGGTTTGAAAATCTGGAGGAATACTACTTTTTAAAAGGCTCTTACATCCTCACCTCTGATGTCGTTCGGATGGGCAAGCCTACAATGCGCGTCATGCATCCCCTTCCCCGCGTGGATGAGATCACTATGGAGGTGGACGGTATGGACCAAGCCGCTTACTTCCGCCAGTCTGAAAACGGCATCTATATGCGAATGGCTCTGCTGAAGACGCTGTGGAAAAACTATAACCAATAGTGGATCTGATTGGGGGCCTGCCCCTTCGGGGCGGGGACCTAATGGGGGATCTAATTGTTGAGAAACTGACCGAACCCCAATTAGGCCGCCCATTAGGCCACCAATTAGGCCACCAATTAGAACTATGAGCAAATTATTAATAAAAGGAGGGCGGCTGCTGGACCCGGAAAGCGGACGGGATGAAGTAGCCGATATTCTTATACAGGATGGAAAGATCTATGAGATCGACCCTGTTGCTTCGTCGCTGGACGCCGAGGCGGTGGATGCCAGAGGTAAGCTGGTGATCCCGGGGGTCATCGACCTGCACGTCCATCTGCGGGATCTGGAACAGGCTTATAAAGAAACGATTGAGTCCGGCACCGCGGCCGCGCTTCATGGCGGAGTGACGACCGTTTTTACCATGCCAAACACCCAGCCAAAACTCGACTGCACGGAACGGATCAAAGAATATCTGGATCTTATCCGCAACAACGCGAAAGTACATGTGCATGTGGTCGCCGCCATCACCAAAGACCTGAAAGGCGAAGTACTGGCAGAACTGGAAGCTTACCCCGACCTCTCGGTATGGTTTATCACTGATGACGGATGTGATGTGGATGATGAAAAGCTTTTAGAGCAGGCTTACGCAAAAGCCAAAGGGCTTGGCTTAACCCTTATGACCCACCCTGAAATGCATAGCATCGCACCGGACGGCGTGGTGAATGAGGGGAAAATCAGTCAGCAGCTGGGTGTTCCCGGTCAGCCGAATGAAAAAGAATACAAGGCGGTGGAACGCGGCATACGCCTCGCCAAAAAAACGGGGGCACACGCTCACTTTACCCACCTGAGCGCCAAAGAATCCATTGAGCTGATCCGGCAGGCTAAAAAAGAAACAGATCTGATCACCTGTGACGTCACCCCTCATCATTTTTCGCTGACCGAAGACCTGGTGCTTACCAAAGGAGGCCTGGCCAAAGTCAATCCCCCGCTCCGTACCGAAGCCGACCGGCAGGCCATCATTGAAGGGATTAAAGACGGCACTGTGGACGCTATTGTAACCGATCACGCGCCCCACAGCATGGAAGAAAAGGATACAGACATCAAACAGGCGGCATTCGGTTTTTCCGAAGTGGAACTTCTCATCCCCACCACTCTGAATGAGCTTTATCACAAACAGGAAATAGAACTGATGGATGTTGTCCGGCTAATGACATCAAATCCTGCTAAACTGGCTAAACTGAAATCCGGCAGAATACAAAGCGGCGCTCCGGCCGATTTAACCATTATCGATCTGGAACTGGAGAAAAAGGTTAATCAGGAAGACATTGTCTCTAAAGGCAAAAACACACCTTTCGACGGCATGACACTGAAGGGCTGGCCCGTGATGACGGTTTTTAACGGAGAGGTTTATAAAGATTAGTTCAGAGTTGAAAGTTTAAAGTTAATAGTAACTGCAGACGCGACGTTCACGTCGCGTTCTTAAATATTACTTAGTTTTTTGAGGTATAAGTCTTGATTTCTCCCCCGAAGTCTGCTATAATTGTAGGATTTATTTTCAAAATAAAAAAAATGAACCATCACGATATCCATGAAATCGTTGCTCAGATCTCCCAGTCGCTGGACTGTCCTGAATGCAATGCAAAAATCTTACCGCACAATATCGAGATCACGGATATTATCGGTGATGACTGCATGTTTGATGTGGTCTGTGACCGCTGTAAAACAGAAATGACCCTTTCCGCCCACATTGAAAAAACGGTGGCAGAAGAGGCGATGTTCCACAACCAGTCTTCCCAGATCATCCACGACCAATGTGTGGATGAGCCCGTCACCGCGGAAGAAGTAAAAATGATGAAAGAAGAGCTGGCCAATTTTTCCGGCAGCTTTATTGAAACGTTTTGTCGATAGCTCTTAAGCGTATCTTAGCCGGTATCCTTAATAGGTGCCGGCTTTTTTTAATAATTTTATTGAAATACTCTGTTGCTAAAACGGAAACTCGAAATTCTAAATCCGAAATACGAAACAAATTCTAAATTCAAATGCCAAATGCTCCAAACGTTTTGTACATTTGGGTTTTGGACATTTAATATTGTTTCGGGTTTCGAAATTCGGGTTTCGGATTTATTTATATCAGTGGATGCCGGCTTCTTTTATAATCGCGTTTGTATCATAAAGAAGCTGACGATCGTTTCTTAAAAGGTTCTGCACTTTAGAAATAGCATGCATCACAGTGGTATGATTCCTGTTACCGAGCGACTGGCCGATCTTGGCCAATGAGATCCTCAGTTTTGTTTTGGCCAGATACATGATCAGCTGACGCGGGATGAGATATTCTCTAGCACGGGATTCGCCCAGCACCTCGCTTTTAGGGATGGTGTAATATTCGGAAACATAATTCGTGAGCTGATCCACGGTAACCGCGTGATGAGGAGTGGGGTCATCCTGAATAAATCCGACCATCTTTACTTCCTTTTTGGAGCGTTTGATGATTTCGGCAACCGATTTGATAGTGGGGGCGGTGTGTTCCAATTCGTATTGGGCGATCACCTGATTAAGCACTCCGATCAGGGCGCGCACAGAGTTGTCGATATTAAACGCGATGAATTCCAAGACCTGATCATTAATAAACACCTGAGCCTCCTGGCATTTATTTTTAAGGATGACGAGCCGGCTTTCATAATCCGGCATCTTTACATCCACACTCATCCCGGACTCAAAACGGGACACCAGTCGGTCGGAAAGAAGGGTGAGTTCATGAGGCGGACGGTCGGCACTGATGACCACCTGCTTGCCGGCTTCATAAAGTGTGTTGAAGGTATGGAAAAATTCTTCCTGCGTGCGGTCTTTGTTCGCAATGAACTGGATATCATCGATGATAAACACATCCACCTTACGGTATTTACTGCGGAACTTATTCATATTACCTGTTTTGATTCCGCTGATCAGCTCGTTGGTGAAGTCTTCGGTTGTTGTGTAAACCACGACTTTATTGGGATCGTTTCTAAGGACCTCCCGGCCGATCGACTGAAGCAGATGAGTCTTCCCCAATCCGACACCGCCGTAAATAAAAAGAGGGTTGTAGTTCTGACCCGGATATTTAGTCACCGTCATGGAGGCGGCATGGGCCAATCGGTTTTCGGGCGCTACGACAAAGTTTTCCAGCGAATAACGCGGGTTAAGCATCTTGGTAACCACACCTCCCTTCAGTTTCATCTCCTGTTTATTCGGAAGCTTACGGGATTCTTTTTCCGGAAAATGACTTAAGAGGTCGATGACCCGCGGATCTTTTTCGGATAAAGTGATGTCGACTTCGTAGGCAATTTTTTTGATTGCGGGATCATGTTTTTGCGCAGTCTTTAGTGTTATAGCCGCGTAATTCTGAGCATGCCAGTTTAAAAAAACCGGTAAAGGGAGGCCAATGGTTAAAAGGCCGTCTTCAGCCGAAATAAGCGTTGTGTTTTTAAACCAGGTAATCACGTTCGCACGATTGATTTCTATTTCCAGATCTTTGATGATGGCAAACCATAGGTCTTTTAGATTCATGGAAAGAAAAGGGATTAAAAAACACAGAACATTAAAAACCGGAGGACGGCATGGTGTGGCCGTCAATTTTTTTGTTTTTATTTAGATGCGAGCAAGGGCGTTCCGAAGTGTAAGGACTCCGATGAATATCGGAGGACTGGAACGGAGGACTTCGATGTGCTCCGATGTAACATCGGAGTGCAATCGGAGAGCCCGGCCCTTCTGCAAATTTATGAATTCAATATCGTTTCGGGCTTTCTATATTAAAGCGTCTTCTTTATTTTTCAAGCGAGTTCCGTTGACGGAATTTAGATGAGGTGGTGGTGAAATATGAAGGAGGAAAAAAACCGCTTAATCAAGCCATTGAGTTATTTGAAAAAAAGATTGCGGACTTTTTTAAAACCTTATCCGATTACTAAAATTCCGAAATTCTAAATCCGAAATACGAAACAAATTCTAAATTCAAATGCCAAATGCTCCAAACGTTTTATAAATTTGAGTTTCGGACATTTGGTATTGTTTAGGATTTCGTGCTTCGGATTTCGGGTTTACTAAAAAAGATTCACAATATCATTCCACGTGATGAACAGAATGAGCAGCATTAAAAGCGCGAAACCCACCGTATGGACCACCGCCTCCATTTTAGCGTTCGCGCGGTGACGGGTGATGACTTCAAAAATAATAAACAGAAAACGCCCCCCATCCAGCGCAGGGAACGGCATGATATTGATGACCCCCAGAGAAATAGAAAGCAGGGCGGTAAATTGCACCAGCGCCATAAAGCCCTGCTGAGTGAATGTGTGAGTAAGCTTGGCGATCCCTACCGGCCCGGCAACTCCATCAGGAACGGTAAATTTAGCCACCACACTCACTACCACCGTACCGATCATCTTAACCGTGAGAACTGAAAGCCGGCCGATCTCCTGAACGGCTTTTACCGGCGCCTGATAAAACGGATAACGCACCTCTTTTACATCACGCACATAATTTTCTGTTGAAATGGTCATGCCCACTTTACCCTCTTCATTCGCGACAACGGTCAAAGTCTTTTCCACATCACCCATTATATATAGGATAGTCGTCAGCGCATTCGGCTTTATGACCTGACTCAAGTCCATCGTTTCGGTTACTTTGGTTCCATTGACCGACAGAATATAATCCCCCACTTTAAGACTTGTTACCGATAGGGGCATGTTTTCTTCTATCTCATGGACATATAAAATCGTCTGTGCATCAACGATCCCGGCCTTAATTCCCTTTTCAAGATCCTCCTGAGTAACCAGAAAGGGTTTCATCCCCACCATAAAGCCTATGGTGATCAGCACCCAGGCCAATACGAAATTCATAAACACACCTGCCACTATGACCGATGTCCGCTGAGCAATGCTTTTGCTGGCAAAGCTTTTCTTGTCTTTTAAGATTTTGGGATTCACACTGTCTTCTCCGAATAGGCGGACAAAACCGCCGAACGGTATCCAGTTTAACGAATAGACCGTGCCTTTCTTATCTTTAAAAATCGTTTTGGCACGCGGCGGCATGCCGATTCCGAATTCTTCCACTTTAATACCGGCGCGGCGCGCCATCGTAAAATGCCCCCATTCATGAACGAGAACGAGGATTGAGAAGATGATGATGAAAGCGAGAATGGCAACTATTATCATTATGAAAAAAATTCTAAATATTAAATCCGAAATACGAAACAAATTCTAAATTCAAATGTCAAATTTTCCAAACATTTCGTGCATTCGGGCTTTGGACATTCGGTATTGTTTCGGATTTCGAGTTTCGGATTTCGGATTTATTAAGTTATACAGTCATCACATCCTCTTCTTTCTTTTTCGCCGCCTCTTCCACTTTTTTATTAAATTCATCCACTTTATCTTGTACGTTTTTTTCTTTTCCTTTCAGCTCGTCTTCACTGATCTCCATTCCCTTTAATTGCCCAAGCGCTTCATGACGGGCGTTCCGTATAGAAATGCGCGAGTCTTCCGCGTATTTATGAACGAGCTTTACCAGTTCTTTCCGGCGTTCTTCGGTGAGCGGCGGAAGGTTTAAACGAATGAAAGAACCATCATTCTGAGGAGTCAGACCGAGATCGGCCTCTAATAATGCTTTTTCAATACTCTGCAGCTGGTCACGGTTAAAAGGCTGAATTGCGATCTGTTTAGGCTCCGGAATCGAGATGGTGGCGACCCCCCTTAAAGGAACTTTGGCGCCATAACTGTCGACCATGATGCTTTCTACCAGTGCAGTGTTTGCCCGGCCTGTCTGAATCTTGGCATAATCCTGATGCAGATGATCCATAGCATCCTGACACTTTTGATCTAATTCATTGAGAATTTGTTGAGACATAGTGTTTTAATTTTTAATTAATAATTTTTAATTTTTAATAGTTCTCGTAAATGCTCCAATAAAAATTAAAAACTAAAAATTAAAAACTTAAGAAACTAGTGTGCCGACCTTCTTTCCTTTAGCGGCCTGCAGAATCGCATCTTTTTTATGCATATTGAAGACTAAGATCTTCATATTGCTTTCACGGCAAAGTGAGAAAGCGGTCTGGTCCATAACTTTAAGGTCCTTTTCAATAGCTTCCTGAAAACCTATTTTGTCATATCTTTTGGCGTTCTTCACTTTTTCCGGATCCGCGTCATAAACCCCGTCCACTTTCGTAGCTTTTAAAAGAATGTCGCATTCCAGCTCTTTAGCCCGAAGCGCCGCGGCGGTGTCGGTGGTGAAATACGGATTGCCGGTTCCGCCGGCGCAGATGACGACCCGGTTCTTTTCCAGATGGCGGAGCGCCCGTCTTCGGATGTAGGGTTCAGCGATCTGAGGAAGGTCGAGCGATGTGGCGACCCTGCAATAAACCCCCAGCCTTTCAATCGCGCTCTGGAGCGCTACTCCATTCATAATAGTAGCCATCATCCCCATGTAATCCGACGTGGTGCGTTCGATACCCGCCTTTTTCGTGTCACGATACCGCCACATATTTCCTCCGCCGCAAACAATCGCCACCTCGATACCCGCTTTACTCACTTTAACGATCTCTTTAGCGATTTTATTAAGGGCTTCCGGTTCGATTCCTTCTCCGTTTTTGTCTCCCAGCACCTCTCCGGATATTTTGAGCATGATGCGTTTGTATTTCATAGGATTCCATTATTTTTCTAAGTCATATTATCGTGTATCTTTGCCAGGGTCAAGAATGGTGTGGTTATAGTTGTGGCAGCTTGTATGGGTGTAGTCAAAAGCTGTAGTCGTTACCACAACCACAACTAAAACAACACCAGCCGCTATAACCACAACGACAACCCTGGATTATTATTTTCTCATCTTTTCAACCTCTCCCTCTAATATATGCACCTCATCCTCCAGATGGCGGATACGATTTTCATCCTCGTTCATCCGGGTGTACATAGAAGAAAGCTTTTTTTCTTCCATATCAAGCATTCTTTTTTCTTTATCTAAAAGGTTTTCCTGTGTTTTCAGTTCTTTCTCCTGTTCGATGATCTCCCTTTGAAGTGCGGGGATCGCGTGATCAGGTTTGACTATACGGATGACCCCGTGCTTGCCGTGATGCCAGTAATGCCTGAAGTGATGAAACCGGAGCGTGCCGTCCGCGATCTCAGAAAGGATCGGAGTGGGATTTTCATTACCCACCGCCGCCGTCACAAAACCATACATCGATAAAATCAAAACCGCGAACTCCCCATAATGCAGAAACGGAAAAGCCCACAGTAAAACCGAGACTAAAAACAGAACGAATCCACGGCGGGCGTGATGCTGGATGAATTCATTGTCACGCTTGGCTAAAAGAACGATGACACTAAAAACCCATAAATAACTCACGGCCGCCAGTTCACGGCCTTCGGGACTCCCCTCTGATGGCAAGTGTTCTTTTTCCATTAAATAGCGTCTAATTTATTGTTAAGACTTTCGAAATCAGCTGCTTTTGACAGAGCGGCCTCTTTAGTGATGATGCCTTCCCGTGCCAGATTCTCAAGAGATTCGTCCATCAGGACCATTCCTTCACTTGCCCCGATCTGGATCATGGAATAGATCTGGTTTGTCTGCCCCTGAACAATACAGTTCCGGATCCCGTCATTGGTGATCATGATCTCCCGGGCGGCGACACGCCCCTCACCATTCGCCCGCGGAACCAGCACCTGAGAAACAACCCCTTTAAGGGTACTTCCCAGCTGAGTGCGGATCTGCTGCTGCTGTTCGGAAGGAAAGACGTCGATAATACGATCGATGGTCTGGGGGGCGTCCTGCGTATGAAGCGTGGAAAAAACCAAATGACCCGTTTCCGCCAAAGTCAAAGCGGCGGCGATAGTCTCCAGGTCACGCATTTCCCCGACCAGCACCACATCCGGATCCTGACGGAGGGCGGAACGGATCGCATTGGTAAAGCTATGGGTGTGTACATTCACTTCACGCTGAGTGATCAGGCAGTTTTTGCTTTTATATACATATTCGATCGGATCCTCAATCGTGATGACATGAGCGCTTCGATGTTCATTGATGTAATTGATCATGGCCGCCAGACTGGTAGACTTACCGCTTCCTGTCGGTCCCGTCACTAAAATCAGCCCATAAGGAAAATTAATCATGCGTTCCACGGCAGACCCCAATCCTAAATCGGCCAGGGTTGGAATTTCCTGCGCGATGATACGAAAAGCGACGGCCGGCCCGAAACGTTCCTGATAAATATTCACACGAAAACGCCCCAGATCGCCAAAACTGAATGAAAAATCAAATTCATGATTTTTTTCAAACACCTTCCGCTGTTCCTCATTCGTGATCTTATTGATCACCGCTTCTACATCTTCTTTGCTGAGAATGGGATACGTGTTCAAGGCGGCGATACTGCCGGTTTTCATGCGCACAATCGGATACTGCCCCACATGGAGGTGTAAATCGGGGGCGCCGGCTTTAAGCACTTCGGCCATCAGGCTGTTGAAATCCATCTTTTTTTTATTGGGATAAATGGGGTTTTACTGGGACAAATGGGACAAATGGGATAGCTAAGTTACATTCCCAGCTATCCCATTTGTCACATTTATCCTAATTAAACTAATCTATATATTATACCAAATTTTGACTTTTTTTTCAATGCCCAATTTCCGATGTCCAATAGCTAATTATCTGGTAAAATAGGTGGGTAATTGTTCAAAAATGGATAAAACAGACGCAAAACAGCGCATCGAGAAACTTAAAAACTGGCTTAAAAAGTGGAATTACGACTATTTCGTGCTGGATAAAAACGACGTGTCTGAAGCGGCGCGGGATCAGATCAAAAAAGAACTCACGGAACTCGAAAAGGAATTCCCGCAGTTCGTGACCCCCGATTCCCCTACCCAGCGTGTCGGTTCGGCTCTGAGCGGCAAGTTCGCCAAGATCAGACACCTCACCCCTAAACAATCCTTAAGCGACGTGTTCAGCGACGAGGAACTGAAAGACTGGGAGGAGCGCATCCAGAAACTGGTTCCGGGTGAAAAGCTGAATTATATCAGCGAGCACAAACTCGACGGGCTCAACCTGTCACTGATCTACCAAAAGGGCAAATACTACAAAGCCATTACAAGAGGTGACGGGGTGTATGGCGAAGACGTGACCCACGCGGTTAAAACCATCAAATCGGTTCCGCTGGAACTGAATGAGGTGAACGGGCTTAAACTATCTGATTATCCGGTCATCGAAGTGGGCGGAGAGGTCTTTATGAGCAAAGAAAGCCTTAAAAAGATCAATGCGGAAGCAGCTACGCCATTCGCGAATCCCCGAAACGCGGCGGCCGGCACCGTCCGGCAATTAGACCCTGCCATTGCCGCCAAACGGAATCTGGAAATGTATTTTTATTCCATCTCTTTTACGGAAAATTCTAAAATCCCCCACCCCGGCACTCATCAAAAGACGCTGGAACTTCTGAAAGAACTGGGCTTACGGGTCGACAAACATTATAAACATCACGACACGATCGACTCCGTTCTGCAGGAAATGAAAACCTGGGAGAAAAGGCGCGACTCACTGCCTCATGAAATCGACGGACTTGTTATTAAGGTGGATTCCATCCGTCATCAGAATCTGATGGGCTCCACCGCCAAATCCCCCCGATGGGCGATTGCCTATAAATTCCCCGCCGAACAATCCACCAGCCAGATCCTGGATATCGAGATACAGGTCGGCAGAACGGGTGCGCTGACCCCTGTGGCCATCCTCAAGCCAACCCAGGTTGCCGGTTCTACCGTGAGCCGGGCCACGCTCCACAATGAAGACGAGATCGAACGCAAAGATGTGCGCATGGGTGATACCGTTATCATCCAGAAAGCCGGCGATATTATTCCGGAAGTAGTGGAAGTGTTAAAGGATTTACGGACCGGTAAAGAAAAAAAATTCCATCTCCCCCATCAATGCCCCGTTTGCGGAGGTCAGATCATCCGCCCGGAAGGTGAGGTTGTCAGCCGGTGTGCCAATAAAGACTGCTTTGCCATCCATCAGCATCAATTGGAACATTTTGTGTCCCGCAAAGCTTTTAATATCGATGGGCTGGGCGAGAAAGTCACTGAACAGCTGATCCATGAAAAACTGATTGAAGACGCGGCCGATCTTTTTACTTTAAAATACGAAGACCTGATCCAATTGGAATTCTTTAAAGATAAAAAAACACAGAACCTCCTCGATTCTATTGAAAAGGCCAAAATCCTTCCGCTTTCCCGATTTATCTACGCGCTGGGCATCCGGTATGTGGGCGACGAGACCGCCGAGATCCTTGCGGAGCACCTGACGCTTACAGCAAAAGAAATTGAGGTAAAAGAGGAGCAGAAAAGAGATCAGATGAGCCTGTTTACTGAAGAATCAAAAACTAAAAAGGTAAACGCCGCTGACATTGAATCGCTTATCGACAACATCCAAAAATTAACCCTCGAAACGCTGAATGATATCGACGGCATCGGCGATAAAGTGGCTGAGTCCATCCATGAATGGTTTAACGACGCTAAAAACATCCATTATCTTAAAAAATTCCAGCGCGCTGACATAAAGCTGACCGTTGAAGATCGGTCGGAAAAAAGCGATAAGCTTAAAGATCTTACCTTCGTCATCACCGGCACGTTACCGACGCTTAGCCGGGATAAAGCCAAAGAACTGATCAAACAAAATGGCGGAAAGACTACTTCTGCGGTCAGCAAAAACACCGATTACGTGCTGGCGGGTACCGAACCGGGGAGTAAATACGATACAGCGGAAAAGCTGGGCGTAAAGATTATTGATGAAAAAGCGTTTTTGGGGATGGTGGGTTGATTTTGATGTAATTTTGAATTAAAGTACGATACTAAATTGTATTTTGATGATTATTTTGTATTTAAATGAAAATTGTGAAATTTAAATTAGAGAAACAATATCGTCTGCCCGAACACGATTATTCGTCCGAGGGTTCTTATTTTGTAACGATCTGTACAAAAGATCGTGAGGATTTTTTTGGTAAAATCTGCAATGAAATTATGAGCTTAAATGAAATCGGATGTATGACGGCGCAATATTGGCAGGAAATACCGAATCATTTTAAAAACGTAAAATTGGATTCATGGGTTGTGATGCCGAACCATTTGCATGGGGTTATTAGAATAAATGAAAACCCTGTAGGAACGCGCCATGGCGCGTTCCTACAGGGTAAATCAAAAATTCATTCGGCCCATTAATCCCAAATTCAATATCATCCATTGTTAACCATTTTAAAGGGGTTGTCACCCGATGGTGTCGAAATAATAATTATCTAAATTTCGCCTGGCAATCACGATTCCATGATCGGGTTATCAGAGATGAGGATGAATTTAATCGTATATGTGCATATATTATGAACAATCCTCAGGGATGGGATGGTGACCGGAATAATCAGGGGGATTTATAATGGTGCCCAGGAGAGGACTTGAACCTCCACGGCCGAAAAGTTGGCCACTAGCCCCTCAAGCTAGCGTGTCTACCGATTCCACCACCTGGGCACAGGCTTGATATTTTTAATATCGCCTTCGTCGATGATTTAAAATATCATTCTTCGTTTCGCTTCCTCGTTATACTCGGAGAGCTTCACTGCGAACCGCCTTGCTCGCAGCTTAGTCACCTGGGCGTGTCGCTATTTTACTTCAGCTTTGACATTTTTGTAAACAAAAATGTTTTAGCTGTATCAATATGCTACAATACCATCAAATAAACACCGCAAACTGAGCAAGCGAAAAATCATCCGCATTCTCGGCTACCTCATCTTCGCCTGCATAGTGGCGTTTTTTGCCTATACCATTCTTTTTTATAAAGATCTGAAAGCGGAATTTTACACCGAGATCCAGCTTTATGGCGGTATCGGACTCTTTATTGCTGGTTTTATTGTGGATACCATCGGCGGACCGTTGGGGCCGGAGGTGCCGGTGATCGGCGGATTACTCGCTGGCATCAAACCAGCCACCGTGATCTATATGACGATCTTAGGGAGCGCCACGGCCAGCCTGCTGGTTTATTCCGTGGGGTATTTTTTCGGCGAATACGGCGCGCTTCATTATATCTCACCCAAAAAATATAAAAAATGGCGGCAGATTTTTATCCGGTATCGCCGTATCACCCTGGTTTTGGGAGCCCTTACGCCCGTGCCTTATGTAACCGTCTGCCTGATTGCGGGTGTTTTCCGAGTAAAGCCATCCGAATTTATTGCTTTAACAATAGGCGCCCGTATCGTCCGGATCCTGGGCGTACTTTATATCGTATTATTATTCAAGGGAATCGTTTAATAAATGATACCGGGGTTTATATCGACGTCATCCCATTTAAATAAACGGGAATGTTTAACCACCGAATCCTTTTTCTTTGAGAATAGACTTTTTTTAACCTGCGGTTTTTCGATATGAACGATTTTAAACTGAAGAGGCATCTGAATCATAACCTCTGTGCCTTTTCCATTGGAGGTAGTTCTTATTTCCCCTTTAAAATCGGATTCGGCTGTCCATTTATTAATTCGTGCCTGGCACTCTTTTGAAAACGTGAAATTGTCTTTAAATAAGGTGAGTGTGGCGTTCTGCTCTTTTTGCTTAAGTTCGAGCATAATGCCCGATTCACTGTCTTCCTTTTCACACATATCAACCAGCATACATAAAATAATCTGCTCAAAAAGAGACTGATCACCACTACAAGGAGCTTTTATATCTGAAACAAATGGCATCAGCTGGATTTGTTTATAGTCTTCCTCAAGAACGCGGATGATGTTTTTGATAACCAGCGTTATATTGAACCGTTTTTCGCCCGTGAAACTGGTGTGGTAGCTCTTGGTGTTCTGAAGAGACCCATTGATCCGTGAAATGTATTCTTTAATGCGCGGAATGGATTTTTTGGCCTCAATATCGCACAACGCCAGAATAGAGGTGAGTGAATCATTGATGTCGTACATCATATGATCGTAAAAAAGCATACGGGCATCAATCTGCAGCCGTTCAATGAGCTCATCGTGCTTGATGGTTTTTTTGATACCAAAAGGCGTCATAATCCAATAGTTAATTATGTTTATTTTTAGGTTTGTTTTAGGGCGGAATGAACAGAGTTAGGAAAAGGGAGGTGATAACAAGTTACCACCCCCCCTTAACCTAATAAAGTTGCCCTCCCGCGATACAAGTGTTGATTTCTTTGAGGATGAATGTCTGATTTACACCGAACTTATCAACGGACTTCATATTAAACAAAAATTGCCGGATTGTCAATCCTCTATAACAAAACCTTGATTTTGCCTTTATCATAAGCTAAAATAGAGGTGTGCGTATTCATTCACAACATATAATACAACTCAACTATGGACATCATTCAAGTTTTACAGGATCTGGGTCTGAAAGATAAGGAACCTGATATATTCCTGACACTGCTTAAAACGCAAGGAGTCCAGCCGGCCAGCGTGATCGCTAAGAAAGTGAAAATGAACCGTACTACGGTTTATAAGTCTTTGATGAAGCTGGCCAAAATGGGACTGGTGGTTAAAACCATGAATCGGGGTATCACCGCTTTTTATGTAGAAAATCCTGAAGACTGTCTGGAAAATCTGCTGATAACCCAACGGGGAAAGCTGGATCGCCTTAATGAAAAGCTCTCCAGTATTTTAGCGGAGATCAAAAATTTTCAGACTCATCAGCTCACTATCCCGCATATGCGTGTGTATGACGGACTCAATGGCGTGATCAGGGCTTATGAAGACACTGTTATCCAGGAAAACACGATCCGGTCTTTTGAGAATATCGAAAAAATGCCTCCTTCTATTAAGGAGTATATGGAAAACATCTTTGTCCCCCGCCGTATAGACAGAGGAAATTTTGCTTATGTGCTGGCTCCGGAAAACAAAGAGAACGTTAAAGCACGTAAAGAGGATAAAAAGTATCTGCGTGAAGCGCGCTTTGCCCCCAAAGACAAACTCCCCCTTGAAACCGGTATTAATATTTACGGGAACAAGATCTCTTTCTTCTCTTATGATCCGGATGATATGTTCGGGGTGATTTTGGAAAGCGAGGCCTTTGCCAATTCTCTGCGTGCGATATTTGATTTTTGCTGGAAACATTCTAAATAGCCGTAAGTCTTAAGTCCTAAGTCTTAAGCTATAATGTTCTCAGCTTAGGACTTACTGCTTAGGACTTAAGACTTATTGAACCACTTTCCACCTCACTTCCTTTTTCAGATGACCAGGCAGTGTGAAACCGGCGGCCTTTGTGTGTCCGCCGCCTCCGTAAGCCGAAGCAATGTCGGCTACGTTCACTTCTTCCCTCAGCGTTCGAAGTGAGCCTTTTACTTTCCCCTCCTTCTCAGTCAGGATCACGCTGTATTTGGCGCTCGGCACCGAATTGATGTAATCCACCACACCTGTCATCTCGGAGTAATCCGCGCCCGTGTCGGCAAAGTCTTTTTCCATTACCACCGACATCGTCACCCCTTCATCGTTTTGATGAGTGTTTTTCATCACCCGTCCCCACAGGCGCATGGTAGAGACCTTTGTGGTATTGAATATCTCTTTGGATATCCCGCGTAAGTTGGCTCCTTTTGCCAGCAGCCGGGCGGACACCCTTAAAACATCCGCCGAAGTATTAGAATGCATAAAACTGCCGGTGTCTGTGTAAATGCCGGTGAGCAGACAAGTCGCCGTATGACGGTCGATGGGATACCGCAATGCGGTAAAGAGCTCATAAAGCACCATCGTGGCCGAGGCCGCGTCACTCACTACCACATTGTATTTGCCGTAAAAATCATTCGACTGATGATGGTCGATATTGATGACCTCCAGCGTTTTATCAAACAATTCCGGATGGCTTTCGTGGAAACCGGTCAGATGCGTGGCGCCTGCATCTACTATAAGGTAGGCATCGTAATCCAGCCGAGGCTCTCCTGCCCGGAAAGCCTCGATAGTGGGCATAAAATTAAAAACATCAGCCGGCGGATCCATGCAGGTGATCTCTACCGCTTTGCCCATTTGTTTTAAGATTTGATAAAAAGCCAGAGACGCGCCAATCGTGTCTCCGTCCGGAGCTTTATGGGGGATAATCAGGATCCGTCTGCTTTTTTGCAGAAGGGTGTCTATTTTTTCGAGTTCGTTTTTATCGAGCTCCATTTTATTTTGTTTTATTTTTTATTTAAGAATTAAAAATACCGAAATTCCTCTCGGGTGACAAGGAAATGAGGTAGCCAGAAAAATTGGATTATTTCAGGATATATTCAATTTGTGATTTGAGATTTGTGATTTGAGATTTTGAGTTATACTAATTGAGGAGCTTCCCTGTACTGCTTCAATAGGGAAACGCTTGAATTACTTGAAAAGTTTTCCGCTTCGCTTCACACTTTCCTACGTAATTCATCCTCATTACATTTGGCCATCCGGCCGGCATTGCATTCGGACCACGTTTCTCGCTACTTACTATGAAAAAAATCTCATTAATATTCATCGGCACCGCCGGCATCGGCATTCCCCTTCTCGAAAAACTCACTCAGGATAATCGGTTTGATGTAAAACTGGTCATCACTCAGGCGGATCGGCCCGCCGGACGCAGTATGCAGATGGCCTCATCGCCTATTAAGGTTAAGAGTGAAGAATTAAGAATTAAGAGTTTTCAGCCGGAAAATATTAATTCAGAAGATAGCCTGGCAACAATCCGTGACATCCGGCCGGATATGATTATTCTTTATGCCTACGGTCAGATCTTAAGCAGAGAGCTTTTGGATATTCCTAAATACGGAAGCATTAATGCCCATGCTTCACTCCTCCCCAAATACCGCGGCGCCTCTCCGGTTCAGCAGGCACTTCTTAATTCCGACGAGATCACGGGATTAAGTATTATGCAGATGGTGGAAAAAATGGACGCAGGTCCGGTTTATAAACAAAGTGATTTAACTATTAAAAAAGACGATGACGTCCTGACGCTCACCAGCCGACTCGCCAATCTCACCGCCTATGAAATGCCGGATATTCTGATCAGCATCATCAGAGGTGATCTCGAACCGGAACCTCAAGACGATTCCAAGGCCTCTTACTGCGAAAAAATCAAAAAGTCTGACGGGGAAATCAACTGGAATGAGGATGCGAAGACTATTCATGCCAAAATGCGGGCTTACGCAGGATGGCCGGGCACGTTTACCTTTTGGAATGGCAAACGTCTTAAAATCTTATCCGGGCAAGCCGATGCGTATGAAGTGGA
Source organism: Patescibacteria group bacterium (assembly GCA_018817125.1). GTDB lineage: Bacteria > Patescibacteriota > Gracilibacteria > UM-FILTER-43-11 > UM-FILTER-43-11 > JAFGCR01. Next base: position 179,140 of record JAHIUN010000002.1, on the reverse strand, counting down.
ACCCGGAAAAGTCATTCAAAAAGACCATCTTATCTTTATTGGCACAAAAAAAGGTTCCATTGTTCCCGATGATGTCCAGATGGAAGGCAAAACCGTTCAGCATGTCCACGCATTCGCAAAAGGTTATCCGGATTTCATCAACTCTAAATTAGGATAAAAGCTTTTCTTTTTTGAGAGTTTTTTGTATAATTAATTTGTACACCCTTTGATACTTCGACACTTCGATAAACTCAGTGCTCAGTACTCAAGGATAATAAAACAAAAACACAATGCAGTTAAAAAAGATACTTCTGACGTCAGTCGAAAAGTGTTAAAATACAATCTCTTTATTGTGTTGTGTTTTTTGTTCTCAAATTAAAATTTAAAATTGAAATCATGCCAATGTCTCCATTCGACAGATTCACACCTAATGCCAAACAGGCGCTCAGCATTGCTGAGGAAGAATCCCGCAAGCATAGCCTGCCGTATATAGGCAGTGAACACTTGCTGATTGGCCTGCTGAGCAACCCACGCTCCCTCGCCTTCTCTATCCTGACGGGCGCCGGGGTTTCACTCGAAAACGTACGGATGATCCTGAACTCTGCCTCTAATCAGGAACCAGAAGCTAACCAGGTTCAGCACGGCTTGTCTTCTTATCTCACCAAGATCATCGAAGACGCTGTACGGGTGGCTCATAAATTCGCCCATCCGTTTGTGGGCACCGAGCACCTTTTATATGCCATGGTGGCTCAGGGTAAGTGCGCGGCCACGGTCATTCTGGAAAATATGCACGTGAACCCCGATGATTTTAAACAACAGGTCGAAGAAATGTTTGAACAGATGGCTAGCGCGCGTAAAAAAGATATGCAGCAGGTCAACACCTCGCTCGATAAATTCCTGCAAGGGCTTCAGGGTGTAATGTTCAACCCTGGCGGACCTGGCTCGGATTATTCGGATGCTTTCCAGCACAAAGACGGTCCATTCGGCGCACAGGAACAGCCTCCAAAGGCAGGTGGTAAACATTCTAAAACACCGGCCTTAGATTATTTTACTGATGACCTGACGAAAAAATTCTCTAAAGGAGAGATAGACCCTATTATCGGCCGAAAAAAGGAAATTGAACGCGTTATTCATATTTTAAACCGCAAGACCAAAAACAATCCGGTCGTCATCGGTGATCCGGGCGTGGGCAAAACCGCTATTGCTGAAGGGCTCGCCCAGGCAATCGTGGAAGAAAACGTGCCTGATAGTCTTTTAAACAAACATATACTCTCCCTTTCTTTAAGTAACGTGATTGCCGGCACCAAGTACCGCGGTGAATTTGAGGAGCGCATGAAAAGCATCATTGATGAAGCGGCTAAAGCGGATAATGACATCATCCTGTTTATCGACGAAATCCATACCTTATCCGGTACAGGTTCAGCCGAAGGCAGTTTAGACGCCGCCAACCTGCTTAAGCCAGCTCTTTCCCGCGGGAGTATGCAGATCATCGGCGCCACCACGATCGACGAGTACCGCAAGCAGGTCGAAAAAGACAAAGCCCTTGAACGGCGCTTCCAGCCGATCCTCATTGAAGAACCCAGCATAGAAGATTGCATTCAGATCATGCAGGGGCTCCGCCCAAGTTATGAAAAATTCCATAACCTTTCCATTTCCGATGAAGCGATCCTGGCAGCGGTTAAACTGTCCAAACGCTACATCAGCGACCGTTTTCTACCGGATAAAGCCATTGATGTGATGGATGAGACCGCGGCACTGATGGGAGGACGCAGTCAATACAACACTCCGCTCATCCGTGAGGAAAAGGAAAAGATCGCCAAAATCGAAAAACAGATTGAAAAAGAGGTGTACGCTCAGGAGTATGAAAAAGCCTCAAAGCTGAAAGAGAAAAAAGAAGCGGTCTTCAAAAAAATCGAAAAAATCAAAGAGGAAAGCCAGGGAGAACGAAAACGTGTGAAGATCGATGAAAACGATATCGCCAAGACCATCGGTAAAATCACAGGCATCCCGTTGGCCAAACTGCTGAAAGACGAATCAAAGAAGCTCGCCGATCTGGAAGGAATTCTTAAAAAATTCATCATCGGTCAGAATGAAGCGGTCGGAGAAATCTCCAAAGCCATCCGCCGGTCCCGCGTGGGTATCGCTACTCCGAACAAACCTATCGGCTCCTTTATCTTCCTGGGGCCGACCGGGGTTGGTAAGACCGAGCTGGTGCGTACACTCGCTCGTGAGGTATACAACAGCCCAGACTCCTTTATCAAGATCGACATGAGTGAGTTTATGGAAAAGCATAATGTGTCCCGCCTGGTAGGCGCTACTGCCGGCTATGTGGGTTATGAAGAAGGCGGTCAGCTGACCGAAGCCGTCCGCCGGAAGCCTTACAGCGTTGTTTTATTTGATGAAATCGAAAAAGCCCATCCGGAATTCTTCAACATCCTCCTGCAAGTATTAGAAGATGGTTACTTAACGGATGCCAAAGGCAAGCGAGTCGATTTCACCAACACTATCATCATCATGACCAGCAACCTGGGAGCCAAACAGCTGACCCAGGAGGCCGCTAAGATCGGATTTTCTTTGGAAATTGATGAACTTAAAGCAGCCGAAAATAATTTTAATGAAAAGAAAGAACAGGTGCTTAAAGAACTGAAAAACCATTTCCGCCCTGAATTCCTCAATCGAGTGGATAAAGTGATCGTCTTCCAGCCCTTGCCAAGTGAGGCTATCCAGGAAATCGTCCGCCTTCAGTTAAAAGAACTGGATAAGCGATTGGAAGAAAAAAGTATTACAATCGACATAACTGATGAGGCGGTGGAGCTGTTGGCTAAGCTCAGTTATGATCCCCAATACGGAGCCCGCCCGGTACGCCGTAAGATCCAGGATATTATCGAAGACCCCGTAGCGGAAAAGATCCTGAGCGGAGAATTCAAAACAGGTGATACCGTTAAAATCGGCCGTTTAAAAGACAAAGAAGAGCTCACTTTTATGAAAGTGGAATTAAAAGTAAAAGCGGGCAACAAAAAAAAGCTGACGAAAGTCTAACATCATTTCTGATTTCTGATCTCAGATTTCTGATTTTATTTTTTGATGTAGGATTTTAGATTTTGCCTGCAGGTAGTTACTGATTTCCCAAAAATCCTCATAAGTTCATCTGATTCTTGATGAAGTGGTGACAAATCATCTTTATAATCCGGATTAGCAGTGATCAAATTACTTAGCCAAAATTCAGTTTCTTTAGCTTCTTTAAAGGAAATATTGATCTTATGTTTAAAATCTTTCGGAGACTCAGATGCATTAGCTTCTCTGTAATTTGCCCCAATACTTGTACCAGAATCAATAGCCTGACCAATAAGCTTATAGTTAATCAGGTTTTTTGGGAGCTTTTGCAAAACATTGATTAAATTTTTGCTGAACTCTAAAGTCCGTTTTTCTAATTCATCTCTATTCATTATAATTCAAAATTATTTGCCTCAAGGGCAAGAATTACAAATAAATTCAAAATAAGATGCAACCCTATCATGGATTAATTAAAAGTTACAACAAAAAATATACAAATCTCAAATTGAATCAGAAATCAGACATCTGAGATCAGAAATTATAATCCTAATGATTTTTTAATATCCTCCGCCTCCTGCTCTTCGTCTTTTTTCTTGTTGTCTTCTTCTGCCTTGGCCTCAAGATCCTGCCAGGAGTCTTTGTGTTGCTTCTCTAATTCTGATACCTGATCGGAGTGTTTCTTTTCCAGTTCACTGAATTTCTGCTGTTCTTCGGTAAAGATCTTGATCAGCTCATCGATCTGGAATTGGGAAAGCTGAGGGATTGCTTCGACAATCCGCTTTTTTTCATTAACTGTCAGCGAAATGGAACCGGCTAAAAGCTGAAGGAATTTTGATTCATCGAATTTGGTGTTCGGGTGCTCCGGAACCTTAATGCTGGTAATGAACTTCTCCTGTTCTTCTTTATTGCCGGCATTGGCGACCAATGAGCTGATGTCCACATTCTCCTCCATAATCCCGCTCAGATCTTTCTGATCTTTTGGGGGCTGTGCGCCTCCGGCTGGCTGTGCGCTCTGATCGGATGGAGGCGGTGTTGGTGTGCCGCCCTGGTCAGCGGGGGGGTTGGCGGACTGATTTCCTTGTGTGTCTTCCATAATGATTTTTTTAAACAAACTTAGCTTCGATTTTAACACTTTTTCTGTTTTAAATCAAATTATTCTTAAAACGAAATAACGACATGACGAAATGACAGGATACTCTTATTGAAATTATTTCTTTTTTGTCATATCGTTATTTCGTCATATTGTTACATTATTAATCATGGAAAACATCCGACAGCAAATCGACCACATCGACCAAAAAATTATCAAACTCCTGGCGGAACGGATGGATTTGGTGAAACAGATCGCAGAACTCAAAAAGCAAAACCAGCTACCTGTTCAAGATGAAAAAAGGGAAAAGGAATTACGGGATAACTTAAAAATCCTCGCCGCCCGGCACGGGCTGGATCCGGAATTCATCAACCACCTGTACAGCCACGTTTTTATTGAGAGCCGGAGGATTCAAGAGTAAGGATTATTATAGTTGACAAAAATATATTTTTTATGTAAAATATGTTTCTTTAAGCATTAAAATATGTTAAAAAAACATATTCATTTAAGCAATTCAGAAGCAAGAAAAATTGGCTTAAAAGCTTTACAAGAGGAAGATGTGATGAAGCTTGTCATTGCTTGCGTTCAATGTCGACAAGATATAAGAAATGTAATAGAAAATGTACAATCGGATGACCTGTTAGGCACTCAAGTCGCGAATATCTTCCTAAGAGATTTTGAAGAAATGCGAGCAACAGCGCCTGATCTTTATCCTAATGACTGGGAAGATAGAGAAAAAATAAAGGAAATGCTGGAAGCAAGTCGGCTTCCCGCACTTCAATCAATAGAAGGAGCTGGGGAGCAATATGAAGAGGGTAAAAAGGTAATCCTAAGTGAAAACCCTGATATTTTAGAAGATATTGATGATATAAAAAGAAGGCTAAAGATAGCTATAGCACTCAAAGAAGGTCGTCGATTTAGAGCATCTAAAGATATCAATGATTCCAAAAGGGGTAAAATTCTAACTGTCAAAACAGCTTCAACAGGAAAAATAGGTTTTCTTGGTGCGCCAATCATTGAACATGAAATCATTTATGCAGATGCTGAAATTTTAGCCAAGTCCGAATTAGAAGCAGCAGTTGTGGTATTCTTAAAAACACTATTAAATGCGTTCGTCATTATTGGAGATGAAAATTTTTCTCGGGATTTTAGAAAAAGACATAATATCCCTAATCCCGATCTAAATGATATTCTGCCGGACAAAATATAGATTTAGGCGCAAACGTTATCCCATTAACTCATAGATAGCAATCCCAAATGCCACGGAGACGTTGAGGGATTGTTTTTTGCCGTGCATGGGGATTTCGATTGCCGCATCACACAAATCCAGAATCCCCTGCTCCACTCCGTCGATCTCGTGGCCAAGCACCAGGCAGATTGGATATTCCGGTTTGAATTTTCGGTAGTCGATGGATTTTTTAGTTTGTTCAAGCGCCACAAGTTGAACACTTTTTTTGTTCAACATAGCCATACATTCCTTCGCATCTATCCAGTACTCCCATGGCACCACTTCTTCTGCGCCAATAGCGGTTTTGGTGATGTCTTCGCGAGGCGGATAGCCCGTTTGACCACATAAGAACAGTTTCTTCACCCTCGCCCCATCGGATGTACGAAAAATAGAGCCCACGTTGTGGAGCGAGCGGATGTTGCTGAGGAGGACATAGATTTCTTTTTTCATGATTCAAATTGGGGATCATATTGGGGTTCATATTGTGGACCATTTGATCACCTATTTGGCCCTCTATTTGGCCTTCAGTTTGAAATTATATTTGTCTCACCTGCCCCTCACCTCTTACCACCCACTTGTAACTGGTCAATTCTTTCAGCGCCATCGGTCCGCGGGCATGGAGTTTCCGGGTACTGATGCCGATCTCTGCCCCCATGCCGAACTGGGCGCCGTCCGTGAAGGCGGTGGAGGCGTTGGCGTACACACAGGCCGCGTCGACATGACGGAGGAACGTTTCGATGTTACCGGGGTTTTCAGAAAGAATGGCTTCGCTGTGTTTGGAGCTGTATTTTGTGATGTGATTGATCGCTTCTTCTAAACTGCCAACGGTTTTAACGGACATTTTGAGAGATAAAAACTCTTTCCCGAAATCATCCGGCTGAGCCGGGTGGAGCAGGCTTTCGTCATAATTTCCTTTTAACTGATTAAAAGCGGTTTTATCCGCAAACAGTTCAACTTTATGTTCCGCGAGTGGTGCGAGGAGTTCCGGCAAATCGGATAAACGACTCTGGTGAATGATGAGAGTGTCCAGCGCGTTGCAGACGCTGGGACGGCGGGTCTTGGCGTTTAAAATGACCTTTTTACCTATTTCTAAATCAGCGGTCTCATCAAAATACGTGTGCACAATGCCGGCACCGGTCTCGATGACCGGGATTTTGGCGTTTTCCCGCACAAACCGGATCAGCTTTTCACTCCCTCGGGGGATGATAACATCGATAAAATCATGGGCGGTCAGGATCTCTTTTACCGCCTCCCGCTCACTAGGCGCCAGGCAGATGATGTTCGGATCAAGCTGATGTTTTTTAAGAACTGATTGAATTAGTTGAACAATTTTTGTGTTCGAGAATTCCGCATCACTTCCGCCTTTCAGTACGCAGGCGTTTCCGGATTTAAAACAAAGAGAAAATACATCAAAGGTCACATTGGGCCGGGCTTCGTAAATAATGCCGATCACGCCAAGCGGCACCGTGATTTTAGAAAGTTTAAGCCCGTTCTCCAGCGTTTTTTCCTCCAGTATCTTCTCAACCGGATACTCCAATTTGGCGACATTTCTTATGTCATCCGCAATCCCTTCCAGCCGTTCCGGTGTCAGTTTCAGGCGGTCGTATTTGGGGTCGCTCTCATCCATTTTATCCAGATCCTTTTGGTTTTCGGATAAGATGGAATCTCCTTCTCTGACCAACGTATCCGCTAAATTAAGAAGCACTTTCTGAATTACCTCGTCGGTGAGGTTTATAAGGGTGCGGCTGGCCTTTCTGACGTTCTTTAATTTTTCAGTTAAATCGGACATTTATTGGTTGTTAAGTTCTGAACAGCGCCTGAGGCCCGTATCGAGAGCATCATTAAAAATTTTGGCAAAATCATGGTCATTAAAATGTTTGAGCATGGCTTCGGTCACTCCCCCTTTAGACGTACAGGCCTCTTTCCATTCTCTGGCGGTCTTGTCGTTATTTTCCAAAAGTTTAGCACTGCCGACAAAAGCCACTTCCGAGATCTCCCGCGCTTCCTTTTCTGAAAAACCGAGTTTTCTGGCTTTCTCCGTCAGAAGTTCGGCCAGATAATAAAAATAAGCCGGCCCGCACGCCCCAATTACCGTAATGGCATCTATCATCCGCTCCTCCGTTAATTCCGTAGCATACCCCATAGTGGAAAAAATAGTCTGAATCATCTCCCTTTCCTTTTCGGACACGGTTTCAGTAGCGATCCATCCGGTTATTCCGCTTCCTACCTGGATGGGGAGACTGGGCATGGAACGGACAATCCGATTAGACACTGTCTGTTCTTTAAGACGATCAATACTGATGCCTGCCATGATGGAAACGACTAGTTTATCTTTCAATCCATCGCCAAGTTCTTTCATCAGATCATCAAACGCCTGAGGTTTTACGGCCAGTATAATAATCCCGGCCTCGTTTGCCAGTTCTTTGGGATCTGTCGTAAAATTGACCGCCTTTAATTCGACAAACTTCTGCTCATTCCGGTCGCAGATAAACAGGGCTTCTTTGGGGAAATCTTTGGAAAGCCCCTTATAAAAAGTACTACCCATATTTCCGGCGCCGATAATACCGATTCTGTAATTCATATTTTTACAGTGCAGGTGCAAGTTTTAAGTGCAAGTTTATTTTTTAATTCCCTTGTCCTTGCGCTTGCACTTGTCACTTGCACTTAGTTAATTATAAATAAATAATCATAATGGATAAGTGGTTTTTTCCCGCTTTTGCCGATAAATTCCTTGGCTTTTTGAGAGCTGTACTGGGCTACGCCTAAAGCTACCCGTTTCCCTTTTTCATTTTCAACACGGATGATATCCCCTTTTTCAAAATCTCCTGTAACTTTAGTGATGCCGACTGGAAGCAGGCTAGCTGCTTTATCCTTGGCAACTAAAACTTCTTCAGCACATTTATTGACAATAGCAATTCCCCTCTCCTGTCCTTCTGCATGTGCAATCCATTTTTTTATGCCGGACACTTTTTTAGCAGGGGGGAAGAGGGTGCCGGCTGACTTATTGTTAAAAATGTCCAGGAGGATATTTTTCGTTTTACCGTTCGCAATATGGGTGGTGATGCCCAGTTTTGACATGCGCTCAGCGATCCGGCATTTGGTAAGCATTCCTCCGCGGCCGAATAATGATTTTTCGGAAGTAATACCCTCATGAATGTTTTTATGTTTTGGTTTGACGACTGAAATGACTTTCGCGCCTTTTTCTTTCGGATCACGATCCATCACACCATCAACGGTACTTAAAATAATCAAAGCCTCCACATTCAGCATGGCCGAAAGCAGACCGGCCAATTCATCGTTATCGGTAAACATCAGTTCGCTGACCGAGATCACATCATTTTCATTCACAATCGGCAGGATCTCGTCCTGAAGCAGACCCTCCAGACAGCTCTTCATGTTCAGGTAATGCCGGCGGTCCCGGAAATCCTCTTTGGTGGCCAGTACCTGAGCGCATAAAAAACCATGTTTCTGAAGCAGGCGGTCGTAGGTGTTCATTAAACGTGTCTGACCAACGGCCGCCAGGATCTGCCGTTCCAGCACCCGGTTGCATTTTTCTCTCAACCGGACGAACGGACGACCTGCCCCCATGGCGCCGGAAGAGACCAGAACCACTTCTGCTCCTTTCTTTTTCAACTGAGCAATCTGACTGACCAGTTCTTTTAAAACCGGCTCATTCAAAAGACCGTTTTCCTGAGTGATCACATTCGTGCCGACTTTGATAATGATTCGTTTGTATTGCATAATTACTAATTGAAGACCTAATTGGTGGCCTAATGGTTTGTTTTCACTGGATCAATTTCTCACGGGATCACTGGATCACTTGTGATCAAGTGACTAGGTGATCCTGTGTTCCAGTGAAATGACAATTAGGTCTCCCGCCGAAGGCGAGGTCACCAATTAGTTTTTAAGAATGTACATCGAATTCGGGTTGTATAAAATTTTTGTTCGGATAATCTTATTTACCCCCTTATCATTCGTATTTTCCACTTCCCACAAAACACCGCTTTTTAAAGATTCTATACACTCCCCCGCATGAAGATTGATGGCCTGTTTTTTGCTGTCACCGACAAAGTTCTTCTGGTCGCAAGCCACGAAAAAATTTTCCAGTTTAAAGTCTACTGTCTGTAAACCTTTTTCTTTGCTATACGAATAAAATTCATTGCCGATACGAATCATAATCCATTCTTTATTTAAATTGGCCAGTTCTCCGGATTTCAGAATCTTAAGCGCGGCCTCTTTTTTATCCAATCCGGCCTTAACTCTGACCGCCCAATAAACATAACGCTTCAATTCGATATCAAAACCTTTTTGACGCAAGGTATATTCCACCGTACGTTCCGCGTTATCCACAATGATTAATCGAACAAAGAATTCGATATCCGCCGGGTCAAACTCCCGCACATCTTCTTTGGTTGTGTGCTCACCAAGACTTTTATAATTCGTTTTCGAGCGGTTTTCAATCCACTTTTTAACCGACTCAAAAATCTTGTTTCCGTCTCCATTAGGATCGCGCTCCGGATGAGGCATGATGGCCAGCACATTGCCCGCCGGATTACAAAGGCCGGCAATAGCCTCGGTAGCGCCATTGGGTGTAACGGGGAATTCTGTACTCACTTTTCCTTTCTCGTCGCAATATTGAAAAAGAACCTGATTGTTTTCTTTCAAAGCCTTCAGTACCTCAGGATCTTTAAAAATAAACCGGCCTTCCCCATGAGCATACGGAATATGCAGGAGGCCTTCAAAATGACTGAAGGCAGAACGATTTTTTGGCGCCACATTTTTAAGATAGCTCCAGGAATTGCGGAAACCGGTGTCTATCACCTCCCCGTCTTTTATCATCTCATTCCAGGCCAGTCCAGCCGACAGATCATAATTATCGAACCCGGGAATCAGCCCCCGTTCGATCACCATTTGAGCACCGTTACAGATGCCGATGACTACCTTGCCCTTAGCTGCTTCTTCTTTGATGATGTCCATGATCGGATTCTGGGCCGCGATAATGCCACTCCGGCTTCGGTCTTCGTAGCTGAACCCACCCGCCAGACAATAGCCGTCAAATTCATCCAAGCGGGTTTTATCCAGCATGCCCGGATCATTCCATAAAATAGTTTCAGCATCCATACCATTCCGCTTAAAAACACGGACATTCTCCTCTTCACAATTCGTACCGGGAAAAGAAATAACAGCGAATTTGATCATAATTTTTTATAAACGAAATAACGATACAACGACGTAACGATACAACATTTTAGCCTCAAGTCTCAAGTGTAAGTCTTAAGTCCGTTGTTTTGTCGTTTCATTATGTCTTTTTCAATGCTCTCGCTACCACTAATCCATACACTCTTTTCAGTCCATTTTCCTTTAAAACTTGCGCGCAGTTCTCCAGTGTTGCCCCTGTTGTAAAGACGTCGTCGACCAGGAAGTAGATGGAGTTATTTTTCTTTCTTTCCTTTTTCTTTTTATTATATTTTTCTTTTTCCCCTTTCTTTCTTACCCCCCAATTAAATTGGGGCCCCACGTGTGCGTCAAAATCTTGAACACATTTTTTGTTCATAATAAACGCTCCCTCAAGATTCTCATGCCGCCCTTTTTTATTGAGCTTCGCCTGCTGGCTGGTATAGCGAACGCGTTCTAAAAGAGGATGCACTTTCACTCCCGGCAATCGGTCCGCCACGGCGCTCGCGATCACTTCCGCCTGATTAAACCCCCGTTCGTTCAGCCTTTTTTTATGGAGCGGAACCGGAATCAGAATAATCGACCGGCCTTTAACCATAGAAAGCTCCCCTATTTTTTCAGCAATCAGGTCGGCAAAAGTATCAGCCAGCTCTTGGGTAAACCGGTACTTAAATTGTTTAACCGCGGCTTTGATCTGAGGGTTTTTGGCATAATCCAATCCATATATCACCCCATCAAGACAATGGAGGTCGGGATCTTGGTATTCAGAAACCTGTGGCCTGATTTTCCGTTTATTCAGATCCTTTATACATTCGCTACATAAAAAATCCCCCTCCTTCTTACAGGAAACACAGACGGGAGGGAATAAGGTGTTGAGAATTATATTTAGAAACCTCATTCCACGGGTTGGTGATTACGGTTATTTAGCTTCTTTTTTCTTAAGCTTGTGGCGGGTGCTTTCTACAAGCCTGAGTTCTGGTTTCGACTCTTTGGTACCTTCCTTTTCCCGGAAGATGTCGCCACCAGCGGCCATCGTCTCTTCTAACTCTTCACTGCTATAAGGGTGATAATTTTCTCTATCCATGGGGGGGCTGTTAATTATGGTTTAAATTATAATAGTTTATTTACATTTGTCAATATAATGGATTTATCATTGAATCCAAAAGGCACTTATGTTAAACTCCCCCTTGCTTATATTAAATATAATTAATGATGTCATGGAAAAGATACTCATGATCACTCAGGTGATTATCTCGATTCTGCTAGGTTTTATCGTCCTTATCCAAGGAAAAGACGAGGGTTTCACAGCTAGCTGGGGTTCGAAAAGCTTTGAGGCCACCCGCCGTGGTCCTGAAAAAGTAATTTTTCGTGCGACCATTTTACTGGCTGCATTATTCTTGCTGAACGCTCTGCTTTTCGTATTTGTTTAAACTTAAAATGCGCAAACATTTTAGCCGGCTTAACAAGCTCGAAAAAATCATTGTTGCTTTTTTAGCATCGGTCGTGCTGATTACCGGCACTCAGATCGGCTATGCTTTTTATAATGAATATTCCGAAATCACACCTATAAAAGGAGGGGTTTATGTAGAAGGTTCTGTGGGAAAAATAGAGCTGATCAACCCTCTTTATGCTCACTACGGCAGTCTGACACATGATCTGACTCAATTGGTTTTTTCAGGTTTAACCAAATACGACCCCAAAACCCGTGAAATCGTTCCGGATCTGGCTGACTACACAATTTCGGAAAACGGCAGGAAATACACCTTCGTTCTGAAAGAGGGGGCCAAATGGCACGACGGCACCCCCGTGACCAGCAATGATGTGATGTTCACGTATAATACAGTCATCAATCATCCCAGCTTTAACGGAGTTATTCTCAACTATAATGATTACAGCGGGATGAAAGTCTCTCAAGTGGATGATCGGACAGTGGAATTTCTTTTGGAAGACGCAGATTCGTTCTTTTTAGTCAAAACAATCACCGGCCTGCTCCCGGCTCATATTTTAGGTCATCTGCCGGTAGAAACGCTGGAGCAAGCCCCCTTTAATCAATCCCCCATCGGCACCGGACCCTATCGTTTCATGTCACTGACACCCATGGATAATTTTGTGGAAGTAACTCTGGAAGCATTTGATGACTACTACGGCAAAGAACCCAATATCTCCACCATCCAGATCCGCATTTTTCCGGAATATAAAGACCTGATCAAACGACAGGGTGAATTCGATACCATCCGAAATGTGCCTGAGGAATATGTAGACAAGATCCGGGATCGCGGCCGGCTAGCCCTGACCCGTTATCACCTGCCTCAATATGTGGCGGTTTTTATCAACACCCAGTCTCCAAAACTTAAAAACAATAAAGTCCGGCTAGCGCTCCAGCTAGGTGTGGATAAAAAATCGCTTGTCGAAGAAATCGGCCAAAGTCAGATCATCGACACGCCGCTTCTGGAAATCAATCAAAGTAACTGGGTTTATCAATACAGCGTCAGCAAAGCCAATGGCGCGCTTTTTGACACCGAGTGGAAACTGCCGGATAGAGAACCCGAACCCGATGAGGAAGAAGAAACAACTGACGATGAAGCTGAAGAGGATAAAGCCGATGAAAGTACTGCTGAGGAAGAAGTGCCTGCGGAGCCGGAATTCATCACGAGTCCTAATGGCGGAAATGACTGGAAGACCACGGATAATAAAGTGACCCTTGCCGGTATCACCCCGGAAAAGACTAAGGCCATTCTTGTGAATGATTATGAACTTAAAAAATTCGTCCCCGGTGACCCGGGATGGAGTTATGTGGCAAGCTTTGAATTCGGCAATCTTAAAAAAGGAGACAATGTCTTCGATATTTACGCGATTGATTTTAATGAGGAAAAACGCCTGATTGACTCTATTACTATTAGCCAGGGAACCGCCGAAGAATTCATCGAACAGGAGCGTGAAGTGTCCAAGCAGGAAAATGAAGTGGCTAAAGTACTCCCCTTTCGGGAAAATGCAAAGGGAGAAAGGTTTGTTTTACACCTGATCGCCCCCGATAAACCCGAGACCTATACTAAGGTGGCGGAAATCTTAAAATCCCAATGGCGTAAGATCGGCATCGGCCTTAAAATCGATGTGCTCGAAAATGGCGCTTTTCAGGAGGCTCTTTATAAGAGGGATTATGACTTGTTGATTTTTGGCCAGAACCTGGGTTATAATCTCGACGCTTATCCTTACTGGCACAGCAGTCAGGCCAAAGAAGGAGGGTATAATCTCTCTCAATTCAAAAATTTTGTGGTCGACAGTCTGCTGGATAAGGCTCGCATGGAGCTGAATGCGGAAGACAGGAAAAAGACTCTGAATGATATCCAGGAGATTATCAGTCAGGAAGTCCCAGCCATCTTTCTCTACAGCCCTACTTACTATTTTGCCCTTTCTGACAAAATCCAGAATACCTCCTTTGAAAATCTGGCCACGGCCAGCGACCGGTTCGCCCGGATCGCGGAATGGTACGGCCGGGTAGACCGCCAGCTGAAAGAGGGAGTCAATCCTTTGACTTTTGCCACCTGGCTGATCAAACAATTTTAATCCCCCGACTTCGCTCGGGATGACAAACTTAAATCCTTAATCCTAAATCTACTATGCAAGTTGTTCTCAAAAAACGAGTCCCTAAACTGGGCAATGAACACGACATCGTTAAAGTAAAACCCGGGTTTGCCCGCAATTTTCTTTTCCCTCTAAAATTCGCTCTGCCCGCCACTGAAACCGAGATTAAACGGGCTGAGATTCTGAAAGCTAAACGGGTTGAAAAAGTAGAGACCCTTCTTGAAAACGCCAAAGAAGTGGCTGAAAAACTCAAAAGTGTTACGCTGACTTTCAAAAAGAAAGCCCGCGCTGAAAAACTCTATGGCTCCATTAAAGAAAAAGACATTATCGACGCTTTGAATGAACAGGCAAAAGTGGAACTGAAAAAGGAAATGGTTAAAATGGACGATCACTTAAAAACCCTGGGTGAACACACCGTTAAGGTTCAGCTCACGGAAGATGTAGTAGTGAAGGTAAAAGTGATGATCGAAGCGGAATAACTCTTTCTAAGAATTGACTAAAAAGAATTGTTTAAGCATAGCTTCGGCGATTCTTTGGCCATTCTTTTGGCCATTCTTAAAGGTCTGGCTTTTTTGGAGTAAAAATGGTATAATATTGTGATATCTTGAATCTTTTTATGCCAATCCATCCTGAAAAATTATCGGTCAGACCGGCCTTCAGTGCCACTGAAGCGCTGAAAGGCATGAGGAAAAACCTGGATAAACCCATTGAGGTCATCACGAAAATGTGGGGCAAATTCAGTGAACTGGTCGACAGGCTGAACAAGAAATATCTGGCCCCTTTGATGGCTCCGCTCACCGGATGGCTGGATTCTTTTGCGGATCTGAAACTTGGTGGGAAAAAGGAAGAAGAAAAGAAAAAAGGGGAAGATAGAGAGGGAAATGAAGATGGGGTGGAAAAAATGGTCAAAAAATCCGAAGGACAGCAGGCAGAAAAAACTCCTGAAGTCAGAGCAGAGCTGGCGACCTTGACAGGGGAAGCTAAAATGAATAAAGACGTTGAAAAAATGCTGATTGGCCCGCGGATTCTTAGGGCTGTTGATGAAGCCATCGAAAAACGCGTCACCGGGATCCATTGCTGGGACTGGGCGGATAAAGTTTATAAGATGGCCGGAATCACTGAAAGAAAAACAATTTTCGACAGTGTGGACAACTTTGATAAAAATACGAACAAACAGGCGTGCGCCCAAAAAGAGCAATTGGATAATATCGAGCCCGGCGACTGGCTTTTTATAAACAATAACAACCCGCATGACCCAAAAGGGAACCATAGCGTGATCTTCCTTGGATGGGCTGATAAAGAAAACCTTATCGCAAGAACAGCCGGCGCATCATCTGGTACCATTGGAAGCCCCTCTACAACAAAGATTGCTACCGAAGCTGATTTCCCTGCGCCGCCTGAACACCCCAGAACATTTCCTGTCACCAGAATAAAAAAACCGGTGGTGTAAATATTCCCCTTTCCAGACTTTTGGTTCGGTTTTAACTTGAAAGGGACTTTTTTCTCGTATATCTTTAATTCGTTATAAAAAAGACCCCGCGAATGAGGGCCTGTAGCTCAGTGGTTAGAGCAGTCGGCTCATAACCGATTGGTCCCTGGTTCAAGTCCAGGCAGGCCCACCACCCCAAAAGGGGTTTTAGTCTACGAATTATCCTATGCTTTGCGACGGATAATTCTTCGACTGCCCCCCATTTTGGGGCCCCTACCCCAGAAAATCCGCTTCGCTTCACATTTTCTGGGGATCCTTTTTAGCAGGCCTGCCATCCCTTCACTCATAGTCGCCTTTCTGATACACTCAGCGGTGCAACTATCCACTCAAACATGTCTGATGACTACTTACAATTCGCCAAAGACTTAGCCAAAAAAGGCGGGGTGATTTTAAAAGAAAACTTCGGCCGGCTGAAACAAAGCCAGATCGAGCTGAAAGGTCCGCATGATTTTGTGACTGAAATCGACAAAAAAGTGGAGGCGATGTATGTGAATGAGATCAGGAAGGCTTTCCCTGAACACGGCATCATCGGAGAAGAAGGCACCTCTGATAATCCGGATAATGAGTGGGTGTGGGTGCTTGACCCGCTCGACGGCACTAAAAACTATTCATTTGAAGTCCCTTTTTTCTGCACGTCCATCTGCCTGCTTAAAAATAAAGAGCCAGTGGTGGCAGTGATCTATGAGCCGATCACCGATCATCTCTTTTACGCTACGAAAGAAGGAGGTGCTTTTAAAAACGATGAACGCATTCATGTGTCTAAAACTGACACCCTTGAAAGCTCGATGCTCCTGTATTGCCACGCACCCGCGCCCGATGCTATCCAGCAGGCAGAACGTTATGTGATCAAGCTGAAAACGGCTTCGCGGGATGCCTCCCGCCTGCGATCAGCAGGATCGGAAATGGCGCTGGTGGCCAAAGGAGTATGCGAAGCGTATCTGATGAACAAGCTCCCCTTGTGGGATCTGGCGGCCGGGGCGCTTTTGGTACGGGAGGCGGGCGGCAAAGCCACCGATTTTACCGGCAAAGACTGGCGACCAGGCGATAAAAACATTCTGGTGAGCAACGGAACTCAGATTCATAATGAAATCCTGGATATTGTGCGCGAATCTATTGAATAGATAAGGGGCCTTCCTCTATAATGATCGTGCTTTTTTATTGTGGGACAAATGGGATAGAAGTGACAAATGGGATGAATGTGATAAACATTCAGCTAAATCCCATTTATCATATTTATCCCAACCAATCCCAATTTATCACAACAAAAAAATGGGTAACCTCACCGACATCCGCACCGGCATCATCGTCAAAATAAACGGAAGCCCTTATCTGGTGGTCTGGAACCAATTCAACCGTAAACAGCAACGTAAACCGGTCATGCGGACCAAATTAAAAAATCTGATTAATGGTTCTACGTTGGATAAGACATTTCTGGCCGGGGAATCGTTTGAATTTGCCGATGTTAGTAACAAACGCTGCCAATATTTGTATAAAGATACTGACAACGCTGTTTTTATGGATAATGAATCCTTTGAACAGTTTCATCTTCCTCTGGATCAAGTAGAGGGATCCCTTCCTTACCTGAAAGACGACACGGAAGTCTATATGACTTTTTACGAAGGAAATCCCATTTCCGTACAGCCTCCTCCAAAGGTCGAACTGAAAGTTGTTGAAACCCCCCCTGGCGTTAAAGGCGATACGGCCACTGGCGGTACCAAGCCAGCCACACTGGAAACTGGCATCGTCGTTTCTGTTCCTCTGTTCATCAATCAGGATGACATACTCCTAATCAACACCGAAACCGGAGAATATGTGAACCGGGCAAGCTAAGGAATCCTTTATTTTTCTTTGAAATCTGTTAGACTTTCCAAAGATATAAAAACTATTTTATGGCTTCAGCGCGTCGTTTGACTTTTACTGGGATCATACTTATCCCCTGTCTTTTTTTCGCCCCGGCTCTGACCCTGGGTTATTGCGGAGACGGCGCTTTAGAGGAAGTCCGCGGTGAACAATGTGATGACGGCAACGTAATTGAGCGGGACGGCTGCAGCGCCTACTGTGAGATCGAGGACATGGATCCTCCCACGATCGAATCCATTTCAATCCCCAGCGAAGCCACTGATATAAGCACCATCACCAATGCCATTACGGTGGTTTTTTCCGAACCGATGGATCCCGATACAATCAACACATTTAATATCCGCTTGGAACATATGGCTGAGTCGATGGATATAGGTCTGGATCTTCATGATGACCGCAAAACGCTGATCATCAACATCAATGAAGAGCTCTTTTCGGAGGCCCGGCACGCTCTGCGGATCAAATATATTAAAGACGTTCCGGGAAACCAGATAGCAGAAGAATTTATCAGCGTATTTAATACGGCTGTGGCCATCGACCGCACTCCGCCGAATGTCGTGGTAACGCCTCCTGGCGGTGATTATAACTTTGCTCAAAGTGTTGAATTAAAACCTTATGTCGGCAGTTATACCAATAGCGATGAATTTCTCGATAAGACCGCGACAATCTATTACACTCTGAACGACCTGAATGTAACAGAAAAAAGTACGGTCTACACGATTCCTATCTCTATCCGCGAAGGCACAACGCTTCGGTATTTCGCCGTTGATGAAAAAGGGAATAGAACACCGGTCTACACCGAACGCTACAGCCTCACCTGCCCCACATTCAAAAACGCTAAAGAGGTGGTGAACAAGTACCCGGAATGTACAGTGCTGGAATGCAATCAGGGTTTTATTTTAAAGGGCAATGTGTGCGTGGTGCGGATGGGCGGCGAAGATCCGAATGACTATGAAACCAACGCGGTCACTGCCCCCCTCTTTTCCTCTTCCACTCCCATGACCATCACCAGCAAGCCAGCCATTTACCTCAGTAAAGAGCACCATGGTATGATCAACCGCCCCATCATCTTTAAAGACCCGATCAGAGGCACGGTGATCCAGTTTGAACGCGACACCAAAATCATCTGGCGAGACAGTGGTAAGCCTTTTTATGGCTATATTAAACACCCGACCAACCTGTACACCAAAGATTTCCCTATCAATTTCGGCTACACCTTCCGTTCCATTTTTGAATTTACGGACGCAGAGGGGAATAGTCTTCACTTTTTCCCGCCTTACCGCATCACAATTCCCTACACCGATTCATTTGACCCTGATGACGGAGCAACGGTTCTTACTTATCAGCCTGAAACCGAAACTTATACGGAATATAGCAAAGACCTTTATTCGGTCGACATGAACAAAAAGCAGGTAACGGTCACGGCGGATGATACGGATATTTTCTTTATTGCGCAAACCGGCAAAAATTTTAATAAGGCCATCTTCACAGATACTTTGAATCACTGGTCACGCAATTATGTGGAAACCCTATACCGCCTGGGAATTGTAAAGGGCAAAGCTAAGGGCGTCTATGCACCGGATGAATATCTGACCCGTGCGGAATTTACCAAAATCGTCCTCAAAGCCATCGGTGCCGAAACCGAAAACCCAGAAACAATCGAGGACAAGCCTTTCCGCGATGTTCACCTTTATGCCTGGTATCTGCCCTACATTAAAAAGGCTAAACAGCTGGAACTTATTTCGGGGTATTCTGGCGCTTTATTCAAGCCGGAGCAGTTCATCAACCGTGCTGAGGCCATCAAAATGATTTTAAGTGCTTTTGGATTCGATTTAAGTCATCGGCCGGTGTCGGAATCTGTTGCTAACCAAAGACGTTATTCAGACCTGAAAACTGATCAATGGTATTTCCCCTATGTAGACTTCGCTATCCAAAACGGCATCATGCAGGGCTTTCAGAAAAACCGCAATTTGTATGCCTTTGGTCCGGATAACTTCATCACCCGGGGGGAAATGGCCAAACTCGCCGTAAAAACTATTGAGCTCAAAGAGAAATTGGATAAAAAATAGGTATTTATCCCGTACTTTCTGGAAGTGCCGGGGGTTTTTACAAGTCTTAATAAGTCTTAAGTCGTAAGTTTTTGATTTATTCTTTTTTCATGAGTCGGCTTATGACTTAGGGCTTAGAGCTTCGGTATTGCTTTTTAGAGAGAAATTTGGTATAATAATATGATTTATTGAACCTGAATTCTTTGCAGTACAAAATCCCTCAAAACGTCGGGATCGAAGACCGGATCGTCGGACCGCTGACTTTACGCCAGCTGATCATCCTTGCCGCAGGGTTTGGAATCAGCTATGTGCTGTTCGCGGCTTTAAGCAAACTGTATGAGATGAATGTCCTCGAATACATCATCATCCTTTTCCCTGCCCTTATCGCCACAGCCTTTGCTCTGATCAAAATCAACGATATCAGATTGCCGAAATTCATTCTGCTTTTTCTTGAATTTGCCATCAAGCCGAAAAGAAGGCTGTGGGACCATCGGGGAATTGCCGCTATTGTCGCTCCGGATTTGAGTGAGATAAAAAAAGAAGCGCCGGCCCAGACAGGCATGGATGAAAAAACCAAAAAAGCGACTAATCTAAGGGATCTGGCTCACATGCTTGATTCGGAAAATTTTGAACATGTACGACCGACTGAATATAAAAAGATCGATGAGGCGGAGGATGATGATCTGATTTCAGAAGCTTATTTCGGTCACAAGGACAGCTCCACTGAAAACATGTACTGGCGGACGAAAAAATCCCATATAAAAATGCTGGATATTTTTGCCAAACTCCCTATCACCAAGGTTAAGCAAGGCTCTAAGGAGGCAGAAATCATGAAGCAGGAGATCGCCGGAGCAAAAGCAGAGGCAGAAGCGGTCAATAAAAAATCGTCTCCACAGGCTACATCTGCTCCCGCCCAAACCTCTCAGGCAACCTCTGCTGAATCCAGGCCTAAAAAGAAATCGCGAAAACGGAAGCGGAGAACTCCGCAACCCATACGCACCGGTAATCATGTGAACAACACTCAAAAAAACCAACCCGCTGAATATCTTCCAAAAAAATCCCCAATCATCGCAAAGCGAGATCCTGCGAGTGAAGAAAGCCAACCTCAAAAAAAAGAATTCCCTAAAAAAGATGGTGAATTTAAATTTGAAGAACTTAAGAAAGGGGAGATCGAGATAAATCTCGATTAATTTTCAATTTTTAATTTTTAATAAAATGGAAAACACCAAAAAGCCCGTTCAAGATACTGTCAGGCAGAAAAAAGGCTCTCCCGCAGCCAGCACCCAGCTCTATCTGAATATCGCGGAGATTAAAAATAATGTAGTGATTCTGAAAAACGGAGGACTTAGGGCGGTGCTTCAGACTTCCAGTGTGAATTTTAATTTAAAATCTGAAGAAGAACAGAACAGTATCATTTACGCTTATCAGGGCTTTCTCAATTCACTGGATTTTCCTATTCAGATCATGGTGCAATCCCGTAAGCTGGACATCGACAAATACATTGAAAACGTAAAAGAGACTGCTGAAAAACACGAAACACCTCTTTTAAAAGAGCAAACGCTGGAATACGCGGATTATATTCAAAAGCTCATCGAGTACGCGGACATCATGGAAAAAAACTTTTATGTCATCGTCCCTTATGACCCTTACAGGACTCAGAATCTGAATATATTCGCGAAATTCATGCAAAGCATTTCCGCTCAGGACAGTGTGAATGCTATCAAAAGACGCCATCATGAGTTTGAGGAGATGAACAAGCATCTGAACGAACGTGTAGGCAGTGTTAGAAACGGTCTTGAAGCCTGCAACCTAAGAGTTGCCCAGCTGACCACCCCTCAGCTTGTGGAACTGTTTTACAAGATCTACAATCCGCAGACCGCACACAATGAAAAGATCGAGGATGTGACCAAGGTCGATTTGGAGGAACTGTAGCCAATAGGACTATTAAGACTGTTAGGACTTTTACGACTATTAGGATTATTGAACTTAATCTAAATATACCATCGTAATAGTCTTAACAATCTTCATAATCTTAATAGTCCTAATTACCCATCAATTTAATCTCAATACCTTCAGGCACCCGGGGAATTTTATTGATCCACAAAGGCCATGTTTTGACTTCGACCGCATCCACCTCACTGAAATTTCCCACCAGATTTTCCGCTTCCTCAATGCTTAGGCCAAGAATCTTTTCTTTAACCCTGCTGCCGAAACGGGCACCCGCTACCGTGGAGGAATCGATATCAAATTCTTCAATGCCCACAATGATGGCGGTGATCTTGATCTGCCCTAAAAGCTCATCTTCATCGATCACTTCATAGGTGATGCTCTCCTGATTAATAGAGCCTTCCCGCAGACGCATATCCGGATGAGTACGGGTACTGAGTTCCTTTTTTAAGATCGCGAACAATTGTTCAGAATCAAAAGCCACTCCCTCCGCTTCGATTTTAGCAAAGACTTCAAATTTTTCCCGATAACTCCCCTCCAGATCTTCAGAATAACGAAGGTCGACTAGATTGGTTTTAAGGTAACGGCTGTCATCCAGCAAGACCAATTGAGACTGGCTGAGTTTGTTCATCTCATCGATATAGGTTCTCAGATCCTCCTTAGCCATCAGGATGAGATTATTTTCAATCTGTTTTTCCGCTGACCTGATGTCATCCCCCGTTACGACAAAACGGTAACTGGTAACCCCGCCGGTCATCGGTTCTTCGGACTCCCCCCAAATGAGCCGCTGATTGTATTTGGAGAGCCCTGGAATCGTAAAGCGGGTAGCAGGAATATTCGCCCGCTCACCAATGGGTTCGCCATAAATATCAAAAGGGTCGGCCTTCACATAACTGACCAAAATCCCCGGGGCAGCATTCCCTTCTTCATCCTGTTCACGCGGAGGGACGATTACTCCTTTCGGTATTCGGAAAACCAATCCATCATCTGTCTGGAAACGGGTCCCTTCTTTCAGATCCCAGGGGTCATCGCTGGTGTTTACGATTTTAATTGTGCCTGTAGCGTTCTTCCCCTCAAATTCCTTACTGGCGGTGTTGAATATTTTGGTTTGCTTCGTGGTGGTATTAATAATCTCACTGGCGATCACATGAGGCTGGTTTTCTTTTAATAAGGTCTGGTTTTTACGTTTGTCCGCTAAAGTCACATTAACGGTAAAATCGATATTATCGAATTTCGGACGGATATAAATGGTAGCGGATGGAAGGGCGATATAGCCGATCAGCATAAAAAGACTGAAGCTTGTGATCATGATTAAAATCAAAAACTTTCTGCTGGGACGTGCAAAGCGAAATGAATGAGCTGGATTTTCATCTGATTTTTTGTGTTTCCGGTCTTTTAAGCGGAATTCCTGAATGAGTTCCCGAATACTTATCTTTTTTTCTGAAAACCGCTTCGGAGTTTCTTCTTCTGATACGATATTGCGATGAGCCTGAATGGGCTGGATCTTCATCTGAGGACTTTCGTCCGAAGGGGCTTCGGCTTTTTCTACCTCCACCCGGTTCATGACCGGCAACCCGATTTTTTCCGCCAAATGCCGTCCGTTCCTATCGGTCGTGACAATAATGAGTTTCTTTTTTTCTTCTGAAAGTTTTTTTCTTAGAATCTTTAAATTCACCGCGCTTTGAAAAAGAATCGCTTTCCGCGGAATGACAAGCCATATTTCTTTTTTCCAGATATTTTTAATGCGATCAAAAACAGAGGTAACCTCTTCGTCGATCTCAACATAAACGATTTGTCGGGATGATTTTGTCATATTTCGTATGGTGGGGCGAATGGTGGCCACAACTCGCCTAACAATGCGCCCCACTATTCGGTTTTATTCAAGTATTTTAATCGCAGGCAATTCCTTCCCTTCAATCATCTTCAAAGAAGCACCCCCGCCTGTTGAAACCAGCGTTATCTGATCTGTAAGCCCCATGGCTCCAATGGCAGAAGCGCTGTCCCCTCCTCCGACAATCGAGACGGCATCGCTTTCGGCAATGGTGTGCCCGATCATTTTGGTGCCGTGACTGAATTTTTCCATTTCAAACACGCCGATCGGACCGAACCAGAGGATGGTTCTGGCTTCTTTCAGTTTAGCCACATAATGCCCGACGGTTTCCGGTCCGATATCCAAAGCCATCCAGCCGTCTTCCACATCATCCACTGACACATCTTTGCTGTTGGCCTCATTAGAAAAATCATCCGCGACCACCGCGTCCACCGGAAGATGGACCTTGGGATCGTCTTTGATCCGATCGACTAATTCACCCATTTCCGTAAGCCCTTCATCATCGATTTTGCTGGATCCCATGTTTTTACCTTTTGCTTTCAGCAATGTAAAAGCCAAAGCGCCTGCTACCAGAATCGTGTCGGAGATATCAAGAAGGTTATTGATAGCAGTGAGTTTATCGGCCTTCAGACCGCCGATAACGGCCACCACCGGATGTTCCGGGCTTTCCAATGCCTTTTTAATGGCGCTGACTTCCTTCTCGACCCCAAAACCCACACAGCCCGGTATCAGTTTAGGAAGCATCATGCTGGCGTGCTTCCTGTGAGAATTGCTGAACGCTTCGTTTACATAAAAATCGGCTAAACCGGCCAGCTGTTTGCTAAAAGCCTCGACCTCTGCCTCATCTTTGCTCTTTTCGCCCGGATGGAAACGAAGGTTTTCCAGCATCACTATTTTGGCGCCTGGCAAACCATTTTCACCCCAATCATCCACTTTTACCACTTCCTCAGCCAGTAATTCGGAGAGTTTGGCGGCGACTTTATCGGTTTTAAGATTCGGTTCATTGTTTTTGGGGCGGCCTAAATGACTCATTAAAATAATCTGTGCGGCACCGGCCGACAGTAAGTGCCTGATGGTCGGCAGAGCATGGCGGATACGCTTGTCATCACGCACATTCCCCTCGTCATCCAGAGGCACGTTAAAATCCACACGGACAATAATCTTTTTGCCGGTTAGGCTTGGGAGGTCTTTTAGGGTTTTCATGGGCAATACGATTATATTGTAAATATGAATATCGGTAGGGACGCAACATTTTGCGTCCCTACAAAATTACCATTTTTATTGCCCATGAATTATACTGATTCATTCATTTATTTTCAATTGACGGATGGTTTGGATTTCCCTCTGAATAACGGAGGATTGGCAAATATTTGCCCGCCTTCCGTTATTCAGATATATTAAATCCATGAAACAGTATTTAGACCTCGTACAATTCGTCCTTGAAAACGGAGAGAAAAAGGAAGACCGCACCGGCACGGGCACGATTTCGGTGTTCGGTTATCAGAACCGATATGATCTGCGTGAAGGGTTTCCGCTCGTGACCACCAAAAAGGTACGATACGATGCTATTGTACGTGAACTTCTTTGGTTTTTACATGGCTCCACCAATATTCACGACGATAATCTGACCGACTACACCCCTATTTGGAATGCCTGGGCGGATGAAAGCGGTGATCTTGGTCCGATTTACGGCTATCAGTGGATCAAATGGCCGCGGCATGAGCTAAAAGAAGATGGAACATGTGATGTCGCTCATGTGAATCAGGTTCAGGAGGCGATAGATTTAATTAAAAAAGACCCTAAATCCCGCCGTATCATCGTCAGCGCCTGGAATGTGGCTGATCTTCCTAAAATGGCCTTAATGCCTTGCCATGCTTTTATGCAGTTTAATGTGGCGAATGGCTTTTTAGACCTTCAGCTTTATCAGAGAAGCGCAGACATCGCATTGGGTGTGCCGTATAACATCGCCAGCTATTCGACTTTGCTGATGATGGTGGCACAAGAATGTGATTTAATCCCCCGTCATTTCATTCACACTTTTGGCGACGCTCATATATATAGTAATCATATTGAAGGCCTGAAAGAACAACTCACACGGACTCCTAAAACCTTACCTAAGCTCGAAATCGCGCAAAAACCGTTCTGGAATCTGGAGGTTGAGGATTTTGAGTTAGTGGGGTACGAGTGCAACGAACCTATTAAATTTCCCATAGCAGTATAACTTTTTTGGGAAAAATGGGACAAAAAGGACAAATGGGATGAATGTGATAAGCATTCAATCGAATCCCATTTATCACATTTGTCCCAGATAAACCCCATTTATCCCAACAAAATTATGATCAACAATCACAACCTCTACATCATCGTTGCCGCCGATCAGGAGTTCGGCATCGGAAGAGACGGGAAAATGCCCTGGAACCTTAAAAATGAGCTGAAACATTTTCAGGAGGTCACTACCAAAACTGAAGATCCGGACAAGCAGAACATGGTTTTGATGGGGCGAACCACCTGGGATTCCATCCCGGAAAACCACCGCCCGCTGAAAAACCGTAAAAACGTGGTCTTAACCCGCAATTCGGATTTTGTAGCCGACGGGGCGGTTGTGGCAACATCATTGGAAGAAGCATTTCTGCTGGCCGACGATAAAACCGAGGACATCTATGTAATCGGCGGAGGAAGGGTATACAGCGACGTCACTTCTATGCCCCAGCTGGATGGGATTTATCTGACTCAAATCCACGACATCTTTGAATGCGATACCCACTTCCCGGTCATCCCCGAGTCGTTCGGCGAGCCCGTGAATATGGGCGGATCAGAGGATGATGACATCAGTTACAATTATTTATTCTACAAAAGGCAGGGCTAATCGACTTGCCTCCAAAATAAATCTGCTTTAAAATTCCGAAGACAATTTAGTGTGGCCTGGTAGCTCAGTGGTAGAGCGAAAGACTGAAAATCTTTGCGTCGGTGGTTCAATTCCGCCCCGGGCCACCACTTCCCAAAGCGAACTTCTACTTAGGGAACCCCGTTTAGTAGTCCTTTTTGCAATATTTTCTGCAATCCGATAATCTAAAATTGATATTCCCTACATTTAAATATGAAAAAACTAATCATCCTCTCACTTATCTTTCTTTCCGGTTGCTCGTTTAAAGGGCTTTTTTACCCAACTCAGACCGAACCTGACATGCCGCCATCCGATGGTATCGTCTGCACGGAAGATTATGACCCGGTCTGCGCGAAAGTGCAGGTTCAATGCATCAAAGCGCCTTGCAACCCTGTGCTGGAAACCTTTTCAAACCGCTGTTTTGCGAAACTGAACTCAAATGTCATCGGCCTGGTCGGCGGAAAATGCGAAATCGCGCTCAAGGACGCCTGTAAAGACGACCGTGACTGCAAACTGCCGATGGATTACGCCATTCGTTCAAACTGCCCTTATCAGGCTAAATGTTTAGACAGACAATGTGTTGTGGTCTGCCCTCTCTTCTAAACACATTCCCCTCTTTAAAAAAGTGTTTAAATCCGATACACTGTTTTTGTCTTGTATTAATAAATAAAACACCATGTCTAAGCAAACCGAATTTAAAGTAAGCGGAGATGAACTTCTTAAAAAAGTTAAGGCCATAATTAAAGAAGGAAATGTCCGGCGGATTATTATTAAGGATCAAAAAGGACGTGAATACCTGGAAATCCCCGTGAATGTAGGGGTTCTGGGGGCGCTTTTCGCTCCGATTTTAGTCGCCGTCGGGGCTTTGGCGGCTCTGGCTTCTTCTTTTACGCTTGAAGTCGTCCGTAAAGAAGAGCCGAAAAAAACAAATAGGAAAAAATAACCAAAAAATCATGAAAAAACTCTATCCGCTTTTTCTTAGTTTTTTATTCGCATTCCTTTTTGCCTTACCCGCTTTCGCCCAGGAAGCGTTTGAGATCGACGAATTCCGCACCGAGATCCGTATGCATGAAAACGGTATGCTGGCGGTCACCGAGACCATCGACGTCACGTTCAGCGAAGAACGGCACGGTATCTACCGCGATATCCAGACCGAAGGCATCGCTGTCGAAGTGCTTAGTATAAAAGATGAAACAGGAAAAAACTACCCTTATCAGGAACAGGGTATTACGAACGGTTTACGGCTGAAAATCGGCGACCCGAATGCCTATGTAAACGGCAAGCAGAGGTATAAAATCGCCTACAACGTGCGGAAAGCCGTCCGTTTCTTTCCGGATCACGACGAACTGTACTGGAACGCGACCGGCAATGAATGGCCTGTCCCCATCCACAGCGCGGTCACCGCTGTCCAGCTTCCCCCCTCCGCTCAGGGCAGTGACGGCCTTCAGTTTAAATGTTTCACCGGCCGGACCGGCAGTGCGGCGGAAAACTGTTTTTATGAATACAGTGAAGATGGAAATGTGGTCCTGTTCCGCGCTAACCAGTCTTTGCCAGCTTATAACGGACTGACCATTGTGGTGGGCATGCCGCCGAATATCTTTGAACGCCCCGCCACCCTCGAAGTGATCAGCGACCCGGCGGAAGCGGATGTTTTTATCAATGGTGCCAAACAATGTGAGACCCACTGTGTCCTAGACACACTCGCGGCCGGCACCTATCAGGTACGGCTCGATAAGTTCGGCTACAAAACCCCCGATCTCCGCACCATCACCTTATCCCCCGGCGAATCGGTCATTGAATCGTTCGACCTTGAAAAATATTACTGGCTCGATTTACTCACCTGGCTGGGGGTACTTCTCTTTTTCGGACTCGCCTTTGAGCCGGTCATCACCTTCTTCCGCAAAGGGCGCGATCCCAAAGGGCGCGGCACCATCATGCCCCAGTATGAACCCCCCGACGGGATGAGTCCGGCGGAAATGGGAACGCTGGTGGATGAGAAAGTGCATATGCACGACCTGACCTCCACCATCGTAGACCTGTGCGTGCGGGGCTATATGAAAATAAAAGTACTCCCTAAATCGCAGGGGTTCTGGATCTTTAAAAGCGATGATTACGAACTCATCCGTCTCGACAAACCCAAACCCGGCGACCGGGGGCTTTCTGACTTTGAAAAAATATTTATCGATAAACTCTTCGGCGATAAAACGACTGTCAAAATCTCGGCATTGCGGAATAAATTTTACAGGGAACTGCCTAAACTGAAAGATATGCTGTTCGATTCGCTGGTCAGTAAAGGGTTCTTCCCCAAATCCCCCAAAAAAGTCCGTAATAAATACCTGATCAAAGGGTTTGTGGTGCTGTTCGCCGGTTTCATCTTCCAAACATTGGAGGGTATCTTTTTGGGGACCGCCTTTTCTATGGTGTTTTTCTGGAATGGGATCTTATCAATAATTATCTCAAAACACATGCCCGCCAAATCCGAAGAAGGCACGCTGGCCCGCGAACACATCCTCGGCTTTAAAGATTATTTACTGACCGCGGAAAAAGACCGTCTTAAGTTCCAGGAAAAAGAACATCTGTTTTACGAATTCCTGCCCTATGCCATGACGCTTGGCATTGCCAACAAATGGAGTAAGGCGTTTGAAGGGATCTACGACCAGCCCCCTAATTGGTATGAGGGACATAAGGGTGTGTTTAACACGACGTCCTTTGTGCAGAACCTCGGCGTGGTATCCGGCTTTGTGGGCAGTGCCCTGGCCTCCCGACCCGGCGGAAGCGGAGGAAGCGGGTTCAGCGGCGGGTCTTCCGGCGGAGGGTTTGGCGGAGGGGGCGGAGGGAGCTGGTAGAATTCAAAAAAGGCCTTCGTATAAACATGCTTAGTTGGCGGATGTAATTAAAATTTTTATTTTGCAGAGCAAGACATTATGGCCATTTTTGTTAAAATCAACATTAAATTACCTTAAATTTTCACGAATATTCTGAGATATAACGTCTAAGTACTTTTTTTCTTCACCTTTATCCATCCAAATAAATTCTTCATTTTTTGACCACTGTCCGCCATACATTGTTTTAATTTTAGTTAAGGCAGTATTAATATCATCTAAAATAAATACTGAAATTGATTTTGCCTGCGGAAAAAATTGCCAAATTGTGGGGTCAATAATGTAAACCTGATTACTGATGGTCATTACTGCCAATATGTCATGTGCCTTTTGGGTACCACAAACATTAATTCCTTTTATTATTAATACGCGATTAGATTTATCTAATATTTTTATCCAGCCGGCAACCAAACGTGATACCTCACTGCAGCTATCGGCTAATAAAATACCGGGTTGATTTCGCTGACCGACTGGCAATAGTTGAATGATCTGTTTTTGAATTTTTTTTATAATGTCCTTATTCATAAATATATTTTACATCAAATATCTTCGGATACAATATTTACAAAAAAGAACCCGACGCCTCACTGGGAGACGCCGGGTTTGGGCAATTATTTGCCCTGACAGCCAGCCTTGCCGCACGAGTTCATCGACGACGTACTGGTTCCGGTCGCTACGATCCGGGGTTTCGTGAACTTCTTCATGCCTTCCTCCTTTCTAGCTAATTGGTTGACTGAAGATGTGAGCTTCGGTGGGATACACTCCAGCTTTTTTTCTCGCTTCGGCCACCACTTTGGCGACCGAAGAACACCCCAGCATGTCCCCATCTTCCAGGTAAGCCAATCCTGGACAACGAGTGCAATGCTGGAAGAGTTCGCAGTTGGTACACTCTTTTAGATCGCGCAGCCTTATTTTTCTGAGCTGTTTAAATGCGGGCGATTCTTTCCAAATCTGCCCAAGCGACTGAGTGAGAACGTTGCCGCCAATGATTCGTAATTGGTTGCAGGCATAGACATTTCCTTCCGGATCGATTGCACCACCATTGAATACCGTATCGCATGGAATGCAATCCATATTCTCACGGAAGTATATCGGTTCGATACCTTGGCTAATTACATCGGGGTCAGACAACACCGTCTGCAATTGATTGGATATCAGTCTGTATTGGTGTGTGTCCGAACTGCCATCGTTTCTTGCCGTAATGACTGTTGAATATTGGACATTAACACCTAGGTTTCCGGCCAAGTCTTTGATCCCGCCAATTCCGTCGGCAGTTGTATTCATCAACGGACACTTAATGCGTACGGTAATTCCGGCAGCCAGCATTTTTTTGATGGCCGCCATGCTCTTGGCAAATGATCCGTGTACTCTTGTTATACTATCGTGTGTGGTCGCATCAGCACTGTATATGCTGACATGAACCTCATCGATGTAAAGAGAGCTAAGTTCGGCGATCTGTTGTTCGGTAAGCAGAGTGGCATTCGTGAAGATCGTTACGGATAATCGACGCTTACGTGCAGCTCTGACAATTTCCATAAAGTCCGGTCTGGTAAAAGGTTCACCGCCAGTCAAAATGATGTAAAACGTTCCCGCTTTCACCATTTGGTCAAAAAGGTGGCTATACTGTTCAAGCGTGAGTCCTGGCTTGGCATGATTATCCAAACAACAGTGTACACAATCTTCATTACAGTCATAGCATACTTCAACCAGCACAGAACTCGGAATGATGTCTTTTTTGCCCAATGCGGTA
This sequence comes from Patescibacteria group bacterium, assembly GCA_018817125.1. GTDB lineage: Bacteria > Patescibacteriota > Gracilibacteria > UM-FILTER-43-11 > UM-FILTER-43-11 > JAFGCR01. Next base: position 148,341 of record JAHIUN010000002.1, on the reverse strand, counting down.
ATCTCACTCAGTTGAATATTGTTAACAGGCACTGGTCATCTCCTCTTGGAAGGGTTCTACGGAAAAGGTTACCACATTTTTGCTGTGCAGATCGTCAATGAATTCTCGGGTCGACAACTAGTGTTTATATGCAATATTTTAGTAAAGCCCCTTCCCGTTTGTCATCCTGAATTCAGTTCAGGATCTCGGGAGGGGGCTTTTTTTGGATTACCGGATCAACTGACTATCTCTTCTTTCCTTTCCCTTTCCAAATCCGCTTCGTAGCCACCCACGCGTACTTCAGCAGGAAGACGGAGATGAAGAAGTAGATGGCGACCTGGATGAAGCGGACGAAGTACGTGACCAGGTGTACAGAGATGCCCTGGATGACTTCGTTGAAGTTGTTTACGAAGGCCTTCAGCTCGTACTTCCAGCTATCTTTTATGTTCTTCCAGTCGAAGATAAGGTCCTTATAGATATTGACGGTAAAGAAACTGTAATTCAGACGTTCCATCTGGTCGGCCTTGTTCTGGTTATACTGGTCGATCTGCTGTTTGATGCTCATGCGCTCATTAGTGAGTTTTTCGATGAGCTTCAGCTTATTATCGATGATGAGCGCGAGGCTTTCCACATCCTGTTTGCGGGTGGCCAGGTCGGCCACTTCATCGTACGCGCTCTGGGCCTTGCTTAAGGTATCTTCCACGGATTCCAGTTTCTTTTCTAGGATTTCAAGCTGTTTGTCGTAATATTCAATGGTGCCCTTAATCGTGCTGACGTTTTCGTTGATATCTTCAGGGTTCAGACCTTCGATTACTTTCAGGACTCCATTAGTGCTTTCTTTTTTGACTTTAAAGCTGAAGTAGCAGTTCTCATCGTTCTGATTGGCATTTTCGAAGATCACATCTTCACGCGTTTTCAGCGCGGATACCACTCCACATGTTTGTTCGAGTTTACGGGTTTTGATGGTGGCGCTGTAAGTTTTTACCTCATAATCTTCCGCGTCGGGACCTGTGGAGTAACTGGGCATCGGAGGCATAATGCTGGAACGGGCCATCATGGGTTCGGCCGCCATATCATACGAAACGCCGCCGCCTTTGCCGTATTCCACATATGACTCATTACCATACTGAGCCGTCTGGAAGACGGTGCGGAATGAAAAACTGATCATAGCAATCACAATGGAGAGTACAACGATTCCTAAAAGGACCAGTCCGATCACCTTGGCGATCGATTTGAAGGACCAGTCAAAGTTTTTTAAAAAGCTCATAATTGTAAAGTTAAAAGACGCGTTTTAGTTTACTGCGCCCTCGTATCTAACGCAACTAATATGAGTTTCTTTTTATCTGAAGTATCGTATAATATTCAATGCTTTTTAACAATTGTCATCATGAAAAAAATAATTATTTTTTTATCCCTTGCCACCATTGTTCTTACAGGCTGTAATACAGTGTCTAAACCTGATGTGATCCGAAACACTGGCCAGCCCGGCGGTGACAGCAATGAATGTGAGGAAGGTTATGTGTGGTGCGAACCCATACAGGAATGTCTTGAAGAATCTGAACCATGTTTAGGTGGCGGAGCTGATCCAGAACCGGAGCCGGAACCTGAAGACCTGCCGATAACAGATTATCCGTATGGCTTATTTGTTGAATATACCGGCGCTAACATCGGTTCGATCCGCGGTTCTGAAAGAATCCCATTTGGAATTGATAGCCATAATAAAATAGTAAGTCCTGGTGGCAATTTTGATATTGCCGGCAAAGTAGGAGTTTGTAATGCACATGGTACCGTAAATATCAAAATGGGTGGAAACCTGGAATACACAAAATCATCTAAACAATGGATGTTTCATCTGATGTTAAGGCCGGCTATTAATAACTATATTTGGGAATGCGGAGGAACGGTCATGGACAATTCCATGGAAGAATGGGATGCACCCTTTATAATGCCTTTTGACGAGGGGGCTGTAATAGAACAGCCAGGCCTTGTGTTTAAAATGACCCTTCAGGATATCCCCCTTTGGCCGGTTCCCCTGATTGATTAATTTTTACCTCTCAATTATGAAACTTAAAATAGTCTTCTTTTCTCTGGCCTTTATCTTTTCCATTATGCTGATCGGCTGTGATCTTCCGCCTCAGACCGATACTATACAGCCCAGCCAGCCCATCGGCGGTCAGCGGGATGAAAATGGATGCCTGGGGCCGGCAGGCTACAGCTGGAACAATGAGATCGGCGCATGCGTCCGTGAATGGGAACTGAATGAAAGCCAAAAAAAAGCTGCCGCCCTGGCCGTGGAGCATGTAGGAGCCGGCTACGCCACTACGATCGTGGGCGTCGATGTCGCCCGGTGCCCCGGCTGTTTTTCCGTCCGGCTGGAACAAGGGGAAAAAAGAACGCCTTATACGATAACGCTTAATGACTGGAAAGTGACCGACGTGCCAAAAAATGACTTCGGCTGCAGGAGCACAGAGGGTAACTGGCTTCCTGAATACAACGAATGCGAATACACTCCCCGTGACTGGTGCGAAGAAGCGGGAGGAACTTACGCCGAATGCGAATCGGCCTGCCGGCATGACCCGAATGCCGAGATCTGCACCCTGCAATGCGTTCCGGTGTGCCAATTTTAAAATGATTATCTTTTAACCGATTTCATCATGTTTAAAAAAATATTTTTCCTTTTTCTTTTAATGGGCGTAATCACTGGCTGTACAAGCCCTTCATCTGAAAACATTGCTCAGATCAATAGTTTTGACGACTGTATCGAAGCCGGTTATCCGGCAATGGAAAGCTACCCCCGCCAATGCGCGGTTCCGGGAAAGCGGACTTTTAGGGAAATCATTGAAAACACGGAAGAAAAAGATGTGGATGATCATGGGTGCCTTATTAAGGAAGGCTTTACCTGGTGTCAGGAGGCAGAACAATGTCTGAAAGAAAATGAGAAGTGTAAAAAAAATCCGGATGAAGCTCCCAAAAGAAGCTATTACCTGATTGAACAGGCACTCTTAAAAAAGCGCGGGGCGGACTTTGCGGGTAAAAACCTTGGCATCCAAAGCCTGAGCCTTTCTCATTTTCGAGGCCGTATGGCGGACGAGCCGGAGGGCGTGATCCTGGCGGCCAAACGGAATAATGAATGGATAATCGTGCACGACGGAACCGATGATTACACATGCGCGGAGGCAGAAAAATATTTTTTCCCCAAAGGAATGATCGGTGACTGCCGGCCTTAATATTCAGTATCAAATAATCTGAAATTGAAATCATATTTGTCTATTTTGGGCAATATGTTGTATTATAAATTCCATGTTATTTAACAAACCAATGTCATGAAAATCCTGCAAAACAAAACCACCCAGATCTTACTCGCGGTGGTGGTCGTCCTCCTGATTGTTTTTTTAGCGATGCTGTTTACCCGCCGCGGCGGGAGTGAAGAGGGCTCTACTTTCGGTCTTTTTATCAGCTCGGCTGAAGGAGATGTGCTTTTCAGCGGGAATGGTGAAATATGGGAAATGGCAGACAATGCCACCCTGCTTACCAATGGATATCACTTAAGAACCGGTAAAGATTCAAAAGCTATCCTGACAACCCCTGGGGGAAGCATTGTACGCCTGAGTGAAAACACCGAAGTGCAGGTTGCTCAGGTCAGCAAAGGAGATGTTCTTCTTGTTCAGAATTCCGGACGCACCTACCACCGTGTAAAAATGGCGGAAGATGGTGTTTATCAGGTTCGCACGCTTAACCACACCATCAAGTCGGTGGGCACGGCATTTGATATCTCTGCCAACCGAAAAGCCAACCGGGTCAACGTGAAAGTATTGGAAGGTAAGATAAACATGGCGATCAATCTCGATCAGATCATTGAAGTACAGAGTATCGGAAAAGGCAAAGAAATCACCATCGACCCCGGAAGTCAGGGTAATATGGTGGCTTTGGCTGATATCAGTCATGACTACGCCGAAAGCGACTGGATGACCTGGAACCGGGAAGAGGATATGAAGATCGGTTATGTGATCAGTTTTATTGAAGATCTGCTGGCAGAAAAAGAGGAAGAATCCCCTGCCCCCGCAACAGCTACCCCTTCTAATACCACTTCTGCCACTAAAACACCCGCTCCCTCCGCTACTACCCCCTCCACCGGCACCTGTCAGCCCTACCTGACCGGGAAAAAGGATAACATGTATAAAGCCATCATCCTCAACTGGTCTACCTGCTCCAACGATGATTTTCAGTTTTATAAAGTAGTTCGATCTACTCTAAACCCCAATCCGAGTTATCCGGCCGACCCCGTGGTCACTTCCTCCTCTAATCGGAGCTATTCCAATTACATCGATAAGACCGTGGCACCCACGCGGACCTATCACTACCGGGTGTGTGCGGTTCAGCGGTTAAACAAGATCTCCTGCGGGAATAAGATCTCCGTTACCTACTGAGATTAAACGAAATAACGTTGTAATGTTGTAACACGTGTGTTATAACGTTGTTTCGTTATCCCCTTAAAAGGATGGACTTTCCCTCTGATTTATGATAAAATATTAAGATAATTTATAACACTCCGCCCTTCGTGGAAATCAAGTTACCGCACATCATTATCGGACTGCTTGTTTTTACCGCCCTGTTTATGGCTGGCTGTGACCAGCAGGAATTCACCATGACGGGCGATGTTTCCGCTCATCATGGTGCCAATATTCTATAACGCACTTGAGAGCGGAAAGGAGCTTGAGATGATTAAAGAGAATGAATCGGAATAATTAATTTTAAAACTAAAATGAAAACAACTCCTTTTTACAAAAAAAAGAAATGGTACGTCCTTCTGGCGGTCCTTCTGGGAGCGGGCGGACTTTACGCCTATTTCAGTCAGGAGGCGGCCGTGACGTATGAGACAATCACCGCTGAACGAGGCGAACTGATCCAGGAAGTCAGCGTGACCGGACGTGTGAAAGCGGTCGAAAGCGCTGATCTGGCCTTTGAGACCAGCGGCCGGATTGCGGAAATATTTGTTAAAGTCGGTGAAGATGTTGAGGCGGGGCAAGCCTTAATCAGTTTGAATAATGCGGATATTGAAGCCATGAAAAGACAGGCGCAGGCGGGAGTCGGCAGTGCCCAGGCCACCCTTCAGCAATATCAAGCCTCTCTTGAGGCTCAAAAAGCAAAACTGGATGAACTGAAACGCGGAACGCGCCCGGAAGAGATTCAGCTCGCGGAAACCGCCTTGTATAATGCGAAAAAAAATCTGGAAGACGCGAACATCAATCTGAAAAACGTTCAGGCTTCCGCCGAAGCGGCCTTGGAAGAATCCTACAGCAGCGCCTTAAACGTACTGCCGAATGCGGTCAACGCGGGCAAGGGCTCACTTCTGACCCTGACGGATATCCAGTACGCCCATTTTGACGGCTCCTCCACCGAAGAGCTGAATCTGGCTAACGCCAAAAAAATCGCGGTTGACGCGCTTTTAGGAGCTTATGAAGCCGGCCGATGGACCACCAAAGCCATCAGTGTTTTAAGCGGAGGGGTTTATGGGGAGGTGCAGAATGTGATGCTCAACCCCACACATGAGACAACTGATACCGTTCTTACTAATTCACTCGACGCTCTTTTAAAAGTTAAGAGAGCTTTGGACGCTGTACCGGTTGCCACCCAGCTGACCGCCACGGAAAAAACAAGCCTGGATACGGAAAAAAAGGCTATCGACTTACAGATTTCCACGATCTCCAGCAAACGGCAGACCATTATGGTTCAGAAAACGGCCAACAATAGCAGTATCGCTTCCTCGGAAGCCAGCATAAACAATGCCAAAAACGCCCTGGCCACAGCCCAGGATCAGCTGGACCTTAAAAAAGCCGGCTACACACAGGATCAGATCAAGGCTCAGGAGTCTCAGATAAAACAGGCCGAAGCCATGGTGAATGCCCAAAGGGCAGCGATATCACAAGCCTGGGCAAGCGTTCAGAATTATCAGGCTCAAATCGACAAGACGATTCTGAAAGCCCCCATCAGCGGAACTGTGAGCCGGCTCGAAGTAAAAGTGGGTGAAATCGTTTTCCCCAGCAGTTCTACCTATGAGATCCAGGTGCCCGCAATATCACTCATCAGCGAGGGGGACTATGAAATAGAAGTGAGCATTCCTGAAGTCGACGTTACTAAAGTAAAAATCGGCGATACGGCTAAAGTCACCCTGGACGCGTACGGAAGCGATGATGTCTTTTTGGCAGAAGTCTCCACAATCGATCCGGCAGAAACCCTTGTGGAAGGCCTGGCTACTTATAAAACAACTCTCATTTTCATCGAAGCGGATGAACGGGTCAAATCCGGAATGACCGCCAATGTGGATATCCTGACCGCCTCGAAAGAAGATGTGATTGCCATTCCCCAGCGACTCGTGATCACCAAGGACGGTAAAAAAATCGTCCGTGTCCTGAAAGAAACAAAAGACCCTGAAAATCAGGAAAAAATGATTGAAGAAGTAATCGACGCGGAAGTGGTCACCGGCCTACGGGGATCGGCGGGTGAAATTGAGATCGTGGAGGGAATAAACGAAGGAGACAGACTTGTAATTTCCATCAGTAATGGTGATTAATTTTAAATTTATTAATTTTAAATCTTTAATCAATTTTTAATAAAATAATTTCTAATTCTTAATGTATGCACACAGTTTAAAAATTAGACATTCAATAAAAATTGAAAACTAAAAATTGAAAATTCTCATGCCTTTACTTGAAGCCAAAAAAATCTCGAAAACATATTATTCTGACGGTGTTGAAACACCGGTGCTTTTCGATATTTCTTTTTCCATTGAAAAAGGTGAGCTGGTCGCCATCACCGGCCCTTCAGGCTCCGGCAAATCAACCCTGCTTCATATTGTAGGGTTTCTGGATGAGCCAACGACAGGTACCTTCTGCCTTAATGACAAATGTATGATGGATTATACGGATGAGGAAATTGCAAAAATAAGAAACCGGGAAATGGGATTTGTTTTTCAGGCGTTTAATCTGCTTCCGCGCACCTCAGTTTACGACAATGTAAAATTACCGCTTCTGTATTCAGATATTCCGGAAAAGGACTGGGAAAAGAATATTTGGGACGCAATCAAATCCGTCGGTCTTGAACACCGGGCCGATCACCTTTCGCATCAGCTTTCCGGGGGTGAAAAACAGCGTGTGGCCATCGCCCGCTCACTGGTGTGTAAACCCAATGTTATTTTCGCGGATGAGCCGACGGGGAATCTGGACACCAAATCAGAAAAGAAAATTATGGATATCCTTCGTGAACTCAATGAAAAAGAAGGGCATACCATCATCATCATCACTCATGATCCTGTTGTCGCCTCTTACGCTCACCGGAATATCCATATCATCGACGGACAGATACACAGTGACCGTAAGTCTAAAAAAAATAAAACCCCAAAAAAGAGATAATGAAATTCAAGCACATCCTTAAAACAGCGACCACAGGGTTAAGCGCCCACAAAAAACGTTCCGCACTCACCATTCTGGGGATTGTGATCGGTATCATGTCGATTATTATGGTCATGTCGATCGGAATGGGGGCAGAAGAATTGATTTTAGGCCAGATTCGCGGTATGGGATCACGGACGATGTCGGTTGAGCCCGGTCGTATGCCCCAAGGTTTGGCTGATGTTTATGAGATGTATACGGAATCCCTAGGAGATCGGGAGGTGGAAGCGATAAAAAATAAAAATAATGTACGCGGAGACAATCAAGTCGCCCCTTTCGTCGGCCTGAACGCTACGGCTTCCTATCAGGATGAGAAAATGCGGACCATGGTCAACGGCGCTGACAAACTGTGGATGGAGATATTAGATGTAACCCCAGAACAAGGACGGATGTTCGATGATACAGATGTGAAACAGATGGCCAAGGTCGCTGTCATCGGCTCGAATGTAAAAGAGGAGCTTTTCGGCGAATCCGATGCTATCGGCCAGAAAATAAGGATGAAAAACTATAATTTTGAAGTGGTGGGCGTTTTGTCTCCTGTTGGGATTCTGATGATGATGAACATTGATGACATCATTATCGTCCCCTATACCACCGCGCAAAAAATATTACTTGGAATCAGTCATTACCATGCCATACTGGTTCAGGCAGAAACCGAAGAAATGGTTCCATATATTGCTGAAGACATTAAAGCGACAATTCGAGAGCTTCACGGTATCACGGACCCGGATCAGGATGACTTTAAAGTCGGTACCATGGATGAGGCAATGGATATTATCAGCGGAGTCACCTCCGCCATGACACTGCTCCTGATCGCGGTCGCCGCTATATCGTTACTAGTGGGTGGCGTTGGAATTATGAATATCATGCTTGTTTCTGTTACCGAACGAACGCGGGAAATAGGCCTTCGAAAAGCCCTTGGAGCCACCAGCGGTGATATCATCACACAGTTCCTGCTGGAAGCGGTCATCCTGACAATCATCGGTGGTATTTTCGGAATACTTATGGGGGCGGGATTTTCCTGGCTGATCGGATTAGCGATAACGAAATTCGGCGGTTTTACCTGGCACTTCTTCTTCCCGGTTTCTGCAGTAATCCTGGGTATCGGAGTCGCGGGCGTGGTCGGTTTAGTCTTCGGCCTTTATCCTGCCAGCCAGGCATCGAAAAAAAGCCCCACCGAAGCGCTGCGGTATGAATAAATAATGCTTTCTTTAGTAAATCAAACCTTTTGCCCTTAAATAATCATAAAGGTCATCCATGGTGGCCACTTCTTTAGGGCCTTTTGCCCCGTTAAACGCCACATGTCCGGCGGGGATATCTCTTACTTCAGCAGATTTCATAAGCATTGGTTAAAAAGACTAGGAAGTATTTATCCCATAAATCCCTTGAAAAGTCAACCATATTTTACGCACGAATCGTTTTGACTGTCTTTTCATTGACGAAAAAAATCAGCAATAAAGCTGAAATGACCGAAAAGACTGCCGCGTAGACAAACGGCGCCTGGACATTGATGGTCTGCCATAAAAATCCTCCTATAAGATTGGCGGGCAGGACCGTGATCCCCACAATGGTGTGGTACGTGCCAAAAGCGAGCCCTCTCTTATCGCTGGCGGCAAGATCGGAGACATAAGCTCTGGAAACCCCATCGGTCACTGCCATGAAGAGGCCGTACAGGGCAAAAAGGGGCCATATGGTAATCGCAGTGGCCATAAAACCAAATCCCAGAGAAGTCACCCCGAATAACAGAATACCTGCTATTAAAACTATTTTCCTTCCTACCCGGTCAGACAGCTTTCCCATCGGGATGGCAAAAGCGGCATAAACAATATTATAAACCAGGTAAACGATAGGGATTAAAAACAATGCCAAACCAATGTCATTAGCCCTCAGAATAAAAAAGGCATAACTGAAATTGGCTAAATTGAAAAAAGCGATTGCCAGAAGGAATCGTTTTAACGCGGGATTACAAGCTTTAAAATTAAAACTGATTTTTTTATTCACTGTTTTCTGCCTGACATCTTTCACCCCAAAAATGAGGATTAAAACAGCGATCAGACCAGGAATAATCGATAGTAAAAAGATAAGCCTGAACGCGTCTCCCAGAAATTTCTGAAGAATGAAAAAAGCAATTAAGGTTCCTACGATGGCGCCAGCCGTGTCCATTGTCCTGTGCAAACCGAATTTCACTCCCCTTTCACCTTTATCGACTGAAGCCGCTATCAGTGAATCCCGCGGGGCGGTTCTGAGCCCTTTTCCGACCCTGTCGGAAAATCGTATTATCAGTACATGGCCCCAATGAGTTGCCAAGGCAAGTAATGGCTTTGTAAACGCGGAGAGGGAATAGCCGGCGATGATCAGCGGTTTCTTTTTGCCCACTTTATCAGAAAGCCAACCGGAAAACAGCTTTAATAAGGCGGCGGCACTTTCAGCAACTCCTTCGATCAAACCGATGACAGCCATATTCGCGCCAAGAACCGTTGAAAGAAAAATCGGCAAAACCGGAAAGATCATCTCTGAACTCATGTCAGTAAAAAAACTGGCAAGCCCCAGCCTGAAAACATTTTTTTGTGGTTTTTGCTTATTTTTCTGCATAGTCTGGTTACATTTTCTCCGGCACCTCCAGGCCTAACAATCCAAACGCGTCCTCCATCAATCTGATAACAGCCGCTGTAATGAGCAAACGGCTTTTTTTAAGGCTATCTTCTGCCTTCAGAACCGGTAAGGCGTTATACAGGGTATTGAAATCCTGAGCGAGCTGATAAAGGAAGTTGGCGATATGATTAGGTCTGAATTCTTCCGTGGCACGTTCTAGCGCCTCGGGATATTGCAGTAAGTCCAGTACTACCTTGGTTTCCGCATCCTCAGACAGAATCAGATTGAAATTCTTAAAATCAGAAGAATCAAGCGAATCAAGGTCCGCTTTGCGGACAATAGATTTGGCGCGGGCCACCGTGTACATCAGGTACGGGGCGCTGTTACCGTCTAAGCTCAGCATCTGGTCCCAATCAAATGTCATATCACTGATGCGGTTCTGATGGAGGATGCTGTATCTGACCGCTCCGATCCCCATGATGCGGGAAAGTTCTTTTTTTTCGTCACCGGATAACTCGGCGCCTTTTTCATTGACCAGGGCAAGTGAACGCTTTTCTGCCTCATCCAATACCTCATTCAGCATCACAATGTTCCCCTTTCGTGTGCTCATACTGCTGTCTTTAAACCGCATCCGCCCGAAATCGACGTGTACCTGCTTCGCTGTTGTAAGATTTAATTTGTAGGCGGCCTCAAACAGCTTGCGGAAATGAAATTTCTGCGCGGCGTCCACCACGTTGACCATCAGGGTCGGATGCCATTCCGTTTCCCAGTATTTGATGCGGGCCAGATCGCGGGTTATGTAAAGCGTGGCTCCGTCGGATTTCCTCACCACGGCCGGCACATCTTCCGGATCATCTGGTTTGATGATCCAGGCGCCCTTTTCGCCATCCACAATCACCCCGCTTTTCCGCCCGTCTTCCAGAATTGCCTGCATCTTATCTTCATAAAAACTCTCACCGTTCATATGGTCAAATGTGATGTCCAGACGGTCGTAGATCGGCTGGATCTCCATCAGACTCCATTTTACGATCTTTTCCCATAGCTCCCGGTTTTCTCTATCCCCTTCTTCAAATTTTTTATATTCGGCGCGCGCTTCGTCGTCCAGATCCACATCTTTATCGGCTTCAATATGATACTGAACATATAATTTTTGAAGTGCGGGAATGGGGTCTTTTTCAATCTCGGATAAATCCCCCCACTCTTTGATGGCGTGGATCAGTTTTCCGAACTGAGTGCCCATGTCGCCGATAAAGTTGTCGGCAGTCACCTTCCAGCCCCTGTGTTTATAGATCTTTTTAATTGAATCCCCGATGATGGTGGAAAGCAGGTGGTGCACCCCCATAGGCTTGGCGATATTAGGGTGGGAATAGTCGATAACCATGGTAGGATTTCTGATTTCTGATTTCTGATTTCTGATTTCCCCTTTTAGATAACCAGGCAAATCACCTGCTATTTCCTTTAAAATAGTTGAATAAAAATTTTGTTCAACCCATACGTTTACAAATCCAGGGCCTGCCACTTCAGCTTTAGTAATCATCTCCTCTTTTTCTAATTCTCCGGCAATGGTCTGGGCCACTTCCTGCGGACGTTTACCCAGCTTGCCCGCCAAAAACAGAGCAATATTGGTAGCGAAGTGACCGTGCTCCAGTGTTTTAGCCCTCTCCAGATGAAGATCGGCTTCATCCACGCTGAAGTCAGCTCGCTGAACGGCCTTTAGGACCGCATCTCTGATTTGACTAAGACTTGCTTTTCTCATGCGATCATTTTAACAAAGTGTGTGAAAACTTGGAAACTTAAAAACTTGGGAAATCAGAAATTAAAATAATTTATTAACTCAATTTTCAAGTTTTCAAGTTTTCATTAGTCTGCTAAGATTAAAAATACTTTATTTCAAACAAAAAAACCGTGTACAGCCAACTAGCGCTTCTGCTTTTCCTTATTATCTTATCCGCCGCTTTTTCAGGGGCGGAGATTGCTTTAATATCCCTTTCTCCCGCCAAAGTCCGTGCCATCAGCAAGGGGGGTAAATTCGGCAGCCGCGCCATCGTCAAATTAAAAAGCCGGCCCCAACGGCTCCTCATCACTATCCTGATCGGCAACAATCTGGTCAACATTCTGGCCACTGTGATCGCCACAATCTGGGCAATAGAAGTCTTCGGTAACGCGGCCATGGGGATTGTGACCGGTGTCTTAACGCTGGTCATCCTGATCTTCGGCGAAATCACCCCTAAAACGTTCGCTCAAAAATATTCAGAGCGTTTTGCGCGTTTCATTGCTCAGCCTCTGCTTTGGCTAACAAAGATCCTCTTTCCGGTTATCTGGATCTTTGAAAAATTCACTCAGGGACTCATCAGCACCCTAAAATTAAAACAATCCCTTCATTCGGTCAGTGAGGAAGAACTTCTGGCTCTGGTGGATATCGGCACTAAAGAGGGCGTGATTGAAGAACAGGAGCAGGAGCTCATTGAAAACGTACTGGAGTTTTCGGATACCACCGCAGAAGAAGTGATGACGGTCAAAAAGGATATGGAAGTTTTAAAAGTTGATACGCCGATTCACGATGTCGTCCATTTTTTCCTCAGCCATTCTCATTCCCGCATCCCGGTTTACAAAGAATCGGTTCACAATATGGTCGGTATTGTAACGGTGCACGATATTCTGCGCTTTCTTCAGGAACCGAATCAGAATAAAACCCTTGAGGATTTTAAATTTAAGCACCCTATCCTTGTACCTAAAACCAAATCCATCAGCAAACTGTTTCACGAATTCCAGCAGCGCCGGCGGCATCTGGCCATTGTGGTGGATGAGAGGGGCGAAACGGTGGGGCTGATTACCATGGAAGATATTCTGGAAGAGATTGTCGGCGACATTGTGGATGAGCAGGATCAGGAAGAAAAAATGACCAAGCCTGTGGGAAAGAACGAATGGGTAGTGGATGGGGAAGTAACTATCGAACAAATCAATGAAGAGCTGAATGTCGAATTGAATTATCCTGAACACCAGACGGTCAGCCTGCTGATTTTAGAACAGCTGCATCGCTTCCCAAAGCTCGGGGAAAAAATCGTGTACGAAAACCTGATTTTCCAGATAAAGGAAATGGGAAAGAAAAAAATCGATTTAATTCAGATAACAAAACTGTCGGAACCGGATGAGGAAAATAATGGCTGATTAAATTCGAAATCCGACCCTGAATCAAGTTCAGGGCGAAACCCGAAATAATATCGAATGTTTTAAATTCAAAATTTATAAAACGTTTGGAACATTTAATATTTGAGTTTAGAATTTGTTTCGCATTTCGGATTTAGAGTTTAGGATTTTTTAAAAATATGGAGCATCTAATGGACATCGTTCGGGAGCTTATTCAGAACTACGGATATTTCGGTATCTTTTCGCTGACCGCCCTGGAGCAGTTTATCTTCCCTGTACCGGCGGATGTATTTGTGGCCATCGGCACTTCACTTGGCCTACCTCTTGGTAAAGTGCTTGTGTACGTGCTTTTGGCGGCTTTATTCGGCTCTTATGTCGGTTATTTCCTCGGCAAATGGCTGGGGCTTCCAGTAATGCGATGGCTTTTTGGAGAAACGCGTCTTAGAAAAGGGGAAGTTTTTATTGAAAAATATGGAATGTGGGGGGTTATCGTGGCCGGTCTCACTCCCCTGCCCTTTAAGATCGTAACCTGGACGGCGGGTATTTTTGAGATGCCCCTGGGCCGTTTTACCCTTGGAGTTCTGCTGGGCCGGATGCCCCGCTATATTGTAACCGGTTACGCGGCCTCCCTTATTTATAAAACCAAGTTTTACGCTTCTACCGAAATGAGTGCCATAATACTGGGCACGCTCCAGGGTGTAACGGAATTTCTGCCGATTTCCAGTTCCGGCCATCTGGCCATTGCTGAACATTTTTTAAAACTACCCCCGACCATCGCAGCCACCGACCTTGAAATCTTCGATATTTTTCTGCATGGAGGTTCCTTACTGGCTATTCTCATCTATTTCTGGAAAGACTGGATCAATGTAATCAAAGATCTCTGGCACATGCTTACTAAATGGACTTTCGATAAAAGCACCCTCGCGGCAAAACTGCTTATCGGCACTATCCCCGCAATTCTGGCCGGCCTGATGTTCGGCGGTTTTATCGGCGCTCAGCTCAGAGGACTGCGCACAATAGCTTTAGCTTTGATATTAATCGCTTTCTTTTATCTCTATGCGGAATGGAAAGGAAAGAAAAATGACCAGGAAGCTGTGGGGGTAAAAAAATCCCTGATCATCGGGGCCGCTCAGGCGCTTGCCCTGATCCCCGGTGTCTCCCGTTCGGGCGCCACTATTGCCACCGGCATGTGTATGGGTTTAAAGCGCGACGCGGCCGCTAAATTCTCTTTTATGCTGGGTGCCATCGCCATACTGGCCGCCAATGTATATGCCCTTTTCTCCATCCGCCACGGCGCGGCCATGCCCGACATGTCTTTCACCCTATTCGGTACCGTCACCTCTTTTATTGTCAGTCTCGTTTCCATTAGCTGGCTTCTTAAATTCCTTAAAAAACACACTCTCCGCCCGTTCAGCTTTTACTTAATGATCGTGGGGGCGTTTATATTGATGGTGTTTTAGGGGTTGGATATTGTGGATAAACACTAGTTGTGGTAAATAACAATAAATTTGTGTCTATTTTAGATGAATTATTTAGACTATTTTAAGAACTTGCTATAATCGTAATACATAAAACGTTGAATGGAAAATTTTACATTAATAATACTTGGTTTAGGAATTGGTTTTGGATTCTTGATTCAAACAATTGTTGGTTTTGCGGCAAGCCTAATTGCGCTACCGATTCTTTTATTAACATTAAATCTCCAAGATTCAATTGCATTCCTGTCTATTTTCCACCTTATTTTCAGTGTTTTTCTGATCAGCAAAAATTATAAATTAATTGATAAAAATATTGCCCTAGAAATGCTGACAGGTGGAATTATTGGATTAATAATTGGAATTTATACCCTAAAATATGGCAACCCTGCAATTCTGAAAAAATTATTAGGTATCTTTATCGTCCTATATGTAGGGCATTCATCACTAAAAAAACGTAAAATTAAAATTTTTGACAAGGTAGGCTTTATTTTTACATTTTTGGGTGGATTTTTTTCAGGACTATATTCAACAGGCGGTCCACTATTCGCTACATATATTCATAATAAACTCACAAAACCATCAACAATAAGGGCGACTTTAATAGGCACTCTGGCGGTAGTTAATGTCTTAAGAATGCCATTATTAATAGGTAATGATTTGATAAGTTACAATATCTTTTTGCAGTCAATTGTTATATTGCCATTTTTTCTGCTTTCTATTTATTTGGGGGAGAAATTATATAAGAAAGTTAATGAAGTAACGTTTAAAAGGATTTTTATAATCCTGTTATTTATGAGTGGTATAGCATTAATAATAAAATAGTCTAAAAATAATTTCTTTTACTTAGTCAGAAATTTCTTTTAGATATTTTTCTAATTCCGTACTTTCTGGAATTTCTAATTTTAAATCTCTAATAGATCTTAATCTTAATTTTCATATATTTCAAAAACTCCTCCATCTATTAATCTTTGTACCTGTTCTCTTGACAAGCTAGCAATTATTTTTGACATCCCTTTAGGAAAATATCTCAATCCGCTAGATTCGTTAACCTTTTTATGAAAATCTTGAGACATATATAACTCAGGTTCATCGGCAAAAAAAATATTTGATTCTGGGGTTCCTATTTTTGGCAATTGAGACCAGTCAGCAAAAATTTCATCCGGAAGAGCTAAATTAAGACTGCTAAAAAATTTCTCTAAAACTGCTCGACTTTCATTCAATTCCAAGACCCTATAGTCAAAAGTGGTATTTCGAATATTAAGAGTATCAACTTTTTTTACAATTTGATCAACCGTAGTAAATGCCAAAATGGCATTATTTACCAATTGATCAGGATCGGTATTAAAAGAAAATTGTTCAATCCAAGAACATACAGTAACTAAAGCTTCTCGTATATATATTATTACAGCAAGTCGGTCAGGTGGGATACCTGTTTCCAATAAAACCTCTAAGGGATCAATACTTGATTCGTCTTCTGTATAAGGTCCAAGAGTTTCCTTAAGAAAAATTCTTTCAATATTTGGGATCATAAAATACGACCTTATTTTCTCTATTCTATAACGTAAAAGTGCCTTGATAGGCTGATACCAAGACTCTATTCCAGCGCCTGCAAATACTCTCAATTGAGCAGTTGTTCCACTCCTGCAGGGAGCTACTCCAAGATAAATATCAGGAATATCGCCTGAAAACTTTATATCTTTTGCTAAATCTTTTGGAGATATTTCGAGGCTCATTAATCTAAAATATTGTGTTTTTAGGCGCACATTATAAAATTAATTATTATTTAAGTCAAGTATAAATTTGACAAAAAATAATAGATCATATATAATGACAATAGAAAAATTTAATAATTTCCTATGACCTCTAAAACAAGTGACGTACATCGTTGGGGTCTTGGCTTAAAAGATGAAGAAGCAGCACTTATCGCTAGTGGCGCTACCGAAATAGATTTAATTAGAAATAGAATGCCATTATTTACAAGCGGAGACCAGATTAAGCTTGTTGACTGGGGCACAAATCAAGAATGCCCAGCCGAAATTTTAAAAAGACTTGCAACCTGTCATTATCGAGTAAGAATCACAGGAAATTTTGAAGATATAAGAAATAATTCTCAATCATCTATTGCCAGCAGTTATCCCGATGAATATCTTGATTCTGGAAAAATAGCCTAAATAATTCTAAATTAAGGATCAATTTATTGTTACATCTGCTAACTAATCATGTTTATACGAAGTATCTCAATTTAAACGTATGGCTTTTTTCTTGACCCATAAGCAAATACTTACTAACGCAAACACTTATAATTAGATCCTGAACTAAATTCAGGATGACAATTGGTTTTTTTGAATCATAAAAAAGACATCCTCTATTGTACCCATCAGCCGTCTTGAGCGTATTATCTATATCATCCGTGACCAGAAAGTGATGCTGGACTGTGATCTGGCGGAGCTTTATGGTATAGAGACAAGAATTTTAAACCAAGCCGTTAAACGTAACCTTGAACGATTTCCTGAAGACTTCATGTTCCAGCTTAATGCCGAAGAAGCCAATTTTTTAAGGTCACAATTTGTGACCTTAAACCCGACCGCTTTGACATCACAAATTGTGATATCAAAAGGCCGCGGAAAGCACAGAAAATATTTACCTTACATATTCACTGAACAAGGCGTCGCCATGCTTTCCAGTGTCCTCCGGAGCCCCCAGGCGATTAAGGTTAATATCGAGATCATGCGCGCTTTTGTCCGTTTCCGGCATACGTTGGAATCCAATAAAGAACTGGCCAAAATCGTATCGGAACTTCGTTCATTTGTGCTTAAAAAATCCGGCAAAACGGATCAGGAGATCCATCGTATCTGGAAAGCCATTGAAAAAATGGCGAAACCGATCGATGACGACCGGAGAATAGGATTCAGACTTGAGTAACCGTTATTTTGCCGTCGCGCAGAACCTCAGTATAAACCGCTCAATCGCCATCGCCAGTTCATCCTGATCATCGGTGGTGATGCGGATGCCACTGGTCTTTAGGGCTACGTCGATGTCGAGCAGTCGTTCATAAGCGCTTTTGAGCTCCTCGAGTTTAAAATGTTTCAGCTGACCCATGGTGTTTTTGGCCACAAAAGGGTGGATTTTAAGAGAAGTGGCGATGTTGGCGGGGCTGGTGTTGGGGTAATGGTTTAAATACCCGCCCACCTGCAGAAATAATCGGAATTGGCGGACGATCATGTAAAAGGTCTGACGCAGATTTTCGCCGGCTGCCATGGTGCGATGAAGGTTCTGGACAGCCTTTCGGTAATCCTTGACGCCCAGAGCATCGGTTAGATGGAACACATTTGCCTCAATCGTGTGAATGACAAGGCAATCAATGGATTTCCGGTCAATAGGCTGTCCTTCTAAATAAGCACTGAGCTTACGGAGCTCCTGATCGATGCGCCACAAATCCTGTCCGGCGAGAGAGGTAAGATATTCAGCCTCTCCGGAACTGATGGAGGTGCCATGCACTTTGGCCTGATTTTGGACCCACTGACTTAGAGAAATACCTGTAAGCGGAATGAATTCTTTGACGGTAGCTAGTTGAACAATTTTTTTGTACAATGATTTCCGCTTATCCGGAGCCGGCTGAACAAACACCACCACACTGGTCTCGGGAATCTTCTCCAGATAATCCGCTAATTTTTTAAGCTCCTCATCGCGCGCTTCATCTTTTTTGG
This sequence comes from Patescibacteria group bacterium, assembly GCA_018817125.1. GTDB lineage: Bacteria > Patescibacteriota > Gracilibacteria > UM-FILTER-43-11 > UM-FILTER-43-11 > JAFGCR01. The sequence goes on along the minus strand of JAHIUN010000002.1, from coordinate 129,990 downwards.
TGACCTTATCCACATTGCGCGTCTTCGGTGCTTCCGGCAGTCCTTCAATAAAAATAAGGCGCTTCTCACCTAAAAACGGCATCGTCTCAGTCTGTGCAATCATCTCACCCACTTCCATTGTTGAGCCATCCAAAACAATCAAATTCATATCCCCGTGTTTTTCCTTAAAGGCCTCTTCCCACGACTTCATCTGAGCATGAAGGAGGAAAGTGTCGTCGCCGGTGAATAAAAACAAATTGTTTTTCATATTTTCCTAACTGGGGTTCAGATTGGGGTTCAAATTGGGTTCAGATTGGTTGTAATATGTTTTTTAACAATTTGGTCCCCCATTAGACCCCCGCCCACCGGAGCTTTATCGTAGGTGGGCAGACCCCCAATTTGTAATTATTTGATTCGGAAGCTTTCTGCTATTTTGTAGAAAATCTCAACGTCTTTATTCTCGCTGCCATAAGCATTGAAGTAATGAAGCACTGCTACCTTACCATCTAATTGATAAGTATAAATGGTGATGTTTTCGTTCTCCCCTGTTGTACGACCGCTTACGACCGTACCGCGAGGGGCTCGGAAATGGCGCTTAAGCACTTTCACCCCATTGATAGTGAGCTCCTGAGATGAGACAAATGGATGATCGAACCAGACACTTGTGTTCAAATTTGAACCCGCCACTGTATAGACATGCATATAGGTATCTATCGCCATGTAATTCGGCGTATTGAAATTTTGATAAAAATCCAATTCCTCCGTTAAAGTGACTCGCCCCCATTTTATGCCTTGGTACCAATTAGGATGATAAAATGAAAAACCATCTCCTGAATACTCTTTCCAGCCGGCATACTCCCCGCTCTCCATAATCACATCACCCTGAATCAGTGTGGATGACGCCTGATCTCTTTTTTCTTCTTTAATGCGCCAGATCAGCTCTGCCATTTCCGCACGGGTGATCGTTTTACCTACTGTGCCAACTGTTGAAGGAATATAGTTATTCTCCTGAAGAGCCTTTACGTAACCCTCATACCAACTGCCGCCTTTTGTAACATTTAAACCGTAAGTTTCCGCAAGGATCTTGGCAGCTTCTGCGAAACTGATATTCTGGCCAGGCTGGAAGGTGCCGTCCGGATAGCCGCCTACGATGCCTTCGTCTTTGGCTATACAAACGTAAGGAGCAAACCATTCGGCTCTGACATCGGAGAAACAATTACCCCCCGAACTTACGCTGATGTAATCCTGACTATACTTTGCGCCAATGACGATCTTCATAAACTCGGCACGGTTGATCAGATTGTCCGGTCTAAACGTGCCATCGTCATATCCTTGAACAATTTTTTTGTTCAACAAATACTCAACCGCTGTTTTATATTGATGATAATTCGTATCACTCACCTCTTTTTCACCAGTCGCTTCTTCGTATGTTGGTGTCGTTTCTTTCGCACTTACAAAATTGCCCGGGGCTGTTAACGCGACCGCGTTGCTGTAACTGATGCATCCTCCGGAACCATCGTATTGGCACACACGGTAATGGTAAGTCTTTCCCGCACTTACGTTAAAATCTCTGAGCTGACGAGTTGTATAACTGCTTAAATACTTATAGGTATCCCCGTCCATAGGAGGGCAGGTCGGATTTTCATTAACGGTGCTTTTTGCGATTTTAAATCCATTCGGAGAACTGCCTTCCAGTAGCCATTCAAGCTTTAAAAACCCTTCCTCAACGTTGCCAACCAGAGTAATTGTAGCAGGCTCAATAACATCAGCCTCTTCTTTGTCTGCATCTGAAGCTGAACCTGAAATTGCAAATGACACCTGATTGCTATAACTAATACATCCTCCTGAGCCGTTATACTGACACACTCTGTAATGATACGTTTTACCGGCCTCTAGCTTATCATCCAAAAGTTCTTTCGCGTCCGGATCTGAAAGGTATCGATAGGTATCTCCGGACATGGCTGGATAAGTTGGATTTTCATGCAGATTACTTTTTGCAATTTTGAATCCATTAGGACAGCTGCGATCCGCCGTCCAGCTCAAACGAACCTTCCCTTCTTCTATTTTTCCGCTAAGTGTTAAGGTAGCTGACTCAATCAAGTCTGGATTTGATACTGATGCGCTACCGGAGCCATTAATCGTAATCACATTACTGCAGTACCGGTTTGGACTGGCAATAGAACAGACGCGGTAATAGGCCGTTTCTGATTTTGGGCTAAGGTCGACATAACTGGATGCATCCGGATTGCTGTCCGCTTTTATATAACTGTCGTCTGGATAAACAGGGTCGGGGTTGGTGGTTGAACGGATGACTTTATAATAATTAAACCCATTCGGGGCGTAAGGCGTCCAGCTGGTATGAACCGCCCCGTTTTCTAAGGTGGCCTTAAAATTCATAGAGTTCATAAGAATCGGAGCATTGTACCCGCTACTGCCTGATGTGGTCGCGTTAACAGGAATTCCTGTTAACAGAAAAACAACCAATATCATGATTGTCATTCCGACTGGAATGGAGGAATGAACAAATTTTGTATTCATCATAAATATATTATGTTTTAAAGGAACCTATTATAACTTACTTAAGCTTCTTCGCCAAACTCTCCATCCATGACGCCTGGATATTCTGGAGGAACTGAGTGATGAACGGCTCACCGTTGTGAGTGATCTCGAAAGCGGGTTCACTGGTCACCTCGCCGAGGAAGATCGGTTTAACCCCTCCTTTTTCACACAACGCTTTGAATTTTTCTACATCATCATGTTTGACCTCAACCACAAATCCGCCGGTTTCGGAAAAAGCTTTCTGAAAAGGTTTCAGATCTGATGAACCTGTGTTTGCAATCTCGGCCCGCATGCCCAGTTTTCCGCCGCCGATCCGGTCGTGGGGCATAGCCATTTCGGCCAGAGTCACCGCCAAGCCGCCTTCCGAAATATCGTGGGCGGACTGAACGAGCCCTTCATCAATCGCGTCGATGACAGTGTAGATCTCTTTTTTCGCCTGCTCAAAATCAACGGTCGGCACATTGGCGCCCAACTCACCGAGCAAGCGGTAAAATTCACTGCCGCCTAACTCGTTTTTGCGCTCACCGATTAAAAACAATCGGTTTCCTGCCCCTTTCAACTGCATGGTGACCGCCTTTTTATAGTCATCAATCACACCCGCGCAGCCGATCATGGCAGTAGCATCAACCGAGTTATACAAGCTCACGTTTCCGGAGATGATAGGCGTTGGGTTTTCGGGATGATCTTTTAAAGGCAATCCTTTACACGCGTCCACAATCCCGCGGATCCCTTCCGTAAATTCCCACATCAGTTCGGGTTTTTCGGGATTGTTGTAGTCCAGACAATCTGATAATGCAATCGGACGGGCTCCCACCGCAGCCACATTCCTCATCGATTCCGCCACCGCATTCGCTGCCTGCCAGTACGGGGAGATTCTGGAATAACGGGAATTGCCGTCCTGACTGACAGCGACCCCGACTTTCTGCGCTTCCGGTCCCACTCCCTCTTTTTCCAGGAGCGGCGCCACCACACCTGCATCGGCTTCGCCCGCTTCAATGATGGAATTACCCTGGACGTCTTTATCGTATTTGTTGTAAATGGCATAACGGCCGGAAACGTTTTCCGATTCTAAAAGTTGAACAAAAATTTTGTTCATGTCAAGCGCACCCTCATCGATTACCGGTTCTTTTCCTTCGAATGGTTTTTCCTGAACCGGACGGTCATATTTCAGCCCTTCGGTGATGTCGGTCGCTTTCGCGTCACAGACTTTTTCGCCCTTATACCAGAGTATGTAATGATCGTTTTTAGTGACCTTTCCCACCAACGCTGCCCGGGCGTTTTCGGCCACGGAACCGAGTTCCCATTTTTTATTGTAATGGTCTAAAATCATCTGCGTCAGCTCCGGATGACACACCCAGGTAAAACGCTCCTGTGTTTCACTACAGGCAATCACACTGGGGTGCAGGTTGGGCATGGAAACGGGGATATTATCCAAATCGATCTCGGCTCCGAACCCTTTTTTGGCCACCAATTCCACCGTGGCGCACATATTCCCGCCAGCGCCCATGTCTTTAAAGCCGACCTTATCCAGTTTTCCTTTTTCTTTCAAACGTTTAAACAAATCGTAAGTCGAAGCTAAAATATGGCGCTTTAAAAACGGATTCGGCTCCTGGACCGCGCCCTTGTTCGCTTCTTTATCCTCTTCGTCCAGTTCGATACTGGCAAAGGAAGCACCCCCCATTCCGCTGTTATCCGTCGGTTTACCGACAGTGATCATGTCGTACCCTACCTCCGCCGCCTCATCCGGCGCGTAGGAATGAATGAGTTCACTTTCTTTCACAATTCCGAAGGTCAGCACATTCACCAGACAGTTGTCATCGAAAGACGATTCAAAGCGCACGTCTCCGCCCAAATTCGGCACGCCGATCGGATTGCCGTACCCGGCGATCCCCCGCACCACTTCGTTGGCGATCAGGCGGGATTCGTTATTTTCTAAGCTTCCGAACCGCAAAGAATCTAAGCATCCGATAACTTTGGCTCCCATACAGCACACGTCGCGCACATTCCCGCCAATCCCCGTGGCCGCACCTTCGTAGGGCACGATCTGACTGGGGTGATTGTGGCTTTCATGGGACATAACAAGTCCCCACCGGTCATTTCCGTCGCGCGCGAACTCCACCACCCCCGCGTCTTCCACCGGCCCCAGGATGACATTGGGCGCTTTGGTGGGAAGGGTTTTTAAAAACGGGCGTGAACTTTTATAGGAGGAATGTTCCGAGCCCTGTATGCCCCAGATCACGGCTTCGGTGAGCGTGGGGGGACGGCCTAATATTTCCTCGATATGGCGGGCTTCAGATACTTTAAGAACAATCCGGTATTCCTTCAGCTTGTTTGCGACTTCCTCGTCGCTCATTTTTGAGAATTCTAAAATTTCTGGCATAATTTTTTGTTGTGATAAATGGGAGTTGTGTGAGTTGCAGGAGTTGTGTGAGCTTTGAGATAACCACGAAAAGTGTGTTTTTCCCGCGACTCTCACAAATCGCACAACTCCCACCATTCCCACAATAAAAAAGCACGATTATTATAGAGGAATAATAAAGATGGCTAAAGGGGAAAATTACTCAGAATTTCCTTTATCACGTTCCATTATTAAAAAAGCACAGTCAGTCTCATTAAGATTAAGCACCCCCTGAGTTCTAGCAAAATCAACTAAAATATATTCAAGTTGCTCCAATTTTCTACCCAGTATTCCTGTAGCATTCAAACTTTCTTCAATATGCGAAGGGAATGTGAGATTTTGTAATGATCTCGTGATCATAGTAAATTTATACATCATCCTGCAAGCCATCAGCTTCCGCTCAATTGGATTTTCTATGTTTTTGATTTGCTCGGGCATGCGTTCCGTAAGTTCAAATAGTTCATCGAATTCATCCACGATACCGGCAGCTCTTACTTCTTCACGCATTTGATTAATATGGATCTTAAGGATATCCGAAAAATTATTTTCCTTGGTCATTCTTTCAATCTCCTTTTCTGTAGGTGTTTTTTCTGGGAATTCTACGCAAGGAGGTTTTTCAATGAGATTTATAGATATAGAGGCATCGTTTTTGGGATCATTAAGCCACATAGCCCATCCTTCAACCTCTTTTACTTCCAAATATCCCTTTAAAACAATATTCCGAATTGCATCCTGATCTTGTAAATTGCTTATGCAAAAGGAATCAATAATCTCCTCAGCTTTAGCTATCCGCCTTTCTGTTTCAATTTGATGCGCCTTCTCCAAAACTTCTTCATCTGTTAAAGCGGATTTGCAATTCGGATCACCTGTCATCCTGAAAAGGAGTTCACGGCATTTAGCTATATCCACATATTCTTCCGGGGCCTTATCAAAATCATCCGATGGAACTAAATTAGGATGCCATGGTTTTTTATCGCCATCATCCGGTCCACCTTTCCCGCCCTGCGCTCCGCCTGTATCTGCGATGCCGGGCTGTTTTGGCTGGCATGACTTATTGTCGGAACACTGATCAACTACTATTCCACCAGCTATCATTCCCAGAATAAACGTTATGGCTAAGCGGAATTTTAAGGCAAAAGCAGGAGTTTTGGCAAAAGATTCCCGATGACTATTTGTGCGAGGGCTATTTTCCATAGTTGTTTATTATACAAAATTCTACTTATTTGTCAATTGATACTATTTGTCACTATTCTGGCGCTTCAGGTGTTAAGAAATCTCCGAAAAACTCTTTTAGGAATTTCTCAAGTTCTTTGTCTCCTTTTGGGCCGTCCCGATATTCATGCAAAGCATCAAGATTATCTTTTTGGATTATCTGGCAAAACAGATAGAGCGTGAAAATTCTTTTTTTACCAGTGATATTAATAAATATTATTGTCTCTTTAAACTTTGTCCAGTCCCCTGTTTCCCTGGCGCGCTTATAAATTTCAAACAAATCAAAATCAGGCAGGTCCAGCTCCGGGTCACTTTTCCGTCTTTGCTCCATTTCCTCTTGGTATGAAGTAAAAGAGGGTATTTTATTTTTTATTGCCCATTCACGAAAATGATTTTCTATGAAATAAGATTTAAATTCCGATTGCAGTCTCATTGAAAAAAATTCACAAAGCTTCATCGGATCTTCAATTACCCCATCCTCCGGTTCTTCAAAAAATTCTGAAAAATTACCGTCTGAATTATCCATGGCATGACCAAAAATCTCATGAACAAGTGTCTGGGCAAGCCGAAAAGGAGAATCTCCCTGTTTAATTGGCGGTAATGCAATTAAATGACCTTCATCATCTGAAGAAAAAGATATTTGCCCATTTTTATCGATTTGCATCTTCCTGAGGTATTCACCTCTCCTAATATCATCCAGCCGGTCATCCGTAATAACAAATATCTTATCTAATATATTTGATTTCTCCGGATCGTATTCTTTAATCATCGATATAGCCTCTTGGGGAATTGCTTCGGACAATGGGGTTATTTTTTCTTTATCATAATTTAATTCTCTTATTGCCCGTTTATTTATCAGAATCTCTTTAATATATTGCCTTGCAATCAAATCCCTGATTATCTCCTCTTTTGCCATCTCCTGAGAATCATTTACTTCAACTTTTTTCTGGACAGGTACCGGAGGTTTTATAGCCTCTGCCCGCCCCTCTTGACTGTCAAAAAACCATTTTTTGCAAACGTGGGCGCTGACACCCAAAAGCACGCCCAATATCACAATGGACAAGCCAAATCTTCTCGCTGTTAGAGATTTTTCTTTCTCATTTCCTTTTTCCGGACTTGAATTTTCATTCAGCTTTTCCCGATGATTATTTGAGCGGGGGCTTTTTTTCATAGGTTGTTTATTATGCAAACAATAATTCATTTGCCAGATGGCTATTGTCCTTTATTTTTAAAAACCTCATTGCATTCTTCTTCATCGGGACCGAACTCACTTTCCGGAAAATCGCACAGTTCCTGCAAAGACTGCCAAAGGATGAAAAAGTCCACGGTTTCGTCTAATCTGATCTTCAGGCCCTGTTCTCCCAGCTTCTGAAATTCTCTCCATCTGTTATAGTCCTTTTTACAGCAGTCCGGCTCCTCGAATCCGCCTAATGACTCTTTGAACTTACATAAGATCAACCGGCGCTGACTGATGTCCTTTTCCGCCGCTATCTTCCGGGCTGTTTTCTGCAATCGGTTCAAAATCCTGTGATGCCCTTTCGCCTCTTTAGCGATCGCGCTCTTCAGCGGGACAAAATCGATTCTTCCGATAAGGGTTTCATATTTTTTTTCGCGGTACAAAACCACCAGCCCTTTCTCCCTTTCGTTCAGCTGTTCGTACCATTCTTCCGGAAACCAGTTTCTGCTGGACAGCAGTTCCTCCGTCTGCTGTCGGGTCAGCAGGGTTACCCGGATATTCTTTCTTTCCCTTGGCGGCACGGATCTTATCGGCTCTTCAGGTTTTTTGCGTTGCGGGATCTGTGACACCTCCTCAAATTCATAACGCCCTTCTTCCATCTCATCCGGGGGCAGCGCCTCTGAATAATCCGCCAGTTTCTGGTTTGTCTCAGGATCGACAAGACCAGTAAAAAACGAATCGGTGACAAATTTCTTTGCCGGATTCGGGTTGCCGGTCACCTCTACTTCTTCTGCAGACATATCTTCATTAAGATAGGACTGCACAAAAATTGATGATTCTGCCAAAACCGTGTTTTTTAAATCATCCTCCATAATAGGTTCAAGTGACGGCTTTTCCATGGAATACCATTGGCCGCCAATTTGAACAATGGCGCGTATGTGATCGCGGTACATCTGTAATTTGACGGGCAAATCAGGATAAATTTTATTGGTGACACTGATCATTAATTTTGCCCTCGCCTCACAATTCCCTTTTCTGGTAAGCAGCAAGCGGCTTAAATAACTGCTGCTGCCTTTGTAGGCTGCCTGCTCCTGGATCAGCTCATGCAGTACCCGATAAACATTTTTATCTTTTTCTGCCATTTGCCGGAAGTTTTCGATGATTTCCTCCAGTTTTTTTTCAGCCTTATCCAATTCATCTTCATCGATGCCGCCCTCATAGTATTCGCTTTTTAAAAAAAATAATCCCATATTTTCCCGCATCTCCTTAGATTCCCTCAGTTGTTCGACGAATCCGGCCCTGGAGCGGAACAGGCTCACAATTTTATCGCGCGCGCGGGCGAAAAGCCCATCCGGCACGATTTTAGGGCCGAAAAGCGCCCCGGTATGCAAAGCACCGGATAAAATAAGGGCAGCCAGAAACGCTTTTTTTTGGCGCGGACTCATGTCCATCTTCCCCCTTGCTAAGGAATCGGTTTTTAATTCAGCTGAATTCAAACCTTTGTCAGATGCCACAAAATTCTAGTCAAAAATTAAATTAGATAATATTATAACTTATTTTTTATAATTGTCAAATATAATCATTCACGCCAAAAAAGCGCTATCTTTAAGCCAGATAACTAATTATTCGAACTGTTTCAATAATGGTTTGATATCAAATCGTTCTACCTCTTCCATGGGAGTAGTTTTAACGCCCTTCCGGTTTACCAGCATCTCCATGTAGTTGGGAGCCTTTTTGTGCTGATAAAAAATGCCGAGATTTATTTTATTATTCAGGTCCGCGCAGGCCTTGCGTGCCAGATCAATGGTTTTTGGAGTCGTTTTCAGATAATTGACCCGTTCCAGATACCATTCCTGCGGGGTGGCGCGGTTGTAGGTGGGGCAGACCTGCATGATCTCGACAAAGGCGAATCCGTTGTGCTTTAACGCGGCGCGCAGGATGCCAGTCATATGTTTCACATCCCCGGAAAACGACCGGGCGACAAAGGTGGGGTTTAATCCCATTACAAAATCACAACAATTCATTGGATTGCTTATAACTCCATCCGGCGACCCGTTCATGGGGCGGTTCTTTCGGGTACAAGCCGACGCCTGACCGGTGGTCAGGCCATAGTTTTCGTTGTTGTGCAGAATAAAAACCATGGGGTAATTACTGCGAACGGCGTGAACTAAATGATTCACCCCTTCGCTCATGGTCCCGCCATCCCCTCCTTCCGCAATTACTTTTATAGTCGGATTGGCGATACAGGCTCCTGCGGCGACGGGAAGCACCCGGCCATGCAGACCATGCAGGGTGTAAACGACTTTATTTCCGATCTTATCCGACCCATTCCCATGACAGCCGATGTCGTAGCAGAACAGAGCGTCTTTCGGCTTAATCCCTTCCAGCACCATCGCGCGTTCCAACGCCTTCTGAATACCGTAATTCCCGCACCCGGCGCACCAGGTAATGATCTCATTCCCTTCGTAGGCGAGGTAATCGGATTTACGATCCGCTAATTTTTTGTAGTCGCTGTTCGTCATACAGTTATTACAGTTATTCTGCAGGCGTGACATCAATGTCGCGCTTTCAGTGTGTATTCCATCACATCCTCTAAAAAGAAATGCCGGCCGTTGTATTTAAGCAGACGTCCTTTAAATTTTAAGCCGGTTGCCGCCTCGATCATAGTGGCTAATTGACCCTGATGATTACCCTCCAGAATGTGGACCTTTTTATTTTCTTTAAAAAATAGAGCAGCTGGTTTTTCTTTAAGCGGCCAAAGATATTCGTAATGCAGATAATTGACTTTAATACCTTCCTTTTTCATTTCTTCGATTACATCCAGCATAGTCCCCTTACTGCTTCCCCAGCCTATAAAGGAGATATCCGCGCCCTTTTTAACGCCGTAGACCACTGGGGCAGGCAGAGCATTCTTCAAGGTTTCCATCTTCCTCATACGTTTATCGTACATCGCCGCGCATTCCGGCCCTTTTTCTGTCAGTGTACCGTCTTCTTTGTGCTCGTCTCCGTTACCGTAATAGCCAATTTCTGAGGTGCCGGGCAGCCAACGGAACGATACTCCGCTTTTCGTGAGCTTAAAGCGGTCGGATGGCTGTAACTTTTCTAGATTTTTACCAGTGACCAAACCGCGTTTAATCGGAATTTTGGATTTAAACACATCCACCATAGTCTGCGCTTCAGCAATCGTCTTTTCACTTAAAAAGATAACCGGAATCTGGAACTCTTCGGCATAATTAAATGCGTGCTGTATGCCTTCGTAACAGGAGGTCGGATCCGAGGCGGACATCACCAGACGGGCGAACTCTCCATGACTTGAATTGATGACCATATTCAAATCCCCCTGCCCCGTCCAGGTCGGAAGGCCTGTTGCCGGCCCCGGCCGCTGACACACGACACAGACCCACGGCGTTTCTGTCATTCCTGCGAGCGAAACCGTTTCCGTCATCAGATCATATCCGCCACCGGACGTCGCTGTAAATGAACGGCTTCCCATAAACATAGCGCCAAGTGTCATCTGAGCGGCGGTGATCTCATCTTCCGCCTGCTTGACCACCATTTTCGTCTCGTGGCTAAAATCAGCCAGGTGCATCAGAATCGAACTGGCCGGACTCATCGGGTACATAAAATAAGACCGTACGCCCGCTTCGATCGCGCCGAGCGCCACGCCCATGTTTCCATCTAAAAGCAGTGTTTTAGGAACTTTTTTAGGAAGCGGGATTTTATATTGCGGGATTTTTTTAAGCTCATGCGGTTTATAGCCGGCCTGTACGCATTTTAAATCGATCTTTAAAAGCTCAGGCTTGGTGGCGAATTGCTTTTTAATAGCGTCCTCCAAAGGCTTTAGGCTGAAGCCTAAAATCCTCCATATCAGACCAAGCAACACCATGTTTACCATCACATCACTTCCGCCGAGACTGCGGGCAATCGTATGCGCCGGCAGGTACATCAATTTAATATTCCGTTTCTTGGCTTTGGTGTGCAGATCTTTTATTAAATGATGACGTTCATAACCGTGCACCAGCACACCGCCTTTCTTTATAACATCCAGATATTCCATCAAACCTGATCTATCCAGTGCGATCACCAAATCCACCTCGCGCGAAAGCGAGTGAATGGGCTTTAAGTCAAAGTCTATCTGCAGATTAGAATGCCCGCCCTTAATCAGCGAGGGATATTCGCGGTCGGAATGCACATAAAAGCCCATGTGCTTCAGCACTTTTGCCACAATCCTCCCGACACTCAGGAGGCCCATTCCGCTTTCGCCCGCTACTTTTAAGGTGGTTCTGTTCATATTTTTTACAAACGTCATATCTACTGAAGGCGAGGATAATTATCCTCGCCGGCGCGATTAATTAATCGCGCCTTCAGATTATATGATTAAATTAATTAATTGCTTCGTCCAATGCGGAATAATCCCTTTCAGATGCATCACCGGTGTCCGGCTGATGCGGAGAGCTGGCAGCAGGATCTTCCCACCGGCACCCGTCAGCTTCTTTTCTAAAATCGGGGCGGATTCGATGTGATACTGCATCTCATATTTCGGATCCCCCAGGCCGATCACCGCACAGGGTTTGCCCTTCAGGTCGATGTCTTTAATCCCTTTCATAAATTTTGCCATGTGTTCTTGCAGGAGTCCATGACCATACGTAGGGCTGGCCAGAATACAGACATCGTATTTTAGAAGGTCTTTGGCGGTGCTTTGTTCCGCGCGTTTAACATCGACTCTGACTTTTTTTTCTTTCAGAAAATCCGCCACGGTTTCAGCGACCATTTCGGTGTTCCCGCCTGTGCTTCCATAAATGATTATAACGGAGGTCATGTGTCTTTGTTTTACGCCCATCAGAATATCGGAAAAAGAAATCAATGACAAGCCATCAAAAAGCCCCGCCCCATTGTCATCCTGAACTTGTTTCAGGATCTGGGGCGGGGCTTTTAGGTTTTTATGATTATTCCGCTTCCGTCATATCATTCTCCTCATCTGTTATCGCCCCTTCCTCATCGCTCATCACAGGCATCTGCAGGCCCATCATCAGTGTGATCGGGTTAAACTCCTCAAACGCTGCCGGCGGCTCGATATTCATATCTGTGTCGTAGCTGTTGGCCAAATACGTCAGGCTGACTTCGGAACTTACATTGTTCTCGGGATTATCGGAACCGAGCGTGACTACGCCTTTATATAGGTAATAATCTTTAACACCGATCCACATCTCCATATTCGTGACTGAATCAGCAAACAAGGCGGCTTCTTCTGCCTCCGCGTCCGTCATCTCCCGGCCATTGATGGCCGCGGCTTTGCTGGTATAAGCCTTTAAGCCGTCTTTATTGATACGAAGACCGTAATGATAGACCTTCTTACCCTTCAGGCTTTCATCTCCGTATTCCTTTATCACATCAAATAATTTGGTTTTTACAAATAATTCTTTTAACTGAGCCTCTCTTTCAAGGGTCTCCGGATCTTTTTGCTGAAGCTCGCGAATGCTTTCGGGAACAAAGTCGCTGGCCAGATGCTGCCATTTTGTTTTAAGAGGCTCAATGATTGGTTTAAGGTTTTCAAAACCCGGGTCATTGGCCTCAAGCGCCATCAGATTAAAGTAAAAATTTTCACCCAGCGTTCGGATCTTAAAGTCGAGACGGCCATCCAAGCTCTTGCCACCGGCGTTCAAAACTCCTTCGACTTTCACATCAGCATCAGCTTTCCGCTCCACATCCTCGCGCCGATCCAGTTTGATGTCCCCATACAGATCAAAATCAATATTATCTTCTTTATCCACCCCCTTCATAGCCAATGTGACTGAAAAATCAGCGGCTTTAATGTCTTTGGCTGTGTCTTTGAATTTCTGCATCACGGTTTCGGGAGATTCTGAACCGCTGCCGCCGCATGCTGTCAGGCCGAAAAAGACGGCTACTAAAAGAGCGGTTAATTTTGAAAAAGTTCGTTTATTCATAGAACTTGATTAAAGATAAAAAGTCGCGCAAAAGATTAGCACCAAAATACAGGAAGGGCAATTGAATTGCTTTGCAGATTTGAAATATTATTTTTTAATAAGAAAGAATTGCTTAAGAATCGCCAAAGTATTGCTGTGGAACAATTCTTGGACAATTCTTTTAGCTATTCTTAAGTCTTAATTATTAATCATTCCCTGATATTCCGCCTTCTCCCCCAACGCCTCCTCGATTCTCAGTAATTCATTATATTTACAGATCCGATCCGTCCGGCAAAGCGACCCGGTTTTGATCTGACCGGTTCCCATTCCCACCACAAAATCCGCAATGGTCGTGTCTTCAGTTTCGCCGGAACGGTGGGAGACGACCGACGTGAAACCGGCATCGGACGCCATCTGAATCGCATCGATGGTTTCGGATAAGGTGCCGATCTGGTTCAGTTTGATGAGAATGGAATTGCAGTTTTTGCCTTCGATCGCTTTTTTCAGCCGTTCGGTGTTAGTGACGAGCAAATCATCGCCAACAATCTGGATCTTATCGCCCAGTTTTTCCGTCATGAGCCGGAATCCTTCCCAGTCATCTTCCGCCAAACCGTCTTCGATGGAGAAGATGGGATATTTTTCCGCCAGCTCCGCGTAATAATCCACCATTTCTTCTGATGTTAGCGCGCGGTTTTCGGACCTGAGCTGATACTTTCCGTTTTCAAAGAACTCAGAAGCGGCCGGATCCATCGCGATGCCGATCTCCTCCCCCGGTTTGTAACCGGCTTTTTCAATGGCTTCCACAATCAGTTTCAATGCCTCCTCGTTACTGGAAAGGCTGGGGGCAAAACCCCCCTCATCGCCCACCGCGGTAGAAAAACCCTTTTCTTTGATAATCTTTTTTAAGGTGTGAAATGTTTCTGCGCCGTAACGAAGCGCTTCGCGGAATGTCGGTGCCCCTACCGGCATGATCATGAATTCCTGCAGGTCGGTGGATTTGATCGCATGCTTTCCCCCATTTAAAATATTCATCATCGGGGTGGGCATCAAATAGCTTTCACCTTTGTTACCCAGATTGCCGAGATACTGATAGTAAGGCAGTCCTTCCACCATCGCGGCCACGCGGGACACTGCGAGTGATACGCCGAGGATCGCATTGGCCCCCAAATTCCCTTTATTTGGTGTGCCGTCCATACTGATGAGACGTTTATCGATTTCGCGCTGGTTGCGGACGTCGGCGTCTTTGAATTCTTGAACAATTTTTGTGTTCACGTTTTCAACTGCTTTTAAAACTCCCTTTCCCCCGTACCTGTCTTTATCACCATCTCTTAATTCCACCGCCTCATGTTGGCCGGTACTGGCACCGCTCGGCACAATAGCAGACGCAAAATGATCGTCGGTTGCCACGTCGACTTCTACAGTAGGATTCCCGCGGGAATCGAGGACTTCGCGGGCGTGGATATGGGTGATGGTTGAGCTCATAATCATTGCAAAATTAGAAAATTACAAAATTACAAGATTAATCGTAATTTAAATTTAATATAACGCCATCCCTATTTATGGGCAAGCCGGCCGAAAAAAAATTTGCATTTTTTAGCTTTTTTATGCAAAACTATAAATGTTATAAAAATAAAATTTAACCTTAAATCGTTATGGATATTTCTTCTCTCATGCAGACAGGTGTTACAAGCCTCATCGTTATGCTTGTTGTCGCTGTCGTTTTTTTGATTGCCTGGTACAAGATCTTCAAAAAGGCAGGCTATCCGGGCTGGTACGTCATTTTAATGATTATTCCTGCTATTAACCTGATTATCTTTTTGATATTCGCTTTCGGCCAGTGGCCCGTTCTTAAAGGCTCAGCCCCTCAGCCTCCCGCCCCTCAGGTTTAATACACCTTCATGGACCAAAGACAGGGCTTAAAGAAGCTCCAGCAGCTTCTCCTGATTTTTGTTTGGCTCAGTCTGTAATTGTCTGAACTGTGATTTTTCTGATTAAATGATGGTCATGATTGATGATCATGATTATTATAAATGATAAAAATCACAGTTCAGACAGTGGATGTTTTTGAGTTTTTGTTGTAATCTTATTTGCGCATTTAATATGTAAATAGATGATTGGCATTTTTGACTCAGGTTTCGGCGGACTGACCGTGATGAAAGAATACTTAAAAAAGTATCCGGATTTTGATTATGTGTATTTAGGAGACCAGGCGAATATGCCTTACGGAAGCCGTTCTACTGAACTTGTGAACAAATTAGTTGTTCAGAACGTAGACTTCCTGACTAAACAAGGCTGTAAGCTCATCATCGTGGCCTGCAACACCGCCTCGGCCGACGCCCTTCGGCATGTACAAAGTATATATAAAGGTAAGCTGGTTATTCTGGGCGTTTTGATCCCGGCGGCTGAGGAAGCTTTAAGGTCGACTCGTCTCGGGCAAATCGGTGTCATCGGAACACGCGGTACCATCCAGAGCGGGGCTTACGAACGGGAGCTTAAAAAATACGAATCCGATTTATATAAACCAAAAGACAAGCGTGCTCTTAATAAAGTCAAAATAATCGAAAAAGCCTGCCCGCTTCTTGTTCCGCTTGTGGAAGAAGGGATGATCAAAACGACCGTTACACGCATGATGCTTAAAACTTATTTACGGCCACTTAAACACGCCCATGTGGATACCCTGATCCTTGGCTGTACCCACTATCCCCTGCTCCAGAAAGAGATCGAACGGATGATGGGGAGGCAGGTCGTCGTGATCTCATCCGCCAAAGCCGCAGCTGACGCGATTGAGGATTACTTTAAACGCCATCCGGATCTAGAAAAAAGCCTCTCTAAAAAAGGAAAACGAATCTACTACACAACCGACTGTCCTGAACGATTTGGAGATTTGGGAAGCAGGTTTTTGGGGGAAAGAATTAAAGGGGAGAAAGTGGAGATTTAGGCTTTATTATGTCTGGCTAGAACATTCACAATTAACTTATGAATATGAAACCACAAATCAAAGCTATGTATTTATCAGTCAAAGATATGGACAGAGCGGTAAAATTCTATGAAGATATTTTTGATGTTAAAGTATCTTCAAAAGACGAACGCATGAGTTCGTTTGACTTTGAGAACATTTCCTTTCTTCTTTTTAATCCGGCGGTTGATGGTGAAGAAGTTTCCAGTGGCAATAATGTTGTACCAAATATTCAAGTTAAAAATATAAACAAAATGCTGGAGCTTGTGAAAAGCAAAAATTGTGAAATTGTCATGCTACTGGAAAAAATTGAGAAATACCAAATCTTTCAAGCCAAAGATACGGAAGGAAATATCATAGAATTTTACCAAAAGGAGAATTGATTTTTAGAAATTGTCTCGGTTCATCGTGTTACGATCGGTTCACATAACAGCCGTTAATTAACTGACCGTAATATCCTTCGCCTCGGATCATCTTCTTCCTTATCCGTTTTAAATTGAGTCATTTTACACTATCGCAGTATTAATTGACAATTATAGTATTTCATGTCATATTCTAAACATGAAATTCAAAGAATTAAGTCCAACACAGGTCATTACCACAAGGGATTTTCCGGTACACAGTGCGGAAGTTTTAGAAAGGTATTTTGAAATTTATCGAAATGGCAATGGAGATGAACTCCCACCTGTTCCGTTAATACACAGAAATCTTGTAACTTCTCATTTTGAAGGAACAGATAGTGCTCTTCTTCAAGAATATCTAAGACAAAATCCGCGAGTTGAGTATTTTTTGTTGAATGGTAGCCATAGAACTACCTCAGCTAATCTAACCGGACATGTGATAAAAGGTATGCTTCTTGGAGCCAAAGAGGATATTCAGATGGCTAGTCAAATTAGATTCAAGGGAGAAATATATGAACATGGTCTCCATGATACTATTATCGGTAACGTTATAGACTTAGTTGAACATTTTAGCGGTACAGACAGGTTCCAAACAGTTCAACAAAAAACTGATAGGATGGTTAATAAAAGAGTAATTCCAGGGTATATGATCAAACATTACAGAGGTAGTCTAAGGTAGCCTCTGTATAGCGGATCAAATTTGCAACACTGCCTACAACAACCTTTAACTAACCGATTACCTTCCTCAGCTCCTCCACCTTATCCGTCTGTTCCCAGCTGAATTCCGGACGGCCGAAGTGGCCGTAGCAGGCGGTTTTTCGGTAAATGGGCCGTTTCAGATCTAAGGTCTGTATGATGCCGGCGGGCGTCATGTCGAATACTTTTTTAATGGCTTCCTCAATTTTTTCATCAGACACCTTGCCTGTCTCAAATGTAGTTATGTGAACAGATACCGGTTCGGGATAACCAATGGCGTACGCCAACTGGATCTCGCATTTATCTGCCAGACCCGCGGCTACTACGTTTTTGGCGATGTAGCGGGCCATATAACTTCCGCTCCTGTCTTGTTTATTGGGCACTTTTCCGCTGAACGCGCCGCCGCCGTGCCTACCCATACCGCCGTAAGTATCAACAATAATCTTCCGGCCGGTCATGCCCGTGTCCCCCTGAGGTCCACCCACCACAAACTTGCCGGTTTCGTTGATTAAAAACTTGGTCTTATCTGTGATCAGATTGCCGCAAGCCGGTTTAATAACATGCTCGATGATGTCAGCTTTCAAATTCTCATATTCCACATCGGGATCGTGCTGGGCGGCAATCACTACCGCCTCCACGCCGATCGGCTTCCCGTCCTCATATTCAACCGTCACCTGACTTTTGCCGTCAGGGCGGAGGTAAGACAGTGTGCCGTCTTTCCGTACCTCGGCCAATCGTTTAGCCAGTTTATGGGCCAGCATAATAGGGAGCGGCATCAGCTCCGGCGTTTCCGTGCAGGCGTACCCCATCATAATCCCCTGATCCCCTGCTCCCTGCGCCTTGTGCGGGGCTTTATCCGGGTCTTCACCCTGAGCGATATCTTCACTTTGTTCGTGAATCACATTCAGCACCGCGCAGCTTTTGTAATCCATCCCGTAATCCGAATTGTTGTAACCGATGTCTTTCAGCACGCCACGGACGACTTTCTGGATATCCACATAGGCTTCGGTGGTAATCTCCCCGCCCACCAGCACCATGCCGGTCGTGGTGTATACCTCACAACAGCACGCCCCGTCGGGATCGCTTTTCAGCACTTCATCCAGCACCGCGTCGCTAATCTGGTCGCAGATCTTATCGGGGTGGCCTTCGGTCACGGATTCGGAGGTGAAAAAATATTTGGACATTGTTTTTTCTGGTAAAAAAATAACTTCTGCAATGAGAAGTCTTATGACTGCTCATCTTAATTGGATTTCGCACCTTCCGTCCGTCGTCAGTTGGATGGGGTTGCGGAGCCGGTCACAGGGCCAAATCCCTAACGGCTGCTCGTAATGAGTGATGATGTGACTACAGTTTACAAAATACTCCCTTTTTCGTCAACCCAATGTCTGAACTGTGATTATTATGATTCATTGATTTAACATGATATGTCTATTTTTGAATTACAAAAATATTTTTAATCAGTGGTCAATCATGGCAATCAAATCATGACCATCATTTAATCACATAAATCACAGTTCAGACAGCCTTAATACCTATAATGATCCGGTTTGAACGGGCCGTTTGGGGAAACGCCGATGTATTTAGCCTGTTTCGGGGTCAGTTTATCCAATTTTACACCGATTTTCGGCAGATGCAGGCGGGCGACTTCTTCGTCGAGTTTTTTGGGGAGCATGTACACGCCGGGGGGATATTTTTCGAATTTGGTAAACAGTTCGATCTGCGCCAGCACCTGATTGGTGAAGGAATTGCTCATCACAAAACTGGGATGGCCAGTGGCACAGCCTAAATTGACCAATCGCCCTTCGGCCAGAAGGATGATTTCCTTGCCTGCCCGTCCGGAACGACGCGAAGGCGGGTTACCTATAATATACTTGTCGACCTGAGGCTTGATGTTGATCTTTTTGTATTTCTTCAGCGATGCGACATCGATTTCGCTGTCGAAGTGCCCGATGTTGCACACAATCGCCTGATCCTTCATGGCGCGCAGGTGTTTGGCATTTATTACGTGGTAATTACCCGTGGCAGTAACGAAGATATCGCCGATTTTACAAGCCTCATCCATGGTCATCACCTGATACCCTTCCATTGCGGCTTGCAAAGCGTTAATGGGGTCGATTTCCGTTATGATGATACGAGCGCCGAGTCCTGACATCGACTTCGCACATCCCTTTCCAACGTCTCCGAAGCCAGCGATAATTACGACTTTGCCGGCCACCATTATATCGGTGGCACGCTTAATACCGTCGGCCAAGGATTCCCGGCAACCGTAGAGATTGTCAAATTTGGATTTGGTGACGCTGTCGTTCACATTGATGGCGGGATTTTTGAGTTTTCCCTTTTTCATCATCTCATACAGCCGGTGAACACCGGTTGTGGTTTCTTCGGTGATGCCCTTTATATCTTTCAGGAACTTCGGACGTTTGTAAACGACCTGGGTTAAATCCCCTCCGTCATCGAGGATCATATTAGGTCCCACCGTCGCTGAAACTTTGGTGGGCTTCGCCCCCATTTTAAACTTCAGCGTCTGATCAATACACCACCAGTATTCTTTTTCTGATTCCTCTTTCCATGCAAAAACAGGTACACCGGCTTTAGCCATGGCGGCCGCGGCGTGGTCCTGAGTGGAGAATATGTTACAGCTCGACCACCTGACGTCAGCGCCTAATTCCTTCAGCGTTTCAATCAGAACAGCGGTCTGGATGGTCATATGGATACAACCGGCGATGCGGGCGCCTTTCAGGGGTTTTGTTTTGCCGTATTTTTTACGCAGTGCCATCAGGCCCGGCATTTCCTTTTCCGCCAAGTCGATTTCTTTTCGGCCCCAATCGGCGAGTTTGATGTCAGCGATTTTGTAATCCATATTTTCTAAAATTCTAAATACTAAATCCGAAATACGAAAAAATCAGAATTCAAAACAAATGATAAATGATAAATGATAAATGATAAATGAAATTATTCCGTTAATTCCAGCAGTTTCATGGCGATCTTCGCCACTTCCGCGCGGGTGATCAGGCTGTCGGGATGGAATTTACCATCCGCGTAACCGCCAACGATTTCATTTACCTGCGCGAAACCCACGTATTTGGAAAACCAGTCATCATCCTGGACATCCGGAAAATCCGCGACGTATCCCACATCATCCAGTTCAGAGGCGACCACTAATATCTTCATGGTGGCGGCGCGGGTGATGGGTTTATCGGGACCGAAGGTGCCATCCGGAAACCCGCCGACGATCGCCATCTCTTTGGCCGTCTGCACATACGGGGCATACCAGGCACTGACCGGCACATCCGCAAATGGCGGTTCGGAAACCGCGGAATAAACAGAATGGCCAAAGGTATTCAAAGCGATCTTAGTGAGTTCCGCGCGGGTGATGTTGGCGTTGGGGTCAAATGTTGTTTCGGTTCGCCCTCTCACGATCTCCTCTTCATACATCGTGCAGATATAATCTTCCGCCCAATGACCGTCTACATCTTTAAAAGGGCAGTCTGAAACGGCTGGCGATTCCTGTTCCTCCGGATAATCGGGCTGAACCGCCTGAATCACGGCCTGGGCCGCCGACCCTTCATTGCCGGCCGCGTCTTCCGCGGAAACGTTCAGACGATTGGTCTTTCCGACTTCCAGATCAACGGTCACCTGAAAAATTCCATTGGAATTCGCCTGAGTGCTGCCAACCACATTCCCTTCCGTGTCCCGCACATAGATATTGGCGTCTGCCTCGCATGAGCCCTTAATTGTGTACTGATAAGCGGTGATTGGGTTCTCGATATCCTGAAGAACCGGAGCGTCCGGCGCCGTAATATCGCCCTGTGGGTTTTGGCCGCCTGAGGCACCGCTCGTTTCATGAATCGTTACTTCCACCGAATCGCTGAATTCCCCTTCCCGTTCAGCCGTAATGGAGAATACATTCACCTGCTCCTGAGCCAGCCCGACCATCACTTCCACTTCGCCATCCAGCTCATCACTGCCCGCACCATCGGTGACGGGCGGAAGAAAACTGGGACCGCCCAGCACACTCACGGTCGAACCAATCGGAACGCTGATTGTAAATGTGTAAAAATCCGCATCCATCTTAGACGGTGCTGACACGGTGGGGGTGGACAGCGCTAAAACTCCTGATGGCAACGCCAGGATTGATAAAATAATGATTGATATCATTAATTTTTTCATGATTTTGATGTTTATTTTTTAACGGTGTTTATTATAGACGAAATAACGAAATAACGAAATAACAATTTAATTAACCAACCGTCGCTAATTGCAAATAAAGTTATGTCGTTGTATCGTTGTTTTGCTATGACTTTTCACATTCTCACCATTTTCCCGGAAATGTTTAAAGGATTCCTGAATGAATCCATTTTAAAGAAAGCGCAGGGAAAAGGGGTGATTAAAATCAAGATCCACGACATCCGTGATTACAGCAAAGATAAACATAAGAAAGTGGATGACACGCCGTATGGGGGCGGAGCGGGCATGGTGTTTACCCCTCAGCCGCTTTTCGACTGTATTGAAGATGTGAAGAAAAAAGCTAAGAAAGCGCCTGTGATTTATCTGACTCCAAAAGGCCAGCGACTCACGCAAACAAAAGTGGAAAGATTGAACAAAAAATTTACTCAATTAATTCTGTTATGCGGCCATTATGAGGGCATTGATCAGCGGGTAATCGATTCGTTGGTGGACCAGGAAATCTCAATCGGCGATTATGTTTTGTCCGGCGGGGAGCTGGCAGCGATGGTGGTGGTGGATGCGGTAAGCCGGCTGGTGCCCGGCGCGATAGGGAAAGAGGCCTCTCACGAGGAGGAGACTTTTTCGAAAAAATTAGGGCGGAAAAAAGAGTATCCGCATTACACCAAACCAGAGATGTTCCACGGAATGAAGGTACCGGAGGTGTTGCTTTCCGGACACCATGCAGAGATTGAGAAATGGCGCAGAAATCATTTACAATGATTTCTGATTTGAGATTTGAGATTTAAATCAGAATTCAGAAATCTGAAATATTTTCTTTTTTTCGTATAGGATTATGAATACAAAATTTGTTCAACAAATCGCTGATGACCTAAAAAAGAAAAGTCCTTTATATATAAAGGTAAAAGTTCAAAGCAAAGCGCCTAAAACCGAGATCGCGGACCAGCTGGAAGACGGGACGTATAAGGTCAAAGTGGCGGCCCAGCCGATACGCGGCGCGGCGAATGCGGAACTTTTAAAATTCCTGAAAAAGAATCTTGGCCTTTCCGATATCCAGATCGTCAGCGGAGGACGCGACAGCGTAAAGCTGATCCGACTCACCGTTTAATATCTATTCGTCCAGCTTCCCGGATTCCTCAAAGAAGAACTTGTCCGTAAAGCCGGCAATATAATCTACTACGGTCTGACAAATGCTGACAGGATATTCCAAGTCCATTTTTGCATAATAATCATGCATATCCCGGTCTTCCATATACCCTCTGACGATCTGGCAGCCAGGATGTTTATAAGTATAGCTTAACGCCTTTAGATATTTCCGGAATAAATAGTTCATCCGTTCCTGTAAATTGCCTGCCTGTTTTGCAATACGGGGATCCTGCGCTTCCGCCTCCACCCAGGAATTCACCTTATCATAATACTCATATAGAAAGTTTCGTTTGAGCTTATGCAGGGCGTCAGCGACTTTTTTACTGTAGCAAAGATGGTCTTTCCCATAACTATGCACCACCAGATCGGATAATAAGGTATGGATGATATCCGAACCATTATTGCCTAACACCTGGACTATTTCCGGTAGAATATGTTTGCGTTCAACCACCCCCAAGCTGATCAGATCTTCCAAGTCTTCCCCCACGTACTGCAGAACATCGATCATCATGACTATCCCCCCTTCCATCGTAACCGGAATGATCGTGACAGGCTTAGCTCCTTTAACTTCTTTCTTTTTGTTTCTTTTTACCCCCTTATGGATTCTATTATCTACTTGTTCTACAAATTTTTTAATCTCATCGTCACTCGCGTCATGCAAATCCCCTTCAAAATCCAAGGATGCCGATGCTTCTATGATCCTCTTTCGGTATCTTTTAATATCCCTTTCAATGGTTTTTCCTTTAATGTGCAGTCTCGGCTTTACCCCATAGACATCTTTTTCTCCGTCATGCGATATAATCCCATGCCGCACCTGATTGGTCAGATTCAGGCCAGCCTTAGGAAAACCTCGTCTGCCTTCCACGCGATCCACGACATTAAGCCCCTGAATATTGTGTTTGAACATGCCAAGGACTTTCAGCAGATCCTGCCGGTCTTCACCCAGCAATTCTAATAATTCTCGAACCTCCCCATCTTCTTTTTTAGCCCTTGCCAATGCTGAGAATATTGCGGTTGTAAGAAGTATTTCACCCTGATGGCCCAGCGGCGGATGGCCAAGGTCATGCCCGCGGCCGATCGCCTCTGTCAGATCTTCGTTCATCCCAAGTTCACGCGCAACCGAACGGGCTGTCTGGGAAACGCGATCCGTATGGATTCCTCTGTTGGTGATGTGCGCACGCTGAGGAAGCGGGATCATCTGAGTCTTTCCCCCCATCCGTTCAGACGCATTGCTGTATACGATTCGTTCACAGTCTTCACGGAAAGGGTCACGAGCATACTCATAACCATAAGCGGTTTGACGCGGCTCATCCGACCCATGAAGACGTTCGGCATCTCTATTTCTGGCGGCAAATTTAGATGGTTTTTTTTCCTTTCCAAGATTGCGGGCTTTGATTTCTTTACAAATATCCTTAACTTCCCCATCAGACAGTTCATCACTGCAGATGTTTTTCAGATCAAACTTCATAAAATGATATTAAATGACAAAGGGAGTTATCTTATCTAGTATTTTAATTTTTGTCAACATTCAATTGGATTCATGTTGACCCTGAAAACCTTGAAGGGTCAAACTTAAACCCTCCTTGCCAGCAGGGCTCTTTTTAGGTAAGCTTTTTCCTGTAGATTTAAGATTTAAGCTGAAGGGTTTAAGAGCCTATAACTTTAATCTTTAATCCTTAATCTTTAATCGGTTTCAAGAATGATCGACCTTAAAGACCTCCGTGAAAACCAGGAACTATACGCCAAAGGTTTTGCTAAAAAAGGCGTGGAAGCGGATATTCCCCGTGTTTTAAAACTGGATGAGGAATACCGCGGAGTCCTCCAGAAAGTGGAAGAATTCCGGGCCGAAAAGAACTCGGTTTCCAAACAAATTCCCAACCTTCCGCCCGGCCAGCGACAAAGCAAGATCGCGGAAATGAAAACTTTGGATGGAAAACTGGATGAGGCTGAAAAGGAATTGAACAAATTTTTTGTTCAACTTAAGGAATTGACCGATCAGATCCCCAATCCCCCGCACGAGAGCGTGCCGGAAGGAAAAGATGAAAACGAAAACGCGGTGGTGCGGACAGTGGGAGAGAAACCTGTTTTTGATTTTAAACCGAAAGACCATCTGGAACTGGGAGCCCTTCTGGACTTAATCGATACAGAAACCGCTGCCAAAGTGAGCGGAGCCCGTTTTTATTATCTGAAGAATGAGGCAGTACAATTGGAATTCGCCCTCATCCAATGGCTGCTTCAGAAATACATCAGCAAAGGTTTTACTCCTGTTACGGTTCCGATGCTGGTCAAAGAAGATATGATGTATGCCACCGGCTTCTTTCCGGCAGACCGGAACGAGATCTACTGTGTCAATTCCAACGATGACAACCTGTTTCTGGTGGGGACGTCGGAAGTGCCGCTCTCGGGTCTGCATATGTTTAAAGCTACCAAGGCCGATGAACTGCCCAAGCGCTATGTCGGTTTTTCCAGCTGTTTTAGGCGCGAGGCCGGCAGTTACGGCAAGGACACACGGGGAATCTTGCGGGTTCATCAATTCGACAAAATGGAGATGTTTTCCTTCTGCCATCCGGATAAATCCTGGGAAGAACATGAATTTTTACTCAGCATCGAAGAAGAGATCCTGCAGGAGCTCAAACTCCCCTATCAGGTGGTGAATATCTGCGGCGGAGATCTGGGAGCACCGGCGGCCAAAAAATATGACTGTGAAGTGTGGATCCCGACTCAGGAAAATTATCGCGAACTAACGTCATGTTCGAATTGCACGGATTTTCAGGCACGCCGGGGCGGCATTCGGTTCAAAGATGAAAACGGTACCCATTTTATGCACACTTTAAACGGAACGGCCATGGCTTCTACCCGAACGATCATCGCTTTACTCGAAAATAATCAAAGAAAGGACGGAACGGTGGTGGTGCCGGAAGTGCTCTGGCCTTTTATGGGAGGCGTGAAGGAAATCAAGCCAAAGCCTTAAGCTGTAAGTCTTAAGCCTTAAGCTGATGACTAGCTTATGACTTACGGCTTAAGGCTTAAGACTTTTTGCGTCTTGAATTTTAGACAGCAAATAGGGTAAAGTTATACACGAATAAACCACCAAAAGATATGCCACAAATGCCCCCTCAGCCCCCCCATCAGAATCCTCAGTTCCGCCCCCCTAAACGGAACAACAGTTTGGGGTATGTTCTTCTGATCGCCCTGATTTTAACGGTGGTCTATTACCTTTTTAATCCCCAGGGGGCTACGGAAGATAAACGAGCCGAGGAGATCCCTATCAGCCAGATGACCGCCTATTACCAGGATCAGCGTTTTTCGGAACTCGAGATCAAAAACAGCAAGATCTATGCGACCGACAAGAACAGTAAAAGTTATTTCGCGGTTCGTCCGGAAGGTGAAAGCCTGAAAGATCTTGGCTTCAGCGACCCTGAAAATCCTACCGAGATCAAAGCCATCAGCACCGAAGCCGCCGCTTTCTGGCTGAACGTGATTTCGGGCTGGCTGCCGATCATCCTGTTTATAGCCCTTATTATTTTTATGGCTAAACAGCTTGGAAAAGGGGCGAACAGCGCGTTCAGCTTCGGCAAATCCCAGGCGCGCGTTTACTCGGGAAACGGCAAAAAAAAGACGACGTTTAAAGACGTGGCCGGCATGGAAGAATCTAAGGAGGAGCTGGTGGAGGTAGTGGATTTCTTAAAAAACCCAAAAAAATACACCAAGATCGGGGCAAAGATCCCTCGCGGTGTGATGCTGATAGGCGCGCCCGGCACCGGTAAAACCCTGCTGGCACGAGCCGTGGCCGGCGAAGCGAATGTTCCGTTTTTCAGTATCTCCGGCTCGGAATTTGTAGAGATGTTTGTAGGAGTCGGCGCCAGCCGTGTGCGTGACCTTTTTCAAAAAGCTAAACGAAATGCTCCCTGCATCATTTTTATCGATGAAATCGATGCCGTGGGCCGGCAGCGCGGATTCGGCATGGGAGGCGGACACGACGAACGGGAACAGACTTTGAATCAGATTCTGACGGAAATGGATGGTTTTGAGAAAGAGACCAACGTGATTGTAATGGCCGCTACCAACCGGCCTGATATCCTGGATTCAGCTTTAACCCGTCCCGGCCGTTTTGACCGCCGTGTGATTATCGACATGCCCAATCTAATTGAACGTGAAGCCATTCTTGAGGTCCATGTACGCGACAAGCCTCTGGATAAAAAAGTGGATTTAAAGAAGATCGCTCAGCAGACTCCGGGTTTTTCCGGAGCCGATCTGGAGAATCTTGTTAATGAAGCCGCGCTTCTGGCCGGCAAAAACGACCGTAAAAAAGTGGTGCATCAGGATCTGGAAACAGCGGTGGAAAAAGTGGGTTTAGGGCCGGAAAGGAAATCCCGGCGCTTATCGGAAGAAGAGAAGAAGATCACGGCTTATCACGAAGTGGGTCACGCGCTGGTGGGCAAACTTCTGCCCAAATGCGACCCTATTCACAAAGTCACCATCATCCCGCGCGGTATGGCGTTGGGCGTTACCTGGGCCATGCCGGAACAGGATGTGCACTTAAAATCCGTTTCTAAATTCAAAGATGATATCTGCTCCCTTCTCGGAGGTTATGTAGCCGAGAAAACTTTCTTTGGCGAAGTGACTACCGGCGCCAGTAGCGACCTCCAGCGGGCTACCGCCATCGCACGGGCCATGGTCACCGAATATGGAATGAGCCCTGAGTTGGGCCTGATGATCTTCGGAGATAAAAGCACCGGCAGCTTTATGGGGACGGATATGGGCTATTCTAAAAACTACAGCGAAGCCATCGCTGGCAAAATCGATGAGGCTATCCGGAAGATTATCAACGAAGCGGAAGAACGAACCACTAAGCTAGTTTCGGACAATAAAGCTCTGATGGATAAAATCGCCACCGCCCTTCTGAAAAAAGAAGTTCTGAATAAGGAGGAATTCAATAAATTCTTTCCGAAAACCAAAAAAGCTAAAAAATAATTACTGATTGGAGGCCTTTCGCCTACGGCGAAGGAGATCTAATGGGAGGTCTAATTGTAGTTTTCACTAGAACACTGGATCACGTATTCACCTGTTCACAAGTGAGCTGGTGATCCAGTGAAAAGTGGTCCAGTGATAAAACAAACAATTAGGTTCTCCATTAGGTCACCAATCAGGCCCCAATTAGATCACCTATTAGTATTATGAAGCATGTGCAGATCAAACCGCCAGTCAACATTATTCCTGCCTCGAGAGAGGTGGATGTGAATGATGCGAGCGCTTTATCTCAGTCACCTGAAGGCTTCGGGCAGTTACCCATCGATATTCTGGAAAACGAAAAAGAGATCCTGGTCATCACTCCTATCGCCGGGGTGAATCTGGACAAAACCGAAGTGATCGTGACCAATGATGTGTTGACCATACGGGGTGAACGCCAGACGGATCTGAGTGATTTTGAGTTTAAAAAACGGGATTATTATGTTCAGGAATGTTTTTGGGGACGGTTCAGCCGATCCGTTATTCTGCCGGCCAACGTCAATTCTCAAAAAATCGAAGCCACCCAAAAAGACCATGTGCTTTACATCCGGATCCCTAAGCGCAGTGCTATTCAGATGCGGATTGTGAAGATAAAAACTTAAGACTTTTAGGACAGTGAAGATTATTACGACTATTAGGATCGAATAAAATACATAATCGTAATAATCGTAAAAGTCTTAAAAGTCATAAAAGTCTTAAATTATATTATGAAGATAAGAAAAGCCGTCCTGCCTGTCGCGGGCATGGGCACCCGCTTCCTGCCGGCCACTAAAGTCGTCCCCAAAGAACTGCTCCCGATTGTGGATAAACCGGTAATCCAGTATTTGGTGGAAGAAGCAGTGCTGAGCGGAATTGAAGAGATTATTTTTGTGATCTCCAAAGGAAAAGAACTGATCAGGGACCACTTCTCCCATCATCCGGAACTGGAGATTTTTCTGGAAAGTAAAGGAAGGTATGACCTTCTGGAAAAAGTGAAACCGATTCATAAAACCGCCCAATTCACCTTTGTGTATCAGGATGAACCCCTCGGCGACGGACATGCCGTCCTGATGGCGGAAGAAGCGGTGGGCGGTGAGCCTTTCCTGGTGCTTTTTGGGGATGATATTGTTAAAGGCGACGTTCCTGCCGCCAAACAGCTAATAGACCAATTTAAAGGTGAAAGCCTACTGGCCGTGGAGCGGATCCCAAAAGAAAAAAGTGTGCTGTATGGCATGATCAGACCCGGCGAGCATCAAGGCAGATTGTATGAAGTCTTGGAAATGGTAGAGAAACCCCGCCCCGAAGAATCGCCGAGCGACCTTGGAATCATCGGCAAATATGTCTGCTCGCCAGAGATCTTTAATGCTCTTAAAAAAGCAACCAATAGCAAAGGAGGAGAAAAACGGCTGATCGACGGGTTTATTAAGCTGCAGGAAGATCAGAAAATATGGGCAGTAGAGATCGAAGGAGAGCGTTTTGATACCGGTCATCCTGGAGGGCTGGCCGCGGCTGCGAACGCTTTTTTATAATAATCAAGCTAAATATTATGAAAAAAACAATTTTACTCACACTTTTGGGTTTTAGTTTAGTATTACTCGGTTGCATTCAACAAACTCCAACTAAAAATCAAAGCTTAGAGAAACTAACTAAGCCTGAAGCAGAAACAAAATCGCCTAATAAATCTACTGAAGCTGATAAAGTTGAATCATCAACTGACTGGCAAACTTATAGTAGTGAAGAATATGGTTTTGAGATACAATATCCGACAAATTGGAAAATTGATAAATTACGCAGCAATAAAGAAACATCCGGTAGCGATATTGTCTTTGCCACCGACAACCTTGCAACCCACGAGGGAATAAGGGTGGATGAAACAGACCTTACATTAACCGAATGGTTAAATGATTTTGATAAGTCAATAATTTTAAAAAAATCTGAATTGATAGTTGATGGTCAGGAAGCTTTAAGATTGGATATTTCCGAATTTTCCCAAAAAATTATTGCCACTAGGCATAAAAATAGATTTTATTTAATTACAACCGGAGGTAAAATGATCGAAAACGGAATGTTATCAACTTTAAAATTCATAAACTAAAAAATCAGCGCAACTACATCTAACAGCGTATACCCTTGCGCAAAAATATCTTATCTGTTATAAAGATATCTTTTAAAGTTATAACTATGAGCAGGCTGGATAAAAATGGAATACTAGAAAGCGAGCCAAGGGAGCTAACAATGCCAGAAGGTATAAAACTTCTTAAAAGTGTAAGAAAGTGGCTAGTTGAACTTTTTTCAAAATATCCAGAATATAAAGATAATGATCCCAATATTATTTTTTCCGGCCCACCTTTTAAATACAAGTGTCAAATAGCCTGGTTTGCTCATATTGCCGCACATACTGATCGTTTAGAAAAATTTCTGCCTGATGAACTGGGAACAGATGAGCTAACAAAATGGATAAGCTTGGCAGGCAACTTATCTCTTGATATTCAAAAAAGAAGACGGACGGATCTCGGAACAAAACGACACTTAGTCTCACAAGAAGATATCAAAAGGGGGGATGAAATCCTACAATCTTTTATAAATGAAATTGACCGGATTTTATCCGAAATGCAGTAAGAATTATATTTACACGACTTTTGTGTACAATCGTCTCTCTATTTTTGGTACAATTACCTTGAGAATCAGAGTAAAATAAGGTATACTAAAATAACCATTTAATTTATTGAAATATGCTGTCTGACCCCGATGAATCCAAATATCCGGCCCATATCCTCGATGCTTTAGAAAACATTGAAAGCCTGAAGCTGAGCGGGGAGCATGAAAAATCGATTAGTGAAGCAGAAAAACTGCTTATTGAAGATCCTAATTGTGTGGCGGCTTTAGAGGAGATCGCTGATAACTATGTCAGTCTGGATAAATTCGACCGGGCAGAGAAGGCGGCAAAACGGGTCCTTAAATTAGATAAAGAAAGTTATACCGGCTATTATATTCTCGGTTTTCTGGTTTCTCATCAGCAAAAATGGGAACAGGCCGTTGAGTATTTAAAAAAAGCCAACGCGCTTCATCCAAACAATCCTGAAATCCTCCGCTGTCTCGGCTGGTCTACTTTCAATGCCGGTAAACGCACTCAGGGTATTATTGTTCTGGAGCGCTCGCTCAACCTTGATCCGGACAACAGCCTTACTTTATGTGATCTGGGTATCTGCTATTTGCAGACCAAAAGCTTCACTAAAGCGGTTGAACTTTTAAAAAAGGCGATGGAAATCGACCCCGATAACAAACGTATTCAGGAATGTTATCAGGCAGCCAAAGGATTCAGCGAACGTTATTCCACCCTGTCTTTCCCTGCTAAAAAACGAACCCCTCAGCGGAAATCATTTAACTAACGAAATGACGCTGTAACGAAATGACAAGATTTATAAGTTGAAATCATTTCTTTTTTGTCATATCGTCATGTCGTTATTTCGTTATTTCATTATGAACAAAAAGCTAAAAGTAATGGGATTCGGCACGTTCGACGGGATCCATGAGGGACATATGGATTTTTTCCGGCAGCTTAAGGAATTAGGAGATAAGTTATATATTGTGGTCGCGCGGGATAAAAATGTAAAAATATCAAAATGCCGTCCACCCAAACATAAAGAAGAAGAGCGATACGAGGCGCTTAAAAAAATCAAATTGATCGATAAGATCCTTTTGGGGCATAAGGATCATTTTTACCAATGTCTCGTCGACCATCAGCCGGATGTGATCGGTTTAGGATATGATCAGAAGGCGGACACCAAAGTTCTTAAAGTGAAATTCCCGCATATTAAAGTGGTGCGATTAAAGCCTTATCAGCCGGAGAAGTATAAATCGAGTCTCCTTAAATAAATTTTAAATAAAATAATAACCATTCACTCTGAAGGCGCGGATAATAATCCGCGCCGGCGCGATTGCGAAATCGCGCCTTCAGAAAAATTGAATTATTTAAAATTTATAATTAATCGGAATTAAGGTATAATCGAATCAACATAAAAAATAAAACCAAATGGGGCTTTTAGGGTCTAAAAAAGATGGCTTCAAAAAAAAGTGGATCGGACTGGGCCGTATGCTTAAAAACGGGTGGCATAATTTAATGCGCAACAAAATCCTGACGGTAGCCACCACGCTCATCATCGCTCTGATGTTTTTTGTGTTTAATCTGATACTGGCCTTAAGTTACGCGAGCGATTCCGTGATTCAGGCAGTCGGCAAAAAAGTGGACATCCGGGCGGAGATCCTGCCGGGTGTGGAAAATTACAGCATCCAAACACTGGTCAACCGTTTAAAACAGTCACCCGACGTCAGTGCTGTGATCTATATCAGTAAATCAGAAGCGCTTCAGAATTTCGGTCAAAAATACCCCAATGTCATCTCGTTCCTGGACCGGAACAGCCTTCAGAATCCCCTGCCGGACGTGATACGGATTGTGGGGCGTGATGTGTCCTCTAATGACCGGATTATCATGTTTTTGGAAAGCAGTGAATTCTCCCGTATCGTCAATCAGGAAAAAATAAAAAGTGATACGGAGCAAAAAAGCCGGAATGAGAAAGTGCTTAATATCACCCAATTTATCCGGGGAATCGGCTTCTGGCTGAACCTGATTTTTGCGATTGTAGCCGTGCTGATTATTTTAAACAGCATCAATTTAAGCATTCACACTCATCGCCACGAGATCAACATTATGCGCCTGGTGGGAGCCAATACCGGCTACATCCGGGGTGGATTTTTGTTTGAAGGGATCCTGTACGCGGTCTTCGCTCTGCTTCTGAGCACCATCCTTTCCCAGCTGACTTTGCTTTATTTGAGCAAAAATCTGCTCGGTGTCATCAGCAATGAAAGTCTGCTGGTAGGCCTGGATGCTATTTTGCTCCATTTTGAAGACAACTTCTGGCTGACCTTCGGCTGGCAGTTTGTGGGAGTGGTTTTGGTGGGGCTGGTGAGCAGTTTTATGGCCATTGAACTTTATTTACGGAAACGATTCTCGTTTTAAATTAGGACAAATGGGATTTGTTGGGATAAATGTGATAAATGGGATTTGACACTTATCCCATTCGTCACATTTATCCCATTTATCCCTCAGGATTATGAAGAAAAATATAAAAAC
The DNA here is from genome assembly GCA_018817125.1 of Patescibacteria group bacterium. Classification (GTDB taxonomy): domain Bacteria; phylum Patescibacteriota; class Gracilibacteria; order UM-FILTER-43-11; family UM-FILTER-43-11; genus JAFGCR01. The sequence goes on along the minus strand of JAHIUN010000002.1, from coordinate 97,237 downwards.
CATCGGGCTGGTCATACGCAAATGCGATTTTGGCGAAGCGGACCGGATTGTCACCGTGCTGTGCGATGATTACGGTAAGATCGACCTTCTGGCTAAGGGGGCACGACGGCTAAAAAGTAAGTTCTGTGGCCGACTGGAGCTTTTTAATGAAATCGAACTCATGGGTTTTGCCGGGCGCGACCTCCATTATCTGGATGAGGCGGACCTGATCAAAGCCTATCCGGAAGAAAAAGACGTTGGACGGCACCGCATTCTTTTCTATCTGGCTGAACTTACCAATCGGCTGATACAATCCGACCAGCAAGTGGAGGGGGTTTATCCACTCCTTCAGGAAACGCTTTACCATCTTCAGAAAACCGACCGGCTGGAAACCGTTCTGCACGCTTACCTGACCAAACTGCTGACCCTGACCGGCTTTCTCTCCCCCTGGAACAAATGCGGGATTTGTGATGCATCGTTGAGCCTGAATAATGCCATCTGCCTGCATGCTACCGACGGACATCTAGTGTGCCATGAATGCAGTTCATCAGCAGATAGCCAGCTTTCTATTGCGCTGATTAAATGGGTGAACTTTATGCAGAATTACCCTCTTTCGGATACGCTGAGAGTGAGAGTGGCGGAAGAAGACAACCAGTCTGTCTGGATATGGCTGCAAAGCGTTCTGGAAAATCTCCTCAGCAGCCCGCTGAAATCGGAGGCATTTTTGCAATCGGTTAATTAAAAAATGGTTTGCATTTTCATGACAATTTGCTAAACTTTTTTCGCTGTTTGAAATTTGCGGGTATAGCTCAGTTGGCTAGAGCGTCGCCTTGCCATGGCGAAGGTCGAGGGTTCGAATCCCTTTGCCCGCTCCATCCCAAAAGCGATTGTCGTTTCTACGGCATCGCCCTTTTGGCGAGGCCTTCGTTTACTCCGTCGCTTTTGGGCCCCTACCCCACAAAATCCGCTCACTATGTTCGCTTCACATTTTGTGGGGACCCTTTTTGAGCGGGCTCAGGAAAAAGAATTGCTAAAAACAATCCTTCGATTAAAATAAAAAAGTATTTTGCGGGTATAGTATATCGGTATTATGCAGCCTTCCCAAGGCTGAGAGACGGGTTCGACTCCCGTTACCCGCTCCACCCCAATTCCGAGCGTCGTCGCTACAGCGTCGCCTTTTCGTCGAGGCTTTCGCTTATTTGCTCGGTTTGGGGCCCCGCCCCGCGAAACACCCCTCACCGAAAACCAACCACCTCGCATTTCGCGGGGACCTTAGCGGCTACATAAGCCGAAGGTGAGATCCAACGAATGGATGAGGAATTTATCCCCGGAGTAGGAATCCCTTTGCCCCATCCACTAATAGCAAAATCTCTTATCTACGACTACAACGCCTGGCAGTTTTTTTGTAAGCTTTCTTTCTCTCGTGTTTATACCCCTCCTTACATAAGCAGGATTTGATAAGAGCCCGACCGATGTCCACACCGCCTTTTTTACGCTTCATATAAGCTAATTTACGTTTCCCGTTATTTTTATAAGGAGACTGAAGGGTTACTCGCCCATCCCCTAAAAGCTCCCGGACTTTTCCTGAAGCTTTTTTGCCGTACTCGTTTTCCTGCTTACACCGTCCCCATCCTTTTTTCATACATTTGTTATTCATGCTGGATTCCGGACAATCCACCCCCCATAAACGTACACGGACAATTCGGCCATCATGGTTTTTAAGTTTAACGTCAATGGTATCCCCATCCACAATACAATGTACAACCCCTTCTTCGTTACCTTCTAAAAAAGGACCTTTTTGAGGAGATCTATATCCATTTAAATCATGGCAAAAAGGAATAGAGTCGCCTGCCGCAGAGTCCCGTGAGACAGAAATAATTAAAGCCAATGCCCCCAAAGCCGCGAAAAGGCGGATTCTCTGCCCTTTCATAAAAAAATCCGTCCACCTATGAGTTTCGGAAGTGTCTGAAGGGCAATCGAGATGTGAATTCATACCAATCTGATTAAATGTTGGCAATTATTAAATCAGATATTTTATTGTTTGTCAATCCTTCTCTAAACTCTCAAAAAACTTCCAGATCTCTGAACCGGCATTATCCGGCCAGGTGTGAGGATAATAAGAGCCATCGTAAGAGGTGCTATCGCTGTGCGGACACCAGATTAATGGGGCTATTTCATTGCAATCCTGATAAGTCACGCAATTTAAGCTGCCCGGGCTAGCGGAAACCGTTTGAGTACTGCATTGATTTTGACTGATCAGCTGATTACGCGCTGTTTCGCCACTACTAAAAGGGGCAAGGCGGTCTTCCGGATTATGCATCACCATGGCGGCAACGGGGCCAGTGCAATTGTTGATGGTCGTACCACCACCCACACTGCCAATGGCACGGATGATATTGCCGCGAGCACATGAAAGCGTGTTGGTAAACCAGGCGCCGAGCGAGTGGCCGACCACGTAAATACGGTCTTCATCGATACAATAATTCTCTTCAAAGGTCTCGACGATCTCATCAAACAGAGCAAAATCTCTGAGCTGATCGGGAGGATCGCCCGGATCGCTCCAATTCCGGGGGCTGGTCCCTTCCGGTAGGCCACTGGGGTAGACGATGATCGCTTTGCCGGCTGTTGCCTTATTCAGACCATAATAGCCCTGTACCATCGAATTAGAATTGGTGCGTCCATGAGGAGCGAAGATAAAGCTAATGGGGGTATCTTTGCTGTAACCGCTCGGAATCACTGTGATGAAATTACGAGTTAAACCATTAACAACTACATTGGAAATTTTGGAGCTGGGTGGAGTTTTACCACAGCCGGATGACTTACTGTCATGCACTCCTGTGAACTTTTTCGTACCTTCTTTATCCAGCATCAGCTGGTGGATGAGATAAGCCATCTCCCCCCTCGTCATGTTCTTCTGGGGAAGTACGCTGTAGCGGGAGAAAATATTGTTGTCGTGCACAAAGTCGATGTATTTCTGATACCAGGGGTTATTGGCAGAGCCGACTGTTACCGGAAAACTCTCGATCCCCATTTTCAGCGCTTCCACCATATTCACATTTTGAGCCGGTTTAAACTTGCCATCGGGATACCCTTCAATAATCCCCTCTTCTTTGGCGAGGCAGACGTATTTAGCGAACCAGTCCCCGCGCACATCCGGAAAACAATTGAGCTGATGGCCGATCTCGCCTTCAAAACTGGCCTCTAAAATGATCTTCATGATCTCCGCGCGGTTCACTTCGCGGTCGGGGCCAAAACTGCCGTCGGGATATCCTTCTACTACGCCACGGTTATATAAAAACTCAATGCTGGTTTCATAAGGATGACCTTCGGTATCGGAAAAAATCACCTGCGCCTCTCCTGTTCTCGCCGGCCAGCCCAGGGTCACTAAAAAAACAATACAAATGATGAGGGTATTTTTAAGCTTTGGGTAATGATTGAGCATATGGTTGGGTTAGCAATCAGCGCGATTGTGAAATCGCGCCTTCAGTATTTAAAACGACCAAAAACTCAAAACATTACACTATTAATGCGGCATTCTGCTGAGTTCACATATTAAATCCCAGTTATCATCGGGGGCGGAGCGGTTGAAATTTTTAAGTCCGCATTTTTGACACATATGAATGATGCGCACGCCTTTTTTCTTGTTTATTTCCATTCCGATCGGTTTCATAAACCCCTGACATTCCGATAGCCTATCGCCCGGCACGTCTAAATCCACATGAAGGGAAAAAAGACAGTACGGGCAATGGTTCCGGCAGCTGCCTTCAGGATGGGGCTTTACGTCCATTTTGCATTTCAGGCACTTAAAACCTTCGTTGATGGTGATGGGATTTTTTCGTTTATCCATGATTCCGATTGAAGACCCATTGAAGGCCCAATTGACTGAATATCAGATTTGCAATCAATTGGGTCCTCGACGGGCCCTCTATTGGTTATTAGTTATATAGTCCACATCTTTTCCATGTATTCTTTCACACAACGGTGGGTGTTGAAATAGGCACCCAAAGAAACAGCGTGCTTCATGCGCTCCACCCATTCGTCTTTCCGTTTATAGTAACAGTCAATCACGTCCTCGAGCGTGTTGTATAGCGCGTCCGCATCTACCTTGTCTTCTTGAGGCTGGATGATGCCAGAAGGCTCCTGGCCAAATGCCCAGCCGCTTTTAGGGTCCTGTTCAAATCCCTCAATCCACCAGCCATCTAAAATGGATAAGTTGAGGGCGGCATTCAGCGCGGCTTTCATCCCGCTCGTCCCGCTGGCCTCCATGGGGGGCTGAGGATTATTGAGCCACACATCCGTTCCCCGCACCAGATACTGAGACGTGGCCAGATTGTAATCCGAGCAAATAGCGATTTTTATCTGCCCCCGCAGACCATGCCCATAATGGCTGAGTTGATTCAGGATTTCCATGGCATAGTGGTTGTCCGGGTGATACGGACCGGCGAAGATCAATTGGAGTTTTTCGTACCCCAGATCACGCAGGCGATCGAGGTCGTGGAAGATTAAAAGCGGTCTTTTATACGATACAAAACGCCGTGCGAATGTGATGGTGAGGGTGTCCATATCAAAAAGATCACCATCTTCCAGTTCATTTGATGGAATCGGAAAGAAATCCGGATTGTTGTTGATGTGATCGATGAGCACTTTTTTGCCGGTATTATGCGCTTCGATAAGCGATTCATCCTGCAGGTCAACCGCCCCTTTCAGTTTTTCAGGATCCTGCGCCCAGCCGGACAATTCTTTATCAAAAAGCTGAGCCATGCTTTTCCCAGCCCATGTTTTTACGTGGATACCATTGGTGACCGCCTGAAATGTGTACTCCGGGAACATCTGGTTGCAGACCTGCGCGTGTTTTCGGGCCACCCCATTGACTTTCCGGCTTAGCGACAGGGCCAAACGGGTCATATTCAGGTCATCATTGCCGGCCAGCTTTTTAATATGCCACGGTACTTTCTGAGTCAGTACCCGATCGACCAATTTGTAATCAAAATGATCGTGGCCGGCCGGCACGGGTGTATGAGTAGTGAACGCGCAAAGCGCCTTCACCGGCTCATCTTTAAACTCATTTTCTTTTAAAAGCGCGAGGGTAAGCATGGCTGCGTGACCCTCGTTCATGTGGAAGGTTTCGATGGAATCATGCCCCAGCTCTCTCAGCATTCGCACGCCTCCAATCCCTAAAATCACCTCCTGGCACAGGCGGGTGTAGCGGTCAGACGCGTATAAACCATTGGTGATATCACGATCCCAGCGCTTGTTTTCCGGCAGGTTTGTATCCAAAAAATAAAGCGGGATCTCTCCTTTTTCCCCTCTCATAATATATTCCCATACGCCGATAGTGACCAGGCGGTCTTCAATGTGCATCTGCACAGTTTCCGGACGTTTTTTAAATTCCTGACCCGGTCTAAAAGCATGCTGAGGGTCTTCACTAACATGATACATCAAACTCACCCCGCACACGGGTGCAGCCAAATCTGCACAGGATTTTAAAATGTCCGCGGCCAGCACCCCTAATCCGCCCGCGTAATTGGGCATTTCGGATTTCAGGGCGATCTCCATACTGAAATATGCTATTTTCACGTTATTTGATGACATTGCTGTTTTGACTTTTTAATAATTGTAACTTGTAATTCGTAACTTGTAATTCGTAATTTAATAAAGCATTAAACAAAAATTACCAGTTACAAGTTACGCGATCCCGCGTTTGCCGCGGGGGAGCAAATTACAAATTACAATTAATTATTAAATTTAAAGTGCATCACATCTCCATCCTGTACCACATACTCCTTCCCCTCCTGCCGCAGTTTACCGCGATCACGGGCCTCCTGCTCCCCCTTACAGGTCACAAAATCATCGTAACTGATGGTCTCGGCCTTGATAAAGCCTTTTTCAAAATCCGTGTGAATCACACCCGCTGCCTGAGGAGCTCTAGCCCCTTTTTTAACTGTCCAGGCACGGGTTTCTTTCGGGCCAGCCGTGAAGAAGGTCATCAGCCCTAAAAGGCTGTAAGCGGCCCGGATAAAAGCGTTCAGACCTGATTCTTTAAGACCTAATTCTTTCAGGTATTCCCCGGCTTCCTGGACATTGAATCCGACCAGATCCTCTTCCACTTTAGCGGAAATGGGCAAAAGCTTTTCATGAGGGCCTAAAGCCAGATCTTTTTTGACTTTTTCCGCGTCAAAAGCGGCTAATTCCTCTTCTTTGAGATTGGCGATGTAGATAAAAGGCTTATTGGTGAGCAAATGAAGATCCTTAATAAATTCCTGCTCTTTTTCTGAAAAATCAAGGTTGATGGCCAGCTTTTCCGCCTCCAGATGTTCTTTCAGCCGATTCAGCATGCCTGCCTGAGCGATGAGTTCTTTGTCTCCGGATTTGGCCTTTTTTTCCGCCTCCGAAAGCCGCCGGCTGACGGTGTCTAAGTCTGCCAGAATCAGTTCCAGGTGGATCACATCCATATCCAGTTTCGGATTGATACCGCCGTGAACATGGGTAACATCCGGGTCTTCAAAGAACCGGATGACCTGAGCGATCGCGTGGCACTCGCGAATATTAGCCAGAAATTTATTGCCCAATCCTTCTCCCTCCGAAGCACCTTTTACCAACCCGGCGATATCCACAAATTCAACCACGGCCGGAATGACGTTTTCAGGCTTCACAAGGTCTGCCAAAACATTCAAACGCTCATCGGGCACTTCCACCACGCCCACGTTCGGATCGATGGTGCAGAAAGGATAATTAGCGGCCTGAGCCCCTTTACTGCGGGTCAGCGCGTTAAAAAGGGTGGATTTTCCCACATTCGGAAGGCCGACGATGCCGATTTTTAAACTCATAAAGATGGGATAAGAATTGCTTAAGTATTGCATAAGAATTGCTATTCTTTAAACAATTCTTTGGCTATTCTTTATCAATTCTACTTATTTTTTAATCAAACTCCACGCCTTTTTAAGCTCTTTAACGGTTAACTGCCCGCTGGCGGTGGCCCGGGAGGCTTTAAGGGGAGCGAACATGATGGTTCCGCCCAGAAAGGGAGTGATGACTCGGCTTAAAATCCCCTCTTTGCCCATGGCGATCAGAATATGGGGGATCTTTTCGGCTTGCAGGCGCTGGGCCAGTAGAATAAGGCTAAATGTGTCTTCCAGGGAGTGCGCCATGACCGCCATTTTAACAATGTCCGCGCCGCTTTTTTTCATCATACGGGCCGTTTTCAGCATCCATGAAAGTGTGGGGGTTTTCTTAAAATCGTGATGTGAGATGATGATTTGGGTCTTTTTGGCCTTTTGAATAACTTTTTTTCTCATATTTTTCGGCATATTAAAGGGAATATCCACATATTCAGCTCCACATTTGCACGCATTTTCCAGTTGGGCGGCCAAATCGGCCCGGGAACCCTTAAAAGCGCCTTTTTCAGCGGGTTTTTTGCAGACGACGACCAAAGGTAAGGCGGCCTGTTTTATAAGAAGCGGCAGGTCCAGATCTTTGACCGAATCGATCCACACTTCGGCTAAATCGACCTGATTTTTAAGCTCCTGGAGCCGTTTTAAGGCTTTCTCCTGCGTTTTTTCCTGAACCGGGGTACAGATGAGCATGGTACTGATTGAGGAGTTAATTGAGGGTCTGATCGATGGACTAATTGTAGGTTATTCAGTAAAAAACATCAATTGTCTCTTATAAGAGCGATTCTGATCTTAAGAAGTGCAAGACGCTGGTTGCCGGCCTTCCCGAGAAGTACGCCTGCGAGGCCGAAGAGGACTGGGTTCAGAAGTACAAAAATCATCCCCAGAGTCATCCTCGATTCAGGAGTCTTCTTGACAAGGCAGATCGTTCCATGAGAGGAATCATTGAAGGAAACTGCGGCACCCTGCACGGGGATGACGACGCCCTGTACGAACTGTGTATGAAGGCTGTCATCCAGGCCACTGGTCGATAGGCTCCACGTAGTCGCCCCTCTGCCCCCTATTCCCCCGCTTCGGCATCTGCCGGGGCGGGGGTTTTCTTAGTAATAAAGTAAAGTCCGGACTCCGTTGGAGTCCGGACTTAGACGTAAGACTTTTTATCTTGACAAATTTTATAAAATAACCTACAATTGCAATCCGACTTTTATTTACTTAAGTCAAAAAACCTTTGGTTCGAACCAACCTAATCCCCCATCACCGGGCGGAAACAACGCGCAACTTTCAATAAAGCTTTTGAGCTATTATTGTCTGCGCTTTTTTGACTGAATGATATCGTCGGAATCCCAGCTCTCAGAGCGGGATATGATCTTTTACAGGATAGGGTTATAAGTAGCGAGTCCGATGGACATCGGACCCTACTGATAGTAAGATTTATAATTATTCAATGAGCCGATTCGTTCCTCTTAACGGAGGGTGCGGATGCTTTTGGATGTTTTATAAACTTACACTTTTTTCTAGCTTACCGGGAAGTACTGACAGGCCGTATCTGTTTCTTATTTTTAAGAGGCGGATCTGGCTTGTTAGTAATTTCCCTTGAATCCTCTCCCCCGTTGGGGAGTTCACATCCCTTTACGGGGAGGAGGTAAAAAATGACTGGAACGAAACTGTGTCTTCAGACTAATAACTGTTTTTTGAAAGGAGAACTTACCATGAAACGAGGAATCCTGCTGATCGCTCTGGTGGCAGCTCTGATGAGCCTGACCGCCACCGCTTGGGCCGACGCGCCCAATTTCAAGGGGGCTGCGGAGGCTGACCAACTGCTTCAGAAAGCCGCAAAGTGCCCTGGAGGGGACTGCGGCAATGACTGCCGGCTCAAGAGATGGCTCAATGCCAATGTCGCCAGAGAAAAAGCTTTCGCTCGCTCGTCCTGCAACGGATACCTGGACGATGACACCCTGCTCAGGAAGTGCAAAGAGTGGGTGGCCAAGGTGCCGGAAAAGTACACCTGCAAGGCCGAAGAGAACTGGGTTCAGAAGTACAAGAATCATCCCCAGAGCCATCCCCGATTCAGGAGTCTTCTTGACAAGGTAGATCGTTCCATGAGAGGTGTCATCGAAGGAAATTGCGGCACCCTGCACGGGGATGACGACGCCCTGTACGAGTTGTGTATGAAAGCTGTCATCCAGGCCACCAGTCAATAGCACCCTCTATAGTAGTCGCCCCTCTGCCCCCTATTCTCCCCGCTTCGGCATCTGCCGGGGCGGGGATTTTCTTAGTAATAAAGTAAAGTCCGGACTCCAACGGAGTCCGGACTTAGACGTAAGACTTTTTATCTTGACAAATTTTATAAAATAACCTACAATTGCAATCCGACTTTTATCATTTAAGTCAAAAACTTTGGTTCGAACCAACCTGATCCCCCATCACCGGGCGGACACAACGCGCAACTTTTTTTAAAGCCATCCGGCTTTTATTGCCTGCGCTTTTTTGACTGAATGATATCGTCGGAATCCCAGCTCTCAGAGCGGGATATGATCTTTTACAGGATAGGGTTATAAGTAGCGAGTCCGATGGACATCGGACCCTATTGATAGTAAGATTTATAATTATCCAATGAGCTGATTCGTCCCTCTTAACGGAGGGTGCGGATGCTTTTGGATGTTTTATAAACTTACACTTTTTTCTAGCTTACCGGGAGATACTGACAAGCTATATTTGTTTTTAATTTATTGTTCGTAATTTGTAACTCGCAACTAGTAACTCGTAATTTATAAAAATATGAGGCAAAAATTACCAGTTACAAGTTACGTTCGCCACGAGCGAACAAATTACAAATTACGACTATATAAAAAAATAAATACGGCTTGTTAGTAATTTCCCTTGAATCCTCTCCCCCGTTGGGGAGTTCACATCCCTTTACGGGGAGGAGGTAAAAAATGACTGGAACGAAACTGTGTCTTCAGACTAATAACTGTTTTTTGAAAGGAGAAGTTACCATGAAACGGAGAATTCTGTTGCTGACCCTGATGGTCTTCGGCCTGACCGGCCTCACTCCGGCCGCAATGGCGGCCATCGACCATGAAATCCAGAAATTCCCCTACTACGTAAAGCTCACCCAGCAGCAGTGCCAGTCCCATAAGGCCAAAAACCTTATGAGCAGTACGCTAAATGGCTGCGAAATGAGCTGCGCCGGCGATCCTTTGTGTTTGAAGGCCTGCCGGAAGGTGGTCAACGAAGCCTTCAGTGCTCTGCCGGCTTGCAAAGCGGTCAGAGTAGCCAAACCGACCATCAAGTGCCCCAAAGGCACGCACGAGACAGCGGACAAGTCGCACTGTGAGTGCGACGAACCCGAACTGGCCGGCACCTTCGTGACCGTCGGCCGGGACGTAGACGACGTCTGCATGACCAAGGCCGAACTGGCCGCCGCCGAGAAGGCTCGCAAGGACAAGGCCGACCGCCTGGCCGCGCTCAAGAACAAGAAAGACCGCGAGGCCTACGAGGCCGCCAAGTGCTGGAATGCCTGGCATCAGGCCAAGCTCCATCCCAGCGAGGACGGCTTCGCCGACACCTGCCCGGACACCACCGAAAAGGTGGCATGCAAGACTCCGGACTTCCCCGAAGTGTGCCTATGCACAAACTGCCCTGAGTCACTCCGCGATGACCTTCATCCGAGCGGCCCCTGGGTCCTCAAGGCAGGTGGAAACGAAGAATGTCCGAGCTGGTTCAGTTACTACTGGCCCTGGATCCTTGGCCTTGCTCTGCTGCTAATCGTCCTGGCCGCCGTCATCTTCTTCTTCGTCACCCGACGGAAGAAGGATGATGACTCCGAGGGGCCCGGTACCCCCGACGCTCCTACCGGCAGCGAGACCGTCATCGTGGCAGATGATGTTCCCGACCTGCCCCCAGTGGATGCCCAGAGCTACGAGGCTCTCGAGGTCAAGCTGGTCAACGAGCTCACCTCGGCCGAAGAGGGTGGTTTCCTGCACCCCGAGCACCCCTTCATGAAGGGGGCGCTCGCGGCACTCGGCGCGCTCATGGTTTCCAAGACCGACTTCGACGAGGCGCTCGAAGCACCTCCGGAGTCCCTGCTGGACGCCATCAGGAAGGACTTAGTCCGCGAGTTGGCCCGGGATATCTTTTTCGATTTAGCCCAGGAGCACCGCGACACAATCAATGAGCTCACCAAGCAAATCGATGAGCTCAAGGCCCAGGGCGAGGCCGCAGACCCCGCTCAGCTCCAGATTCTCGAGATAGAGTTGCGGTCATATCAGCTCTCTCTCGATAGGGCTGATAAGCGAGTCCAAGCGCTCGCTCTTCCCGACGAGGAGGATGACAGTTAGCTAGAAAGGGGGAACCCTTTCCTTGTCCCCACCCACCATAGCTTTACGCGACGGTGGGTGGGGGCCCTTTTAATCACCTTTGCTGATAAGTCATGTGCTTAAAAAGACTTATGATCAAAGCGGATTAAATATTTATTATCCGATTTATTTTATCAGCCGGTTCAAAAACCGGCCAAAATCCGATGCACAAAAACCCCCTTTTATAAAAGGGGGTTTTTGGATGCAGTAAAAAAATACTATTTTTTATATAAAAAGCCTTGACACTTTTAATTTTTTGTTATAGAATTGGGAACCTAAACACCGTAGAACACTTTCTGTTCCCCCCTGAAAACCACTGGTTTTGAGGGTAAGGGCAGGAAGTCCTCTCATGTTTAGATGATCTTTAACAACTCATTACTGTAAGCTAAGTAGCGAGTCCGATGTTACTTCGGACCCTATTGAACCAGCACAGGGCCGCCCCCCAAGGGTATTGCCCTGATGCTACACAACAGAAACAGTTTTTTGTACCCCCTGCTGGTTAGCAGAGTTTAATCTTTTAGGTCAAATTTAGGTCAAGTCCGGACTCCAACGGAGTCCGGACTTAGACTTACAGACTTAGGGGATTGGCCCCTGCTAACCAGACAAAGTTAGTATTCACATATTGCTTTAAACCGCACGCTCCCGATACCGTATCGGAGAGTGCATCTTAACGTCCTCCGATACGGAGGAAGGAGGTACGAATTCTCATGAACCTGAACCTGAACTCGAAGTTCTCGAAACGAACCCGAAACCCTAAGGAGGCCACGATGGCACGAAGCACAATCGTGATGTTCGCCGTGGCGGCCATGCTGGCCACCACCCTGTTCGCAAACCCCGCACTCGCCGAGTGCAACAAGCGCGGCGTCCTGAGCGACGCCAACGCCCAGACGGTGCTCGTCACCGTCGCCAAGAAGGGCGACTTCTGTACCCCCTACCTGACCAACAAGGCCGCAGTCGACAAGGCCCTGGCCGACGCCGGCTGCACGCCGGCCGACTTCAAGGCCGACTTCAGCTCGTGCACCAAGCCCCCCGCTCCCGCGGACAAGGGTGAGGTCGCCAAGACCAAGTCCCCCGCCCCCGTGGCGGACAAGGGCAAAGTCGCTGAAAAGGCCAAGCCGGCCGATGACAGCGAACGCCAGCCCGTGCTGGTCGATTTCTCGACCTGCCATCCGCGCTCCGCGGACATCGTCCTCGGTCAGAAGGCCACCCTCCGAGAACAATTCAACAGGAATAATGTATTAAAAATTGTCAAGGAGGAACGCCTCTCTAACAATGAGTGGTGGGGTAGGTACGCAGGCCCCAACGGAAGTAATACGAAGGCCTTTGGTCAGTATCGCCGCATCGGTGACCCTACCGAGCTCGGCCCCAGTGTCGCAGCTCACATGAGCAAGTTCTACAACCGGCCGTCGGCTGACGCCGCGTGGGCAGACCCCACCGGCCGATCCAAGGCCATGGCCAAGGCTGCCATCTCCCTCCGGGACTCGATTCCGGAGAAGGATCGGAGCGAAAAGCTCACCTTCCTCTGCGAGGATCTGAGTGAGCTAAACGATCCGCTCGCGCTCGAGATGGCCAGCTGCGCTTGTTTTTCCGCGCTTCCCGAGGAGCTGAAAAGCTTTTCGGTCGCGGGCGACGAGCGTGACCACCGCCCCCGCTTGACGAAATGGGCTGACCTGAAGAAGGACATGCCCGTTGAAGCGGTGAGCCGTGACGGCTCGTTCTTCGGCACGGTCTCGGACCTGTCGGAGAAGCAGGCAGTGGTGGAGGTGGCGAAGGGTGTTACCCGCGCCATCCCCTTCGATAATTTCCAGAAGGGTGAGGTCAAGCTGTACGTGGCCGAGTCCTTCTGTGAGAATAATGAATGTCCGGATTGTCCGGAATGCCCTGAGTGCTCGGGCGAAACCCGCCTGAGTAAGTTTAACTACGGCCACGTGGGTTCGCCCACGGTCTCGGCCTGGTTCACCAGCAACAGCAAGCCTCTGCTGCCTGGCTATATGAACCTCTACGCGGGGTTTGTGTGGTCCGGGTTCAACGGGAGTTCTTCCCAGAGCTTCCGCGGCATCGAGGCATCGGTAGACCACGAAGGCTGGACTGGCGGCGGTATCGTCGGTCTGGACTTCGAGTGGAACATCATAAACTACCTGACGCTGTTCAGTGGATTTCACATGGAACTGGCCCACCAGGAAACCATCGTGTACGACAGTCGTGCCGATGGGCGCTCCGTGGACACCAGCCTGGTTTTCCAGGCCGGTGGCCGGGTCGGCGTGAATTTCGCCGGCTGGGTCAGCGCCTACATGCGAGCCTACGGACAGCCCAACCCCGACGGGTGGGGCCTCGTGGGCGGGCTGGAGCTGACCGGTCTCGATGCCATGTTTATCGGCATTGAGGGCGGCAAACACTTCAGTCTCGACAACGCCACCAGCGCGTTCACCAGCGGTGATCCGGTCAATCCGGACGGCCCCATGGTGCGCGTGCTCATGGGCCTTCGGTTCTGATACTCATACAACCGGGGAGCGCGACCCTTTCATTCATTTCGGATGGACGGGGGGCCGCTCCCCCGTTCGTCCACCTGTTTCTGTACTGACAAAAAACCCTTTTGGATATAGGAGGTATGCCATGAAAAAGGCTGCCAACGTGCTGTTTCTGTTTCTGGCCCTCGCGGCCACCCTGCTGTTCGCCGCCTGTGGCGACGAAAGCCACAACGCATCGGTCTCCGAGACCGGTACCATCGTGTTCAATCTCTCCCACCCTGGTGAGGTCACCCTGACCACGCCGGACGATGTGACCTTCGAGGAAGTCGCGCACGCCGACGACAACCTCATGGCGACCTTCGAGGTTCCGTGGGAGAACGTCTACGTGGCGACCGCGCTGCCCGACGACGACGTGACCTTTCTGGCCACCACCCTGTACGACATCAGCGTGGCGCCCGGAGAGACCACCGAGAAGTCCATCGATTTCGCCGCCAACACCGGCGCCATCGAGGACGCCATCGCGGCCCTCAACGACGCCATTGCGGCCCTTCAGGAAGCACTGGCCAACAACGTCTCCAAGGAAGACTTGGAGGCGCTGAAGCAGGACCTGCTCGACGCGATCGACGCCATTGAGGCGTTCGACCTGACCGCCCTCGAAGGCAAGGTCGACGACCTGCTGGCCAAGATCGATGAGCTCATTGGCAAGGTCGACGGAGTCCTCGAGGATGTGAAGAAAGCCCTCGAAGAGTTGAAGCTGGCTCTGACGTTTACCGCCAGTCTCAACGCGACGTGCATCGACCCGTCCAGTAGCAACCCCATCGCTGGCTGCCAGGTTAGCGAGACAGGAATTGCCTGGTCGGAATTTCCGGAGGGCGAGAACTTCGCCCGTACGTGCACCACCGGCGCCGACGGCAATTGTACGATTGAGTACCTGCTTCCGGCAAGCGATTTGCTGGAAGGCGAATCGCTCCGCTTCCGCGCGGAAGCGGTAGGATACGCCTCCGACGAAGTCTTCCTCAGCCTGCCGGCCAACCGGCCGCGCAGTTTCCAGTTCCGCCTGAGCGCGGACCAGCCGGACGGCACCATCGAGTGCCAGGACTTCCGGCTGGATACCGGTGAAGTCAGGGAAGACGCTCTCGACCGGACCTTCGTCTGGGAAGGGGGCGTGAAGCGCACCCTCACCGCCGACGAGCGGGCGGCCGCCCACTGCACAGTGCTGACTGGGGTCGAATACTTCAGTATCGACCCGACGTGTGTGCCCCTGAGCCAAATCAGCGACGGGTGCGGCACTTTCCAGGTCAGCATCAACGGCCTGACGTGCGTTTCGTCCGTCCGCGCCGGCGACACCGGTTTCTGTCCGTAACCATCTACCAAGTCCCCGGGGCGGCTACAACCGCCTCGGGGCATCAACCTTACTTACAGTGATGAGCGTGATTGCTCCACTTCGCATACTACTTGCTGAATTGAAGTTCACAACTTTCATGTCCTGCCCTGCAGGACATCCCCCAGCGTATTATCCCGATAATACTTTGAGGGATGTAATTCCCCCAAAGTCCGGACTCTGCCGGAGTCCGGACTTGCCTACCACTACCTATACCTATTTATATATAAATAATAAAATCTAAAAAATATTCTTGACAAAAAGTCAAATATTATATAGATTGAACTCCAACCCTTATAAAACCGCCCTTGTAATAAGCTGATTTATGGCTTAAATAAGGGAAAAATAAAAACAAACACACTTCACCTGAATTCGTGTTTGTTTTTGTATAAGCAATTTAAATTTCCACCTAATAACCCAATACTATGTTTAAAAGGTTTCGCACACTTATGGCCAAACTGGCCTCGATCACCTTATTAGCCACACTCCTGCTTCCGTTTGCCAACACCGCGCAGGCGAGTACGGGCTCTTTGACGGTCATCGTCAATCCTCCGGAGGGGCGATATGAAGTGCTGAATGATGTGACCGGCGAAGTCGTTATTCCTGAACGCGCCGGCAATTTAAGCACCACGCTGGATGCTGGGGATTATCTGGTGGATTTTAAGGATATCGCCGGCTATACAACACCGGCTGACGAAGAATTCCGCCTTTATCCGGGAGGAAATGTAACGATTACCGGCCTTTACAGCGAATCCTCGCCTACCAGCGGGATCCTCAATGTACTGGTCAATCCCAGCAACGGACGGTATGAAGTGCTGAATGATGTGACTGGTGCCGTGGTCATCAGCGAACGGATCGGTAATTTAAGCACGAATCTGGATTTTGGGGATTATGTAGTGGACTTTAAAGACATTGCCGGCAATTATGTGACGCCGGCGGATGTGGAATTTGCCCTTGGGCCGGACAACCTGGAAGAAACCGTAAACGGGATGTACACCCAACCCGGCAATACCGGTATTTTAACCATTATGGTCAGCCCGACGGAAGGGCGTTATGAAGTACTGAATGATGTGACCGGTGCCGTGGTCATCAGCGAACGGGCCGGTAATTTAAGCACCGTATTGGATTTCGGGGATTATCTGGTGGATTTTAAAGATATTCCTAATTACACAACCCCCGCGGATGCTGAAATAAGACTGAGTGTTGCTGATCCGGACATAATCGTTGAGGGCAATTACATGCCCTTGGGCAATACCGGTGTCCTGAATGTAAATGTCAGCCCGGCAAACGGACGCTATGAAGTGCTGAATGACGTGACAGGCGCCGTGGTGGTGTCTGAGCAGGCCGGCTCCGACAGCTTTAATCTCGATTTCGGGGATTATCTGGTGGATTTTAAAGATATTACCAATTATATTACGCCCGCCGATGTTCCTTTTACTCTCGGCCCTGACAATCTGGAAGAAACGGTTGACGGGATCTATACCCTGTCTCCGATCACCGGCCGCGTGATCGTGCATGTGGAAGACGACCTGGGCAACGCGTTTACAGACGCGGATTATGATCTTCTGCTGGACAGCATTGTTTACCAGGCCGGTCTGACAGCCGGTTTCGATGAAATCAATATGCCGGGAGGCGTTTATACAGTCGATGCCCGCACGGTGAACGTGGCAGGCGTGGATTATGCCGTCAATGTCACTCTCGTAAGCGTCAGTAATGAAATCGCTAACCCGGGCGATGAAGTCCAATATTTAATACAATATACCCCTGTCGCCATGACCGGGAATGTCATCGTGACTCTTGAAGACGGTGCGGGCAATGCCTTTGCCGATCCGGGCGATTACGACATTTTACTGGACAGCGCGGTGACTTACACCGAAACGGGTGACGTCAATTATGCTGACCAGCCCGCCGGTACTTATACGATTGTGGCCCGCCCGGTGACTGTGGGCGGTACGACTTACGCGCCTGCCGTTACTTTAGAGAGCGCGGACAATACTTTAGATGTTCAGGATGAAATCATTGAATTCCGTATCGATTACACAGCGGCAGCTGTGACTGGTACAGTCATTGTTACACTGGAAGATGGTGCGGGCGTTGCCTTTGCCGATCCGGGCGATTACGATATTTTGCTGGACGGCGCGGTGACCTACACCGAAACCGGTGATGTGACGTATAGCAGCCAGCCTGCCGGCACCTATACGATTGCCGCACGCCCAGTAGTCATTGGCGGTATCACGTATGCCCCTGCGGTTGTTCTGGAAAGCGGCAGTGATACCATTGCTGTACAAGACGACGTGGTGGAATACCGTATCGACTATGTCGCTGCAGCGGTGACTGGTACAGTCATCGTGACTGTGGAAGACGGGGCCGGCAACAGCTTCGATCCTGGTGATTTTGATATTGAATGGAACGGCAATCCTACTTATATAAACCAGACGGACGATGTGGATCTGGCCGACCAGCCCGCGGGGCAGTACACGGTTACCGCACACCCTGTGAATGTGGGCGGTACCATTTACACGCCTACCGTTGTGCTGGAAAGCGCCAGTGATACGATCGCTGTGCAGGATGACATCGTGGAATATCGTGTGGATTACACCGCGGTAGCCATAACCGGTAATGTGGTAGTGACTCTGAAGGATGGAGCCGGCAATTCCTTTGCCGACCCGGGTGATTACAGCATTCTGCTGGATGACGTAGTGGCTTATACTGAGACCCTTGATGTGAATTTAGCTTCTCAGCCTGCCGGTACCTATACCATTGCCGCACGGTCTGTAACCGTTGGCGGTATCACTTATGCGCCTATTGTGGTTATGGAAAGCGCGGACAATGTTTTAGATACTCAAAATGAGACCATCGAATACCGCATCGACTATGTGGCCGCTTCCGTGACTGGCACAGTCATCGTGACTCTGGAGGATGGAGCCGGCAACAGTTTTGATCCCGGCGATTTTGATATTGAATGGAACGGCGCTCTTACTTATGTAGGAGAGACCGATGATGTAAATTTAGCCGACCAGCCCGCGGGGCAGTACACGGTTACCGCACACCCTGTGAATGTGGGCGGTACCGATTACAATCCTACTATTGTTCTGGAAAGCGCCAGTGATACGATCGCTGTGCAGGATGACACGGTTGAATACCGTATTGATTATGTGGCCGCTTCCGTGACTGGCACAGTTATTGTTACACTGGAAGATGGTGCGGGCGTTGCCTTCACCAACCCCGGTGATTACGACATTCTGTTGAGTGGCGCGGTGACCTACACCGAGACGCTTGATGTTAACTATACCGACCAGCCAGTCGGCACCTATACCATTGCCGCGCGGCCTGTGACTATCGGCGGCATCACCTACGCCCCTGCTGTTACCCTGGAAAGCGCCAGTGATACCATCGTGGCACAAAACGACGTAGTGGAATATCGTGTAGACTATACCGCTGTTGCGGTAACCGGCAATGTGGTGGTGACCCTGGAAGACGGAGCCGGCAACAGTTTTGATCCCGGCGATTTTGATATTGAATGGAACGGCGCTCTTACTTATGTAGGAGAGACCGATGATGTAAATTTAGCCGACCAGCCTGCCGGAACCTACACGGTAACGGCCCGCAATGTGACCGTGGGCGGTACCATTTACACGCCTACCGTTGTGCTGGAAAGCGCCAGCGATACCATTGCTGTACAAGACGACACGGTTGAATACCGCATTGATTACCTCGCTCCTCCTGTTACCGGCCGTGTGGTCGTAACGGTGGAAGATGGCTTAGGCGGCGCGTTCGGCAATCCGGGTGACTTTGATATTTTACTGGACGGCGCCATGGCCCATGCGGGCTTAATAGCCGACTTTGACCAGACCGGTGAACCGGCTGGTGTATATACTGTGGCAGCCCGCCCGGTAACGGTCGGCGGCACTACCTATGCCCCTGCTGTTACTCTGGAAAGCGCCGATAACACGCTGGATGTTCAGGATGAAGTCATCGAATACCGTATCGACTACACCGCTTCTGCCGTTACCGGAGAAGTCATTGTTACCCTGGAAGACGGTTTGGGCGGCGCCTTTGGTAACCCCGGTGATTACGATATTTTATACAATACTAACCTTGCTTACGTGTTCCAGACGGCTGATTTCGACCAACTGCTCCAGCCGGCAGGTGCGTACACGCTTGCGGCCCGCAATGTGACCGTTGGCGGAACGACCTACGCTCCTGTTATTGTTCTGGAAAGCGCCAGCGATACCATCGCTGTGCAGGATGACACGGTTGAATACCGCATCGATTATGTAGTCAGCAATCCTGACCTGACGCTCGCTAAGAGCGTGAACGCGGCTACCACCGAACCCGGCCAAACACTGACTTACACACTAAGGTATGGCAACGACGGCGCACTGGCTGCCGGCAATGCGACCAATGTAACGATTGTGGATAATTACGATGAGACCCGGCTTACCAACATTACTTTAAATGACCCCGGCTGTACCGATAACGGCACGCAGATCACTTGTGTACTGAACGATTTAGCTCCCGGTATCACCGGCCTGACCGTAACCTATACCGGTGTGGTGGCCATGGGGCTCCCGAATGGAGATATTATCAACAATACCGCGACGATCACTTCAGCAGAAGTGGACGCGAACCCGGCTGATAACACCGCCAGCGCGTCCGTCACGGTGATCCCGCCGGAATTAACGGTGACTAAAACCGTGAATCCAGTTCAGGTGACCGGAGACGGCCAGTGGGTGGATTACACCATCACGGTGGCCCGCACCAACATGACAATCCCCGGTTCTATTACCGCCACGGTGCGTGACACCATTACTAACACCGGCCGTGTAAACGGCACTCAGGGTGGTGTGATGGTCGTTGTTCCCGGCGGCCCTAGCGACACAACCTGCAGCGGCGTGGTCTGCACCGGCGCTACTACCGGCAATCCTGACCCGAATCTGGAGGAAGAAGCGATTGAAGTCGCTCTGGATAACGTGGGCAGCACCGCTACCATTACCTATCGCCTGATGTCCGGCGTATCTGGTCCGGGTTACAACCCGGCCGTGGGCACCAGCATGATCAATACCGCGTCTGTGACCTATCCTGGTCTGGCCAGCCCGATCACCGCTCAGGCGGTGGTGAGTGTTCCTGCCCAGACGGTGATCGTTGATCCCGGCACTCCTGGCGGAGGCGGAGGAGGAGGCAGTTACGCAGTGAAGAAAGGCGATATGAAACTGGAAATCGAAAAACTCGTTTCGAAAGACGGTGTGAACTATCAGAATGCCAATGTAAAACCTCTGGCGATGGTGGTTCCCGAAAACAAGAGCACCCGCCTATTCTATAAAGTGACCATTAAAAACCTTGGCCAGGTCTCGGCCGCCGACATCAAATTCGACCATTTCTTCGATGAAGGCAAAAGCGACCTGACCGCCGAAAACGTGAATGATCTGATAGGCGCCCGCTGGGATAATAACGGCAAATTAATGATCGTGGATCGCGTTAAAGTGGGTGAAACGTATACCTTTACTTATAATGTGCTTGTGCGTGAAGACGGCAGTAACCCTAATCCTGCTATCGACGGTCTGGAACTGACCAGTTTTGGCAGCAGACTGCCCCGTATGCAGGATGGTCTGACCTATCTCGGTATCGGCGATAAGATCCAGACGTATATCTATGGTGGCCGTATCCCGGCAAATGTGAACGATATCGAGGGTTATGACCCGATCCCGTCTATAGGAGATTCCCCGGTTTTAGATATTAAAGTCCGCGCTGACCGCGTTGAAGCCGCTGTGGGAGACGTTATAAACTTTACAGCGACACTGATCAACAAAACGGATATTGACCTGACCAATCTGTTTGTAAACCATGATTACGATAGTAATGCCTTTGAGGTTACTAGTGCCATGGGTGCAAGTGATGACGGAAGGTCGCTGGCCTGGAAACGGGCTCTGCTCCGCCCAGGTGAAACCCTGACTTTGAATTTCAGCCTGAGGGTAAAAGCCGGCGCGCCAGTTAGCACGACTGTGCACAACCTTACCCGTGCTCTCGTGAGCCAATATGAGGGCTTGGTACCGTATGAAAGCCTGATCTATATCATAGCTGGTCCTTCTACAACGGTAGAACCCGGCCGTGGGTTCGAACTGGCTCAGACCGGTCCGATGGGATGGATGATCGTACTTATACTGATTACCGGACTGACCTATTTATCCCGCATCGGTATCCGCCATGGACGTTACGTTCGCGGAAAGAGGTTCGCACTGCAGAGCCTCTAGGAGAAAGATTTTGTTTTACTGGTGGTTGATGGCCCCCCCGATGTTACATCGGGGGGGCTTTATTAATAATTTTTAGCTTGTCCCGCCCAATAACCATTCTCCGGTATACGGCAAATTCTGACCCTTCATCTCACATCTTTTTGCCGTCCTTTCCGTCGCCTAACGGCGCCGACGGTCTTTTTTTCTGTATTGCTTTTTTCTTTCTACTTTTGTGACCAAAAGTAGCAAAAGCCCTGGGGGTCCGCGAGCCAGTTAATCATCGTAGTGCAGAATATCATCGTTGTACACGGCCGCTGCCCCCCAGACCCCCTTTTGCCTTTTAACTTCTGCAGTACATTCAAAAGGTCTGTGCTGTATTCGCACTGCGAGCCTGAAAAAAAATAACAAACAATCTCCCCCTCAGGTGAGGGGGAGCCCCGATGCAATCGGGGAGGGGGTCACAAAAAACAAAAAAACATCAGAATTGCTCACAATGGTTATTGGGCGGGGTTTAAGGAAAAGTTTTTAAATAGAAACTTTTTTTACACAAATGCTTGACAAACTATTTATTTTTGTTATAATAATCTCCAATATGCCCGCTCTCAAATGCGCTAACATATAGGAAAAATGGCTTGAAAAAGCCATAAATCAAAAATAAAAAGCAAACTGAAAAATCAACCTTTTGGTCTGCTTTTTTATATCAATTATTATTTACAACCACCTTATTACCTTATTTCACCACCATGAAATCCACCATTTCAAACACCTTACGTAAATTAACCGCGAAAGTGGCGACCCTCATCATGCTGACAGGCATGCTGTCTCCGCTGAACGCTGTGGCCGATGATGCCAGTAAGGGCGTCCTCAATATCTTTGTGAATCCGCCGGAAGGCACCTATCAGGTGCTCAATGATGTAACAGGCGAAACTGTTATTTCCATGCGTTCCGGAAATCTTTCCACTACCCTGGACGCGGGTGATTACCTGATCCAATATCAGGATGTGGTCGATGGCTATGCTCCGCCCGCGGATGAACCGTTCCGACTGCCTGCTGGTGGAGAGGTTTCCATTATCGGTACTTATGAAGATTTGAATCCTGTTACAGAAGGGATTCTGAACGTCTTTGTCAGCCCGGCTGAAGGCCGTTATGAAGTGCTGAACAATGTGACAGGTGCCGTGGTTATTCCTGAACGGTCCGGCAATTTAAGCACCAACCTGGATTTCGGTGATTACGTGGTGACCTTTAAAGATATCAGTGATGAGTACATCACTCCGGGTGATGTGGAATTCGATCTCGGGCCGGATAATCTGGAAGAAACAGTCGTGGGGAATTATGAATTTATCGAAAGTGCCGACCAGGGTATTTTGAACGTCTTTGTCAGCCCTGCTGAAGGACGCTATGAAGTGCTGAACAATGTGACAGGTGCCGTGGTTATTCCTGAACGGTCCGGCAATTTAAGCACCAACCTGGATTTCGGTGATTACGTGGTGACCTTTAAAGACATCAGCGATGAATATATCACGCCGGCCGATGTGGAATTCGATCTCGGGCCGGATAATCTGGAAGAAACAGTCGTGGGGAATTACACCACCGTCCCCGGCACTGGTACGGTCGTCGTCCGCCTGGTCAACCAGGATTATGAAACCATCAATGACGGTGACTGGGAAATCAACAGCTGTACCGATGTGAACGATGTTAATTCATGTACTGTTTTTCACGCCAACGGTATAGCTGACCGCACGCTTTTGAATGTTCCGGAAGGAATCTATGGTATTTCTGCTGAACTGACACCGGGGTATTCTGCCCGGACTATTATCAGTCTTAATCCTCAAGATTTAGAAGCTGGCAATACGATCGCCTTTACCATTATGTATGTTGAAGAAACGGTGGTCGATGAACTGGCTGGCATCCAAGTAACAACTCAGCCGATTGCCGGCGGTGTCCGCATCAACGGTCAACCCATCGGCAAGCCTTCCAATGCGGGCGATTACATCCCTGCCACTCCTTACCTGGTGAATGCTGCGGAAGAGAATGTGATCTCTTTTGAGACAGAAATGAATTACAACACACCCGCTGACATTGTTATTCCTGCCAATAGTCTGACTGCAGGAGAAATCTACCAATACACAGGCACTTACACCTCAACAGGCGTGTATGGCCAGGTCATCGTGAATGTGAAAGATGATCAGGGTAATGCCTTTAGTTCAGCCGATTATGACATTTTAAGAAACGGCACGATTGTACATGGCCCCCTTAATGACAGCTTCAATCAGGGAAGTCAGCGTTCCGGCCAGTATTCTGTCAACGCCCGTTCCGTCAATATCGGCGGAGCCGATTATAACCCTGCTATAACCCTGATCAGCGCTAGTGATAGCATTGTGAACCAAGGGGATGTCGTGGAGTTCGACTTAGCTTATACCAAAATCCAGCCCACTACCGGCCGTGTGACCGTGAATCAGAACGGTGCCGTGGGAACGGTGGAATTGATCCTGCCCGGCCCAGTGACGGTTTCCGTCAATCAGGCCGTGTACGACAACGCCAGCGCTCCAGCCGGCGCTTACACGCTGGGCACCATTACTGCTCCTGCCGGTTTTCAGCTGACGAATGTAACCGATGGAAACGGCGTGGCACTGGCAGTTCCTTTTGCACAGAGCCTGAATATTAATGGGCAAATTACCTATAATGTTAATTACACAGCGGTCAATAACCCGGTCGTCACGGTTTCCAAAGCCGTCGACTTTGCGACCCGCCAGAATGGAGAATATGCGCAGTACACCATCATGATCGCCCGTTCCGACAATCTGAATACCGCAGTGAACGTGGATGTGGTGGATACGATCAGCGGCGCCAATGCTTTAACCGGCAACAACGGCGGACAGCTCAGCCTGATACCGAACAGTGCCGGTTGTACCGCTGCTAATAACGGTCAATGCGGACTCGGTTTAATCACCAATGCCGGTGGCATGAACATTAACCTGCCAAATGCGAATAGCTCTGTACAGATTATCTATCGTGTCCAGGCGGTTAACGCGGGCATTCCGAATAATCAGAATTCTGCCGTGATTAATACTGTAAACATATTAGACAGCAATGGTCAGACAGCGACCGCTAGTGTTACGGTTACGGTTGCCGGACCTCAGAGCGGTAATAACAACTCCGGTTGTACTGTAAATTGCGGCGGTGGTGGCGGTGGAGGAGGCGGAATGATTATGATGCTG
Organism: Patescibacteria group bacterium; assembly: GCA_018817125.1. Lineage (GTDB taxonomy): Bacteria > Patescibacteriota > Gracilibacteria > UM-FILTER-43-11 > UM-FILTER-43-11 > JAFGCR01. The sequence continues at coordinate 72,713 of JAHIUN010000002.1, read as the reverse complement.
GGTGATATGGAGCTCCTGGTCGAAAAACTCATTTCCTTAAACGGCGTGGATTACCGCGACGCCAGCTCTCATGATTTGGCGGTGGTAGTACCCGAAAACAAGAGTACCCGCCTGTATACCAAAGTGCGGATCACCAACGACAATGACGTTTCCGCTAAAAATGTAAAATTCAATCCTTTCTTCGATACCGGCGACAGTGATATGACCGCGAATGAGATCGAAGATATTCAAGGGGCTAAACTCACTAACGGCAACCTTATCATTGAAAAAATCAAAGCCGGTGAGACGGTGGAATTCAGCTACAGCGTCCTGGTCCATGAAAACGGCCAAAACTCAAACCCCGCTTTTGACGGCGTGGAAGTGGTGGATTATGAATCCACTCTGCCCATTTCTCAGGACGGCCTGACTTATGTGACCAAAGGCGAACAGTTTGTTACCTATATCTATGCCGGTCAGATCCCGGCCGCGGTGATCAAACCGGTGGGCAAAGATTCCGGCAACGATTCCGATGTCCTTTCTATCCAGGTCAGTGCGGACCGCGCGGAAGCCCGCATCGGTGAAACGGTGAATTATACCGTGACCCTGCAGAACGTAAGTGATATTGACCTGACTAACTTACTGATCGCCCACAGCTACGCCGCTGAACTGGATGTGATAAACACCGGTGGCGGACGCGACGATGGCCGTGAACTCCACTTCAGCCGAGCCATTATGCGCCCGGGCGAAAGCGTTAGCCTGCAATTCAGCGCCAAAGTGGTCAGCGGCAGCGCCGGGCAAGTCGTCCGAAGCCTGACCCGCGTCCTGGTCAATGAATTTGAGAATATCTCTCCGGCTGAAAGCTACCTGATGATCGCGGGCGGAACCGCCCCTGCCGGCCCTGACTACCGCTTAGCCCAAACCGGTTCCGGCTTACTGATGAGCCTGCTTCTGAGCCTCCTGGCTTACCTTGGCTACGGAGCCATACAGAAGCGCCGTTACCAGGCTCTGAAAAAAGAAGCTCTGAAATTCTAAGACCACACCCCCTCCCTTATCTACGGTTGATGACCCCCTGCCTATTCACCCCAGGCGGGGGGTTTTAAAGTATTCAGAAAACCTTTCAAAAAGGTTTTCTGTCTTTCCAAACAGGTGTCTTCGCCCTCCAGAAAGCTCACTCGGCTTCGCGAACTTCCCTTCGCGGGGCCCGCAAGACCCGCTCGGGTTTCCGTTACGCAGGTTCGCTTCCTTCCGGGCTCACTTATTTATATTTTGATATTTTGTTTATTTCGTTATAACGTTATTTCGTTACTACGTTATAACGTTTTTTAGTTATGAAAGCTTTAATTCAACGGGTTAATCGGGCGAAGGTGACCATTGATGGTGAGGTGGCTGGCGAGATCAAGAAAGGGATTCTGGTGCTTTTGGGGGTGGGGCAAAAGGACGATGAAAAGGACGCTGATTATCTGGTAGATAAGATCACCCAGCTTCGTATTTTTCCGTCGGAAACCAGCGGATTTGATCAATCGCTGGAAGACGTGAAGGGCGATTTGCTCGTGGTTTCCCAGTTTACCTTATACGGCTCCACCAAAAAGGGACGACGACCTGATTTTACGGCCTCCGCACGACCAGAACTGGCGGAAAGGCTTTATGACCACTTTATTAAAAAGGCTTGTGAGAAAGGCTTTACGGTAGCTACAGGCCGGTTCGGCGCTATGATGGATGTGGAGCTTGTGAATGACGGGCCGGTTACTCTGATGATGGAGTCTAAATCGGATTGATATTTCCCTTATTTTCCCTATAATAACCCCCTGCTAATTCCCTCCTCATACCTACTTTTAAGCTGACCTTCCGAAGCCCGATCTACCAACCGCGCGGTATTGAACAGATTTTACGTGACCATGGTGCCGAAGTCGTTTGTACAATCCCTTTTAAATCTACTGAGGCGGAAGTCGAAGGAGATGTACAAACAATCCTGAGCATGCGGGACAGGCTGGACGCCCTTTTCTTCAACAGCTTTTATAAAGCTGAAACGATTTTAGACTAATTTTCTCTTTAGCCGTCCACACTATTCCTCTATAATAATTGTGCTTTTTTATTGTGGGAATGGTGAGAATTGTGCGATTTGTGAGAGTTGCGGGAAAAACACACTTTTCGTGGTTATCTCAAAGCTCACACAACTCCTGCAACTCACACAACTCCCATTTATTACAACAAATTATGTCTGAAACAAACGGTCTGATGGAAAAAGTCGTATCCTTATGTAAACGCCGCGGATTTGTATTTCCCGGTTCAGAGATCTACGGCGGCCTGGCCAACACCTGGGATCTGGGACCTTTAGGTACAGAGCTTAAAAACAATATTTTCCAGGCATGGTGGAAGTTTTTTGTACAAAGCCGTAAAGATATGATGGGAATAGACCCGGCCATCCTGATGAATCCCAAAGTATGGCAGGCGTCCGGGCATGTGGATTGCTTTAACGATGCTCAGATCGACTGTAAAGACTGTAAAAAACGTTTCCGCGCAGATCATTTGATAGAAGATGCTTTAAAAGATGTAAAAGTGGAAGGATTAAGCCTGGAGGACTTAAAAAAACTCATCGACGAAAACAATATCCGCTGTCCTGGATGCGGGGCAAAAAACTTCACAGAAGTCCGAAAATTCAACCTTCTTTTCCAAACTTCCATCGGTCCGACAACCGCTAACAGTGAACCGGTTTACCTGCGTGGCGAGATCGCCCAGGGCATGTTTGTGAATTTTAAAAACATTCTCAACAGCAGCCGCAAACGGGTGCCTTTTGGCATCGCCGCCATGGGTAAGGCCTTCCGAAACGAGATCACACCCGGCAACTTCATCTTCCGCACTCTGGAATTCGAACTGATGGAATTTGAATATTTTATTAAAGAAGACCAATGGGAGAAGCAGTTTGACTACTGGGTGAAGGAAATGAAAAAATGGCTTGAGCTCATCGGCATCCGCAAGGAAAAAACCCGTGTGCGGGAACATACCGAAGATGAACTGTCTCATTATTCCAAACGCACCATCGATATCGAATACGAGACACCGTTTGGCTGGAAAGAGCTTTACGGTCTGGCTTACCGTACCGATTTTGACCTGAAAAAACATCAGGAAGCCAGTGGCCAGGACATGAGCTATCTGGACCCTGAAACAAATGAAAAATTCATCCCGCATGTACTGGAACCTACTTTTGGACTTAGCCGAACTATTTTAATGGTGCTTTTGAGTGCTTATGACGAAGAAGAAGTTGAAGACGCCAAAGGGAATAAAGAAGTCCGGACCGTCCTTCGTTTTAAACCGAATGTTGCTCCTTATAAAGCAGCCATTCTGCCCTTAATGAAAAAACCGGAACTGCTTAAAAAAGCGGATGCGGTGTTTGATGTGCTAAAAGATGAATTCGCACTTGATTTTGATATAACCGGCAGTATCGGCAAACGCTATCGCCGGCAGGATGAAATAGGTACTCCTTTTGCCATCACGGTTGATTTTGACACACTTGAGGATCAGTCTGTTACAGTGCGTGACCGGGATTCGATGCAGCAGGACCGGGTAAAAATTGCGGAGCTGAAGGATTATCTGAAAAACAGGGTCTGAACTGTGATTCGCTTGATTAAATGATGGTCATGATTGATTTTCATGATTAAAAATGATCAACATGAACAATAGAATAGGATCATGTTAAATCAATAAATCATAAGAATCACAGTTCAGACATCCTTATTCGCGCGACATAAAATAATATTCAACCAACAGCACGATCATCAGCAGTAGAAGCGCGTCCCACCAGGTCAGCACCCGCAAACGCTGAAAAGCCAGCCCCACACAGACCATTATAGAAAGCAGACTCCCCTGACGCAGGGCGATATTTAAATGTTTGAAATAATTGCCCCCCTTATCCAGACTGATCCGCAGATAATAATTCAGAATGGAAAACGTGCCGGTGAGGGCAATAAACAGGCTGCCATAAAAAAACCCTAAAGCCAGATAACCAGACATAAAAGGGCTTAAGTTATTGATCACGACAATCCACGAGACCCAGCCCAGAATACTGATGGCAAAGATGCTGATGATGTAATAAATATGAGCCATAAAAGACTGAATAACACTATTCATTGTAGCTTGTAATTTGTAATTTGTAACTCGTAATTTGTAAATGATAATAATTTAAATCAATTTCAAATTACAAGTTACGAATTACGGCGAAGCCAAATTATAAATTCCAAGTTTCATATCTTATTGGTATAATGAATAAGCTTTAAAATTATCCCCATTCATATGCGACGTCTTTTATTGGCCATTGCCCTTTGTTTTTTTCTTGCCTCCCCATCCGCCTCCGCGTCGGTTTTTTCCGATGTAGCCAGCAACCATCCAAACTTCGATGCCATTACCTACCTGTATGAGAATGGCATTGTGGAAGGCTATGGCGACAACACTTTCCGCCCGGATCAGGCGGTCAATCGCGCCGAAGCTTTAAAGATCCTTCTGCTGGGATCAGACGTCTTTGTGCCGGATATTCAGCCTCAGGAAATCTTCCCGGATGTTCTGCACGATACCTGGTACGGTAAATTTGTTTTAAAAGCCAAAAATCTGACGATCGTTAAAGGGGATGACGGCTCGGGAATGTTCCGCCCCGGAGACACAGTTAATCTGGCGGAGGCGCTCAAGATGCTTTTAAAAACCAATGCTGTCGACTCTCCCGCTCCTTCTTCTAATCCGTATTGGGATGTGTCAAAAGACGCGTGGTTCGGTCCGTATTTTGAATACGCGCACCTGGCCGGGCTCCTCGACCAATCCTCCAACGAAAACGTCTATCCGGCCACCCCTGTTACCCGTGGGCTTTTGGCAGAACTGATGTACCGGCTCGCCACGAATGATTTTGTTATGGCGGATGGAAAGGCCAGTTATTACGGAGAAAAATTCCATGGCAAAACGACTGCCAGCGGTGAGATCTTTGATGCTTCCGCTTTCACGGCTGCCCACCTGACGTATCCGTTTGGCACCCGGCTTAAAGTGACGAGTGTGGAAACAGGAAAATCGGTGGTGGTACGCGTGAACGATCGCGGGCCGTATGTATCCGATCCCAATCGTATTATCGACCTCTCCAAAGCGGCTTTCGAATACATCGCTCCGCTTTCCCGCGGGATTATTGAGGTTAAAGTCGACGTCACCCAAGAGCTGGTTACCACTTCTTCATCATCGTTAACAGACCTTTTGACAAGTGACATTCTCAATACCTCTAAAACGTATTGCCCGGATGCGGATAGCTTAAAATACATCGAAAAGAACGCTTTCGATAAAATCACACTGGATGAAACCATCCCGACACGAATGATCATGAATGATGTGCTTACTCTGCGCGGAACTACCTCTTCCGGAGCTGATACGGTCAGCGCTTTCCTGGTGGACAGCGATGACAATCAGACCGCGTTTTACGGCACTGTTAAAAGCGGGCGTTTTACCCTTTCAGTCCGCTTTCCTGAACAAGGTGATTTCCGCCTGGGGCTTCTGCCCGGAGAGTCCGGCAACAGCAACATCCGTGAAATCAAGGTGCTAAAAAACACCTGTATTGAAGAAGTACAAAGTATAAACTTACCGTCCGTGGCCGGCCTGGAACTGGATTATCAGGAAGGCGATACAGTGATCCGATGGGATCAGGGAAATTATAATCTTTTTAAACTGACTTTTTCCCAAGGAGGACTGCATAAAAGCTATATCCTCCACGACCTGACCCAATGGTCACCAATCTACAGAGAATTTACCGCTTTTAACACGGGTAATGTCGATTTATCGCTCAGGGGTTCAACGCTTAATAACAACTCCCTCCTGGAACCCGCCCAGATCATCTGGAGTGTGGCGGCTGAAAAAACTTTTCTGGCCAGCAATCATTATGAATATCAGCTGAATGGAAATGAAATCGACCTTATCAGCCTGACAGAAAATTCTATTTTGAAGAATGATATTCAGGCAGTCTTTAAGCCTAAAGTCGACCTCCGCTCCAAGGCGGCAGTCATTCTGCCAAGCGGAAAAGTGTATGAAATCGAATTGGCCAGTGCTTCTGTAACCCCTCATGAAAATGCCATGGGTGTTGATGTTTTTTCCTCCGGCAATACCTCTTTAACCGCCCGCTACACAACCGAAAAAACCGGCATTCATTTTATGGAGATAAACAATGCCGAAGGTCTGGCAGTTCTGAATGTCCCGATCTATATTCGTAATCAATTCCCACTCCTCCCCAGTCCGCGGGATCTGTCCTCCGGCCAGTCGGAAGACCTTGGTGATAATCTGTCTGATTTAAAACTCCAGCTTTTAAGCCTGGTAAACCGCGACCGGAACGAATATCAGATGGCGCCTTTAAAAATAGATGACAGTTTAAACGGTCTGGCACAGGCCCGCAGTGATGACATGGCACAAAACAATTATTTCAGTCATTGGGACAAACAAGGCCGCACGGTCAATGATCTGCGCGCCAATTACGGTGTCCGGACGCAGATCGGTGAAAACCTGGCTAAGGACATCAATCTGACTCTCGCGGAGTATGGCTTGATGCGGAGTGCTATCCACCGATCCAATATCCTGTCTGATGAATGGACACGTGTCGGTTTTGGCATTACTAAAGACAGCGACGGCAGTTATATTGTGGTTCAGCTTTTTTCTACCGACCCTCTCGACCTGAGTGATTTAAGCGGTCTCCGCAACAGTCTGCTTGAAATAATCAACGGCGGACGGAGCAGTGACCTGATCCTAAAAGATAATTTAAATACCCTCTCCCAAACCTGGAGTCAAAAAATGGTGGATGAAGATTTTTTTGATTTCACCGATGGCAGCGGAGGGGCCTTGGTAGACACGATCCGGAACGCGGGGGTCAATGTAGCTCTCGGCACCTATATTATGGGGAATTCCAGTTTCACCGATGCATTAGATCAGGCGAGCGAAAACACCCAACTGAAAGATGGTAAGTGGAAAGATATCGGGATCGGGATCAAGCAGGACAACCTGGGGATCATTAAAATCACACTTATTTATACCGAATAATTGTCTGAACTGTGATTTGTGTGATTAATTGATTAACATGATTTTTCATTTTTTCGAATAAATTGAAAAAATGCTAATCACAAAAATCATTACATCATAATAATCACGGTGCAGACAATTATTTCTCGTCCGGGGCGTAGATGTACTCGTAATTCTTTTTGTCGTAACTGAAAAGTTCGTCGTCTTTAAAAAACCGTGGAACTTCCACCTTGGCGGTTTCCAGACTATCGGAGGCATGGATCAGATTGCTTTGCACACTCATCCCCAAGTCCCCGCGGATGGTGCCGGAGGCGGCCTCACGGGCATTGGTCACGCCGCATAATTTACGGACGACTTCCACACATTCCTGTCCTTCCCAGCATTGCACGATGACAGGGGTACTTTTCATAAAATCAGCAATGCCTTTAAAAAAAGGTTTGTCGACCAGGTGGGCGTAATGTTCGTGCAGAAGACTGTCATCTAACTGCATCATCTTGTTGCCGACCAGTGTCAGCCCTTTGTCTTCCAAATAGCTCATTACTCTGCCGACTAATCCGCGCTGGAGGGCGTCGGGCTTAATTAAAATCAATGTTCGTTCCATAGTAAATTGAAAATTAAAAATTTAAGATTTTTTGTGCAGTTGCACACGGCGACTGCAGGCGCGACGTTAACGTCGCGCTTTCAGATTATTAGTAATGTAATAAATTAGCAAAATGTTCCTTATCTTTATACGGTCCGATCAGGGCCACGCGCAAGTTTTTTTCTTTCAGGATTTTCTGACTTAAGCGGAAAACGCTATCGGCGGTCACGGCATCGATCTTTTTTAAAATGTCTTCCAGGGTGTCGATTGCAGGAAATAACAAAGCCTGCTTCCCCATTAAATGGGCATACTCTTCACTGTCTTCCAGGCGCAGGATGATCTTCCCTTTCATAAAATCTTTTGCTTTTTTTAACTCTTCCTCCCCTACTTTTTCTTCCATCATCTTCCGGTATTCCACCAGGATCGCCTCGATCGCCAGATCGATACGGGTTAAATCTACACCGGCGGCCGTGCTGAGCGTACCGGTATCGATGTAATCATCGGTGGTGGTGCGGATGTAATAAGCCAATCCTTTGGCCTCCCGCACATTCAGGAACATGCGTGAGCTCATATTTCCGCCCAAAATAATACTGAGGATTTTTTCAGTGTAATTATCTTCGTGGCGAGCCGGCACCCCTTCGACCCCGACAATGATGTGGGCCTGCTCCGTCTTTTTTTCCTGCAGAATCGCTTTTTCATCTCCTTTAACAGGATGATACGGAGCCGGATCCAATGCCCTCTTTCCGTCTTCAAACGGGAAATACTTTTCCACTAATTTTTTCGCCTCCTCTTGTGTAATATCCCCCGCCACACTGATGATTGTATTGTCCGGTGTGTACAGCGCTTCTTTATAATCCACGATCTGATCCCGCGTGAGGGTTTTGATGATCTCTTTTTCGCCGATCTGATCCCATCCCATAGGCTGATCGCCAAACAGCAGTTTTTCAAAATCCCACCCCACCTGATACATGGGAGTGTCCTGATACATATTGAACTCTTCTAAAATCACGCCCCTTTCCTTGTCGATTTCATGCGGGAGAAAAGTAGCGTTCAGCATCATGTCGCCGATTACATCGAAGGCCACTTCTTTTTTATCGGAGGCTAGTTTTACATAATACCCGGCGTATTCCTTGCCCGTGAACGCGTTAAAATCCCCACCCACTGAATCAATGGCAGATGACACTTCAGCCGCGTTCTGATACCGCTCCGCCCCCTTAAAAAACAGATGCTCCAGAAAATGGGAGATGCCGTTGATCTTTTTATTCTCATAACGGGAACCCGCCCCCACTAAACACAAAACCGTGACCGATTTAGTGCCCTCGATAGGAGTGGTGATGAGCTGAAGGCCATTTTTTAATGTGGTGGATTGATGCATGTATTTTTTTTAAATTTGCGTGTGAAAGCATAACGAAAAAATCATCGTTCATCAAGCACAATAGAAAAATTTAGTTATTTAAAAATATTTTATATATATGACAACCAATTTTTTCTGTAACAAAATTGTTACTTTTTCGCTTTCTTGAACCATTTTTGTGTACAACTTAGACACGGTGTCAAAAGTTGAACACAAAATTTGTTATTGACCAAAAAATGTATACAGCTTAGATTGGTAACTGAAGGGCAAAAACTAAAAAATACACGATGAATTTTTCTAGCAAATTCAACTCCGTCTGGCACACCATTATTTATGTAATATCCGAGTGTCATGACTGATTTTTTGCATGTTCCAGTTTTGCTTTCTGAGACCCTTGATCTTTTAAATCTTCGAGCCATGCCTGCCGGCAGGCAGGCCGGTAACAAAGTGGTGGACTGCACCCTTGGATTAGGCGGTCATAGCGAAGCGATCTTAAAAAAAATCGGTAAAAGCGGAAAATTGATGGCTTTTGACCAGGATGAAACGAATTTGAAAAAAGCGAAACAGCGTCTGAAAAAATTTGAGAAACAAGTCACTTACGTCCACTCCAATTTTGAAAATTTAAAATTGAAAATTGAAAATTTAAAATTCGGAGCCCCTGACGCGATTCTGTTTGACCTCGGTCTTTCCTCGCCCCATGTAGATAAGCCCGAACGCGGTTTTTCTTTTCAGAAAGAAGGGTCACTCGATATGCGCTATGACCAAACTCAGGAATTAACCGCCCAAATAGTCATCAACACCTATGACGAAAAGAAATTAGCCGATCTTATTTATCAATATGGTGAAGAGAGGAGGTCAAGAGTGATAGCAAGGGCCATTGTGAACGAACGCAAAAAACACTCCATTACAAACACATTACAATTAGCTGACATCATCAAGGCTGCCACCAAAGGAAAAATAGGACATCATCCCGCCACCAAAACCTTTCAGGCGCTCAGGATTTATGTAAACCGTGAACTGGAAGTGCTGGAAAACGCCCTGCATCAGGCTATTAACGCACTGGCGCCGAAAGGCCGGATCGTTGTTATCTCCTACCACTCGCTCGAAGACCGACTTGTTAAAAACATTTTCCGTTATTACACCAGAGATTGTATTTGCCCAAAGGAATTACCTCTCTGTCAATGCGATTTTCAAAAAAAACTTTATCTCTTAACCAAACGGCCTATAATACCAACAGGTATTGAGGTCGCGCAGAATCCGCGTTCGCGTAGTGCGAAATTGCGGGCTGCCGAGCGATTATGATTAACCTCAACTGCCCGACACAAACACATAAGTTCATGTCTGCTGCACTTTATATAGACAATAACCCAACAAAAGTGCGAAGAGATCCGCTATCTCATAAAGTGGAGGTGGGTGTTAATGCGCTCGTATTTGTAATTATTGCTCTTGTAGCGTTTATAAGTCTTGCGTATCTCGCCAATTCCAACCGAAACGCCACCAAGGGCTATGCTTTAAAGAATCTGGAAGTTCAGCGCTCTCATCTTTTAACGGAAAATGAAGTGTGGGATATGGAGATCGCCCGCGTGCAGGCGCTTGCCAGCATCCAGAACGACCCGAAGATCCAACGAATGGTCAAAACCGATAAGCCGCTCTTCGTCCGCGGAGATACAGCTATTGCATCTAAATAATTTTCAGTTTTCAATTTTCATTGCTACTATGTTTAAGTAGCTTTTTTTATATCTTATATCTTATGGATTTAACGTGGGTAGAAATCAGCGAATCGGCTCTGGCACACAACCTTAAAACCTTCCGTAAGCTTGTAGGGAAAGATGTTGTTTTAGCGCCGGCCGTAAAGGCAAATGCGTATGGTCACGGACTTTTGGAGTGCGCACGGATATTTGAAAAAAACGGGGCAGATTATTTATGTGTGAACGCTTTATTTGAAGCGGTTGTTTTGAGGGAAGCGGGTATAAAAATCCCCCTGCTGATTATCGGCTACACTCCCCTATCTGATTTAGCTGATCTGCCGACCAATACGGAGCTAGTGGTATACAATTTGGAAACGGTGGAAACATTGGGGAAAATCGGTAAAAAAGTGGGTATTCATCTAAAAATAGAAACCGGAAATCACCGTCAGGGAATTGAACTTACTGACCTTCCTGATTTCATCCGGCAGCTACAACAACACCCAAACCTTATATTAAAGGGAGTCTCCACCCATTTCGCCAATCTGGAAGACCGGATCAATCATGAATACGCGCTGTATCAGCTAAAAGAATTTAACAAAGCGGTTCACGAGCTCGAAAGAAGCGGTCATGCGCCTCACTACCGGCATTGCGCCAACACTGCGGCCGCTATTCTGCTTCCCGAAGCGCATTTTAATTTTGTACGTACAGGAATCGGCAATTACGGCTTGTGGCCCAGTGAAAAAACAGAAATGGCTGCCAAGCGTGCCAATATCGGCATCGACCTTAAACCAGCCCTTACCTGGAAGACAGTGGTGGCGCAGATAAAAGAGGTGAAAAAGGGGGCGCTGGTCGGCTACGGATGCACGCATGAGATGCCGTATAACGGCCGTATCGCGGTTCTGCCTGTTGGTTATTACGATGGATTTGTCCGGCTTTTAAGCAGTCGCGGATCAGTGCTGATACACGGTAAAAAGGCACCGGTTATCGGCCGTGTGTGTATGAATATGATCATGGCGGATGTAACGGATATTCCGAACGTAAAACTTGAAGATGAGGTCGTGCTGATCGGTAAACAGAAAAACGAAGAGATCTCTGCCGAAGCCATCGGTGAACAAAGTCAGACCATCAACTATGAGGTGACGACCAGAATTAATGAAAGAATTCCGCGGATTGTAAAGTAATAATCCATTATTTCCTCAATTTTCAATTTTCAATTTTCAATTAATTTTGTAATCTTGTAGTGTAATTTTTAACCTAATAAAATGAACTTCTACGAAAATACTCTAAAAAACATGAACAAGGCGGCCAAGATCATGAAGCTTGACCAGGAGACTTTAGATACTCTTTCCTATCCTCAAAAAACATTAATGGTCAATCTGCAGGTCCGGATGGATAGCGGGGAGATGAAATATTTTGAGGCGTACCGTGTTCAGCATTCCGAACTTCGCGGGCCTTTTAAAGGGGGTATACGTTATCTGCCCAATGTGGATCTGGATGAGATCAAGGCGCTGGCCACGGAAATGACCTTTAAATGCGCAGTGGCCGGTATTCCGTATGGCGGAGGAAAGGGCGGCGTATGCTGTAACGCTAAAGAAATGAGCAAGGGCGAACTGGAACGTCTCACCCGCAAATATGTGCAGGCGGTTTATCAGGTCATCGGTCCTAACCATGACATTCCCGCACCCGACATGTACACCACCCCTCAGATAATGGCCTGGTTTATGGATGAATACAGCCGGCTGGTGAATCAATATAGCCCCGGTGTGGTAACCGGCAAGCCAATCGAGGTGGGCGGGTCTTTGGGCCGTGGTACGGCAACCGCCCAAGGCGGAGCGTATGTGCTGGAAGAATATATGAAACGGCATGATATGAAAGCGGAAGGAACTACGGTGATTGTTCAGGGGTTTGGGAATGCGGGCAGTTTCGCCGCTGAGATCCTGCACAGCATGGGCTTTACGGTCGTGGGTGTGAGCGACAGCAAAGGGGGCTTATATAACGAAAAGGGTATGGATCCGTTCTGCATTGTTAAGTCTAAAAAAGAAAAAGGTTCTGTGACAAACTGCGATGAAGGAAAGGCGGTCGGACCGATGGAAATTCTGGAAAAACCCTGCGATATCCTGGTGCTGGCCGCCATGGAAAACCAGGTGACAGAAGCTAATATGAAAAACATCAAGGCTAAGATTATTCTGGAGCTGGCCAATGGTCCCACTATCGCGGAAGCCGATGAATATCTAAGCAAACAGGGTGTAGTGATTATCCCTGATATCCTGGCCAATTCAGGCGGTGTAACCGTTTCGTATTTTGAATGGCTGCAAAACCAACAGGCTTATTACTGGCCGCTCGAAGAAGTGGAGGTAAAACTGAAACGTGCCATAATCGAAGCGTTAGTGCGTATTCTAGACCTTCAGAATGAACACAAGTGCACTCTGCGTGAGGCTGCCTATATCTCCGCTTTTGACCGATTGGATAAAGCGCTGAAACTCAGGGGTTCCGGAGCGCATTTGAGGTGTAAGGTTTATAATAAATAAATTGCTAAGAATTGCTAAAGGATTGCTTAAGAATTGTTAAATCTGAAGGCAATTCTCGAGGCAATTCTTAGTCCATTCTTAAACAATACTTATCATGCTAAAAGACCAAATAATCGCCGACCTCACCGACGCCATGAAGGCTAAAGAGGAGCTTAAATTAAGCACCCTCCGCATGCTTAAAGCCGCCATCATGAATTATGAAGTCAGTGGCGCGGATATGAAGGTCACGGATGAAGTGGTGGTGGATTTGGTGAAGAAGGGAATCAAACAGCGCAGAGAGGCCTCAGAAGGCTTTGAGAAAGGCGGAAATAAAGAGGCTGCCCAGAAAGAACTGGATGAAATCAAAATTCTGGAAAAATATATGCCTGAACAGATGGGTGAAGATGAGGTTAAGAAAATCGTTCAGGAAGTAATCGGCCAGGTTAAACCAGCCGGTCCTCAGGATTTCGGCAAAGTGATGGGCGCCGTGATGGGCAAGCTGAAAGGCCAGGCGGACGGGAATGTGGTTAGCAAGGTGGTGAAGGAGCTAATGGGATAAATTTTGTAGCATCACGCCATGGCGTGATGCTACAAAATTTTAATTCTTATATTCCCCCCACTCCTTAATCTCCAAATCCTCTATCTTATACTTTTCGATGGAGCGGATCAGGGCTTTAGCGAACTGGATGTTGGTGAGAAGCGGGATGTGCTGATCCACGGCCATGCGGCGGATCTGGTAACCCGCTGTGATTTCATCGTGAGCGTATTTAGTAGGAATCACAATCGCTAAATCGATTTTACCCGCCTTCACATATTCCGAGATATTTGGTTTTTTATTCGTGGAGACTTTGTGGAGCTTGGTGACTTTAATGCCGTTTTCTTTTAAATACTTTGCCGTACCTTCCGTTGCAAAGAGGTTGAATTTCATCGCCTGAAGCTGGCGGACAGCGCCCAGCATACTGATCTTATCTTTCAGTTTCCCGACGGAGAGCAGGATGTTCTTTTTTGGTATTTTATACCCCACCGCCAAATAGGATTTTAGGAAGGCGGCCTCGAAGTCGTTTCCAAAACAGGCTACCTCACCGGTACTGGCCATTTCCACCCCTAATACTGGGTCTGCCCCCTTAAGCCGCGGGAAAGAAAATTGCGGAAATTTAACACCTACATAATCCAGATCGACGGTCTGATAACGGGCTTTCATATCCGCTTTGCCGAGCATGGCCTTGGTGGCGATATCGATGAAGTTGTATTTTGTAACCTTGGATACAAATGGGAACGAACGGCTGGCACGAAGATTGAGCTCTATCACCTTGATCTGATTGTCTTTAGCCAGAAACTGGATGTTAAAAGGACCTGTGATGTTCAGAGATTTCGCTAGCTCCTTCCCGATCTTTTTCACACGGCGAACTGTTTCTAAATACGTTCGCTGGGGAGGTAATACGATGGTCGCATCGCCGCTGTGTACCCCCGCGTCTTCCACGTGTTCAGCAATGGCGTAAATGAGAACCTTTCCTTTTGAGGCCACTGCGTCCATTTCAATTTCACGCGCGCCCACCATAAATTTAGAAATCACCACGGGCGCCTCGGTATTCACACGCACTGCCTTCCCTAAAAAGTCTTCCAGCTCTTCGTGAGTGTGAGCTACCCGCATGGCCGCGCCCGAGAGAACATAGCTGGGCCGGACGAGCACCGGATAACCGACTCTATCGGCAAACTTGTAAGCGTCTTCAATTTTGGTAAACGCCTTCCATTCGGGCTGATCCACACCAAGGCTGTCCAGAAGGGCGGAGAATTTATCACGGCTTTCGGCGCGGTCGATAGACTGAACGGACGTTCCCATGATCTTCACCTTTGCGCGGTTGAGCTTGAGTGCCAGGTTATTGGGGATCTGACCGCCCATGGAGACCACCGTGCCGTCCGGGTTTTCCTTGTCCACGATATCCAGCACCCGTTCGAGACTCAGTTCATCAAAATACAGCTTATCGCATTCATCAAAATCCGTGCTCACGGTTTCCGGATTATAATTGATCATAATGGACTCATAGCCTTCCTTGTGAAGCGTTTTAACCGCGTTCACACAGCACCAGTCAAACTCGACGGAAGAGCCGATGCAGTAAGGACCGCTTCCTAAAACAATTGCTTTCTTCGATTTCTGATTTCTGATTCGGGATTTCTGATTCGAATCTGATATCTGAGATCTGAGATCAGAAATGTCATTCTTATCGCCCCAGTAAGTGAGGTAAAGATAATTGGTTTTAGTCGGGAATTCGGCGGCTAAAGTGTCGATCTGTTTGACCACCGGGATGACGCCGAGCTTCTTTCGGTATTCGCGGACTTTATATTCGTGGTCTTTCAGTATGCGGGCTATTTGTTTATCGGAAAAACCGGCTTTTTTGGCCGTACGCATCAGGTCTTCGGAGATACTGGTAAGCGCTTTGGCCTTTTTGACCTTTTTAGCAACCTGCCGGATGTTTTTTATTTTGCTTAGAAACCAGGGATCGATGCCAGTGAGCTTGTACAGCTTTTCGACTGAATATCCCTTGTCGATTGCCTGTGCCAAAGCAAATACCCGTTTCGGCGTCGGTGTTTCGACCGCTTCTTTTAAGTCTTTGAATTCAAACATATCCGGTTCTAATCCGTACGCACCGATCTGAATCATACGAAGGCCTTTCTGAAGCACCTCTTCAAAATTGCGACCAAGTGCCATCACCTCTCCTACCGATTTCATTTCCGTCGTGATCTCTTCGCTGACTTTTCTGAATTTATTTAAATCCCAGCGAGGGATTTTAAGCGCCACATAATCGAGCGCCGGTTCAAAACAGGCAGAGGTTTTTTGTGTGACGGCGTTACGCAGTTCTGTTAATCCATACCCCAGCCCCAGCTTGGCGGCCACATACGCCAGTGGGTAACCGGTAGCTTTTGAGGCAAGAGCGGATGAGCGGGACAGGCGGGCGTTCACTTCGATCACCCGGTAATCATCGGATTTCGGATCAAGCGCGTACTGAATATTGCATTCACCGACGATCCCCAGATGACGGATTGTTTTTAAGGCGATATTGCGGAGCTTCTGGTATTCGTGGTTGGTAAGGGTCTGGCTGGGCGCGATCACGATGGATTCGCCTGTATGAATGCCCAGCGGATCGAAATTTTCCATGTTGCAAACCGTGATGCAGTTGTCTTTACTATCACGCACCACCTCATATTCGATCTCCTTCCAGCCTTTTAAATACTCCTCGACCAGCACTTGCGGCGAGGCGGCAAAGGCTTTTTTAAGAACGGTATTGAGCTCGCTGTGATTTTTAGCGACTCCGGATCCTAATCCTCCTAACGCAAAAGCTGCACGGATCATCACCGGGAAACCGATTTTTAATGATGCTTTTTTCGCCTGATCAACCGTGGTACAAGCCACACTTTTAGGGGATTTAATTCCGATTTCGTTCAGTGCATTTTTAAACAGCTGGCGGTCTTCGGTGAGCTGAATCGACCTAACAGGAGTACCCAGCACTTTAATCTTATATTTTTTTAAAACACCTGACTCATGCAGAGCCACCCCGCAATTCAGCGCCGTCTGCCCGCCGAAACTCAGCGCGATGGCATCGGGCTTTTCTTTTTTAATCACCTGCTCCACAAAATAAGGAGTGACGGGGAGGAAATAGATCTTATCCGCCAACCCCTTAGAGGTCTGGTTCGTGGCGATGTTGGGATTGATGAGAACGACCTTTATCCCCTCCTCTTTAAATGCCTTAATAGCCTGAGACCCGGAATAATCGAACTCACCCGCCTCGCCTATTTTCAAGGCGCCTGAACCTAATAAAATTACTTTCTTGAAAGGGATATTTTTTTTCATAGATTGACTTGGTTGTAATTTGTAATTGGTAACTCGTAACTTGTAATTTGCAAATAGCAGGAATATAAAGCAAAAATTACCAGTTACAAGTTACATACCGCGAAGCGGGATAAATTACAAATTACAAAAAAATAATCCCCCTCTGCCACCGCAGAATGGAGAGATTGCCTTAAGTAATTCAGTTGTTTGATCATTTTCCAAATCAGTGTAGTGGATTTTATTTCAATTTTCAATCATTTTACTGTATCGTCGTTTCGTTATGAAAATAGTCCCTTTTAATCCAGACACTTTGCGCGAGGCTGTGGACGTCCTGAAAAAGGGCGGCGTCATCGCGCATCCCACGGATACCTGTTACGGGCTGGCCGCGGATGTGATGAACCCGAAAGCGGTCAAAAACGTGCAGGCTATTAAAGGGCGGGATTACAAAAAGCCGATGAGTATTATGATTTCCGTTCCGGAACAGCTAAGAATAGAAAAATATGTCGTTTTGGATGAATTCAGTAAATTTATTGTCCACAAACTCTTTCCTGGTGCCGTAACCCTTCTCCTTCCCAAGGGGCCGATGATTCCAACTGCTTACTTTCCGGAAACTCCCTTTATCGGACTGCGGGTTCCCATGCACGACTCCACACAAGATATTCTGCGGGCATTCGGAGGACCTCTTATCACCACCAGTGCTAACCCGTCCGGCGACCCGCTTTGCTTTAACTGTGAAGAGGTCGCGGAAGGTTTTAAAAATAGAGCCAATCAACCCGATCTGGTTATTGAAGGGAAGATCGCACGGCACGGCAAAGCCTCAACCGTCATCAAAGTAGAGAGTGACCATGTATACATCATCCGCAAGGGGCCGATCACCGCTTCTCAGCTGGAGGGAATATTAGGAATTGATGTGAAGGAATAAATTTGCGCATGTCTCTGATTTGACTTAGAATGACTAAGAATTTTTAGTTTTTAATTTTTAGTTTTTATTGAATATCTAATTTCAAAATTCAGACAATAAAAATTGATTAAAAATTGAATCATGTACAGAACTAATACCTGCGGAGAGCTAACAGCATCGGACAAAGGAAAAACCGTCACCTTATCCGGCTGGGTTCACCGGCGGCGCGACCATGGCGGCGTGATTTTTATTGATTTACGGGACCGTTACGGGCTTACTCAAGTCGTTTTTGATCCTGAATTCGATAAAAAAAGCTGGGAGACAGCCGAGAAGGTACGTCCTGAATTTGTATTAAAAGTTACCGGTGAAGTCCGACTCAGAATGAAGGGTCAGGAAAACAAAAATCTCAAAACCGGAGAGGTCGAAGTTTACATAAATGAGGCTGAGGTTCTGAATGAATCAAAAACTCCCCCATTTGAAATCGATCAGGAAAAACCGGTCGGCGAAGAATTAAGGCTTAAATACCGATATCTGGATCTGCGGCGTAACAAGATGAGGGATAATATTATACTCCGACATAAAATGGTAAAAATGATCCGGGATTTTCTGGATAAAGAGGAATTTTTAGAAATTGAAACCCCGATCCTTATTAAAGGAACGCCTGAAGGAAGCCGTGAGTACCTTGTGCCAAGCAGGCTTTACCCTGGAAAATTCTTTGTGCTTCCTCAAAGCCCTCAGCAATTAAAACAACTCTTGATGATCTCTGGTTTTGATAAGTATTTCCAGATGGCCAGATGTTTTCGCGATGAAGACCAGCGAGGCGACCGCCAGCCGGAATTCACCCAATTGGATTTGGAGATGAGTTTTGTGGAGGAAAAAGATGTTATGGAAATAACCGAGCGCCTATTTATTGAACTTACTGAAAAACTGATTCCCCACAAAAAAATACTCAAAAAACCCTTCCCTGTTTTAACCTGGAAGGAGACTATGGAGCGTTTTGGAAGTGACAAGCCTGATCTGCGTTTTGAAATGGAGATTACAGATGTTTCCGATATTGTGAAAAACAGTGAATTCGGCGTGTTTAAAAACGCTGTTAAAGATGGTGGGGTTGTTAAAGCCTTGAAAGTTGAAGGAATTGCAGACTGGCCAAGAAGCGAGCTGGATAAGCTGGAGGAGCTGGCTAGAATCCACGGTGCCAAAGGCCTTGCCTATTTTGTTTACAGAGAAAATGAGATCAAATCCCCTATTGCCAAGTTCTTATCTGAGAAGGAAATTGAGGAAATCACCAAAAAAGCTAAAGCTAAAACTGGTGATATCGTGTTCTTTGGGGCTGATAATTTTATAACCGCATGTGAAGCTTTGGGACAGGTTAGGCTGGCTTGCGCGGATAAATTGAACCTGAGAGATCCTGAAACCTTCTCTTATGTATGGGTGAATGAATTCCCATTATTTGAAAAAGACAAAGAAACAGGTGAAATAGGAGCTGTACACCACCCTTTTACCAGACCCATGGATGAAGACCTGAAACTCCTGGATACAAAGCCGGAAGAGGCACGGTCAATTGCTTACGATATTGTACTGAACGGGGTTGAGGTCGGCGGCGGAAGCATTCGTATACATGAACACGATTTACAGCAAAAGATATTTGATATTTTAAAAATCACCCCCGAAGATGCTGAAATGCGTTTTGGCCATATGCTGGAAGCTTTCAGTTACGGCGCTCCTCCGCATGGAGGAATCGCACCGGGACTGGACCGAATGGTTATGCTTTTTACCGATGAGCCTAATATCCGCGAAGTAATCGCCTTCCCTAAAGACCAAAAAGCCAAAGACCTGACACTGGGGGCTCCTTCTGATTTGCCGGAAAAGGATATAAAGGAAGCCAATATTCAAATTCTTCATAAAAAATAAACCCCATCACTATGCAAACATTAGATGATCTGGATAAAGAGGGTAAAGTCACCCCGGCCAAAACAGGAGCTAAGGGGCCGGATTTTACCGTGCTGGAAGCCAAGCTCGACCAGATTCTGAAATACCAAAAGACGGCGCGGGCCCTCGCCATCTTCCGCGGGATCATCAGCTTTGTTTTCTTCCTGATCTTCATCGTCCTGCCGATTGTAGGAGGAGTTTATTTTTTCAAATACATCCGTGAAAGCGGAGCTATTGAACAGCTTATCGGACAATACCGGGAGTTCTACGAAACAGTCGGCAATTTAAAAGATACCGCCGGACAGGTTGGAAATTTGGGAGACATTCTGGATGGGGTAACTAAATAATTATCACTCTTCCGGGCTGGTTCTTCGCTTCCGCCGTTTCTTCTGTTTGCGTATTTTTTCGATCTCTTTTGCTTTTTTGGAATCGGGATTGAGCTTGTCTAAAAGTTCCCTCAAGGCCAGGATGCGGTTCATGGCGCGCTCACGGTGTTTTTGATATTTGATGATGGTACCCGTAGGCAGATGGTGCAATTGGACGGTATTGCTGGCTTTATTGATCTTCTGACCGCCCCGCCCGCCTCCATGGATGAATTTTTCTTCAATGTCCGAAAGATCCACCTTCAGATCATCGATTAACTGGAGGATCTCATTGTATTTTTTATCGGTGAGTTGTGATTGGGGTGGGAGGTTCATTGGCAAGCCGGATTATCCGAAACTCTGAAGGCGAGGAATCGATTCCGCGCCGGCGCGATAACGATATCGCGCCTTCAGTTTACGGGTTATATTTATTTAAAAATTCCTTTTTAAATTCATCAAACCGATCCTCTTCAATCGCCTCGCGGATCTGTTTCATTAAATTCAGATAAAACGCGACATTGTGGAGGGTGTTTAAGCGAAGACTTAAAAGTTCGTTCGCCATAAATAAATGGCGCAGATAGGCTTTGGTAAAGTGCTTGCAGGTATAACATCCGCATTCCGGATCCAGAGGGGTAAAATCCTCTTTATAACGCTCGTTTTTTATCCGCACGATCCCTTCCGAGGTGAACAGGTGGCCGTGGCGGGCGTTCCGGGTGGGAAGCACACAGTCGAACATATCGATCCCCCGCTCCACGGCTTCCAGAATATCCTGCGGCGTGCCCACCCCCATCAGGTACCGGGGCCTGTCTTCCGGCAAATGAGGCACCGTATGTTCGATCATCTGATACATGACTTCATTCGGTTCACCGACCGACAAACCGCCGATCGCGTATCCGTCGAAATCGATGGCCACCAGTTCTTTAGCGGAACGTTCACGGAGATCCGGATGCATACCGCCTTGGACGATGCCGAATAACAATTGTGGGGCGATTGTGGGGCGATTGTGGGGCGATTGTGGGGCATCGTGGAATTGTTTGCAACGCTGTGCCCATTTGGTGGTCAGTTCCAATGACTTCTCGATGTATTTCCGTTCCGCATCGGCGGCGGGGCATTCGTCTAAGACCATCATGATGTCGGATCCCAATTTCATCTGAATTTCGATTGCCTTTTCGGGGGTTAAAAAAATCTTCTTCCCGTCCAGATGTGACTGGAATTCTACCCCGTCGTCTTTCAGTTTCCGGATTTTGGATAATGAAAAGACCTGATACCCGCCACTATCGGTTAAGATCGGCCCGTCCCAGTCCATAAATTTGTGCAGACCGCCCGCTTTCTCCACAACATCCTCACCCGGACGCAGGTGGAGGTGATATGTGTTTGCCAAAATCACCTGACCACCCAGCTCCTTAACTTCAGACGGAAGCAGGCCCTTGACCGCCCCCACCGTGCCGATCGTCATAAAAAAAGGAGTCTGGATCTCCCCGTGGGCGGTTTTAAGGGTGCCGCGACGGGCTTTGCCGGATTGTTTGAGTAAATGAAACATGCGAACAGTATAGCAAAGCTATCATTCCTGTGTCAGATAAATAGCCAGTTTAGCCATTAGTTTGCCAATACGGTGCAATTCCTCGTCAGACATCTGCGAAATTGCTGAAATTAGAGTATTAGAAGATACCTTTCCTGTTAAAAGTTCCTGATGTGTATCGTGGTCAATAGTACGAGAATGTACAATCCCAGCCATTGCAATATTAAATGCCATTTCGTATCTGCTGCTCCTTCCTGGAGGATCAGTCGTATTAAGTATATTTAAAATGGCGCTTTCACCAGAAGAGAAAAGGCCATATCCCATAGCGGCTAATTCATGCAAATTGATATTATTATAATGTTCATATTCAAACTGCCTAAGTGTAGCTCCGATTAATCTGATATTCCCTTTTCGTTTAATGGCATCATTTCCCATAGAGTCAATTCCCATAGAATGTAAAATAGCATGCATTGATTCATGCGCAATTACGGCATTTAGCACACCTCTGAATAAAGCCTGCTTATCGATTTGTCTCATTTTTTTACCTAATCTACGGTAGCTATTCTCTAATAATTCTAAATCGCTTTTTATACTTCGTGCTAATCTTATCTCGTCAATATAAATACAATTGGCTTTTTTATCATGAGCCGCAATAGAAGAGTCGAGGTTATCAGGCGCATCAAGAATAACAGGAAGAAGATCATGTTGCTTTCTTGCAAAAATAATAGGGATTTGGGTTTTCTTGTTATTATGCTGTATAATTACATTTAAAACTTCTTTGACTGAATAAAGCCCATAGAATTTCGTCCCAAATAAGAATTGATTACCAACCAACAAAAATCGATTTAAATCTTCATAGGCAGAGTCTGATGTTTTTTCAGCCTCTCCTGTTGCAGTAAGATATAAACTTACCAGTTCACTAAAAAAATGTTCAATTGTGGCGTTTCGTTCTGGTAAATTTTTCGCATTATCTAAACTACGAAATGTCTTCTCTTTTAAATCGTCAAACTGATCTAACAACTTTTTTACCTTTTCTAATCCCACATTCTGAGGTAAAAAATAATCCAATCTTTTGTCCATACTCCAATTGAGCTGTTCTTCTAAATGAAATTGAGGCAATTCGATCTTCGAAGCCCATTCATCATATTCAGGTAATTTTGGGGTAACTGGGCGTTTTTGAGGTACATTTCTGGGCACCTGTTTTTGAGTAACCTTTTCTCCGCCTAAAAATTTAATAAGGCCTAAAACACCTCCCGTTGCAACAGCTCCTCCAAAACCTATTAATATGTTTCGGCGGGTATGACCCGCTATTGCTTCTTCAGGCTTTACAAATATCTGCTGTGGCTGCTTAGATGGTTGTTTCCTTGGCCGATTTTTATGCTTCCTTTTGGACATGGGGAGTATTATGCATTTTATTTTATGTTTTGTCAATTTTTAACCATCACAAAAAAGCGCGGATGATAATCCGCGCCTTCAGTTTTTGAATTTAATTATTTCTTCGATTCAATGATCTTATCCACAATGCCGTAATCCAGGGCTTCTTTGGCGCGCATGAATTTGTCGCGCTCCGTGTCTTTTTCTACCTGTTCCATGGTCTGACCCGTGTGCCTTGCAATCATCTGATTCAGCAGTTTTTTGGTCTGTACGATGTGATCAGCGTGAATGGCAATATCAGTGGCCTGACCTTCGGTGCCGCCCAGAGGCTGATGGATCATGACTTCGGAATGAGGCAGAATAAATCGCTTTCCTTTCGTGCCACCCATCAGAATGATGGAACCGCCGGACGCCGCGATACCGAGACAGACAGTGGATACATCGCATTTAATGAGCTGCATGGTGTCATACATGGCGAGCGTGGCGGAAACCGAACCTCCCGGTGAGTTCACGTAAATGGTGATGTCTTTAGTCGGGTCGACCTTTTCCAGAAAGAGCAGCTGGGCGATCACGGTATTCGCGACTTCGTCGTTGATGGCAGAACCCAGGAAAATAATCCGTTCTTCTAAAAGACGGGAGAAAATGTCGTACACACGCTCTCCCCCTTCAGGGGTTTTGTCGATAACGGTTGGGATGATGGGCATGATGATAATTTTTAATTTCTAATTTTTGAATTTTTAATTCTTATAAATTATACCATATTTTCACTCTTAAAAGCGAACGGTTAAGGTTGACAGCTGTCTGAACTGTGATTTATGTGATTAATTGATTAACATGATTTTTCAATTTTTTAAAATAAACTGAAAAAAGTTAATCATAAAAATCATTCCATCATAATAATCACAGTTCAGACAGCTGTTTCCGCAAAATCTCATTCACTATCTTCGGATTCCCAGCCCCTTTCGTCGCCCCCATCACCTGACCCACCAAGCCACCGATGGCCTTTTCTTTCCCCCCTTTAAAATCCGCAACGATATTTGGATTTCGGTCGATGACCTCCTGACATATTTTTCCAAGCTCGCCCGTGTCACTCATTACCTTCAGCCCTTTTTCTTCCACCACTTTTTCCGGGTCTAAATTCCCCTCATAAACTTCCGGGAAAATATCTTTGGCGATCTTACCGGAAATCACACCGTCTTCGATGAGCCTAACGAGTTTACCGAGATTTTCGGGTGACAATTGACATTTGACAATTGACATTTGACTTTCATTAAGCCTTCCCATGAGTTCAGACAGAATCCAATTAGCGGTTTTTTTCGGTTCGCCCGATACTTTTAAAGCTTCTTCAAAATAAGCGGCCAGCGGTGCATTGCCCGAAAGCTGATGAGCGTGATTGGCCGGCAGATCAAGCTCGGACTGATAGCGGTCGGCTTTCGCATCATGCAGTTCCGGAATTTCTTTCTTCAATTCCTCAATCATCTCTTTGGTCACCACCAGCGGCGGAATATCCGGTTCGGGGAAGTAGCGATAATCGGCTGCTCCCTCTTTACCGCGCTGGGAAATCGTGACTTCTTTATTATCATCCCAGCCACGGGTCTCCTGCACCACTTCGCCACCGCCCTCCAGGATCTCCGTCTGGCGTTTGATCTCGTACTCTAAAGCCTTTTCCAGACTTCGGAAAGAATTGAGGTTTTTCGTTTCACTCCGCACGCCGAATTCCTTCTGGCCCTTTGGCCGAAGGGAGACATTGATGTCAAAACGCATCTGTCCTTTTTCCATATCTGCATCGGAGGCGTCTACGTATCGTACGATCTTCTGAATCTGACGGGCGTATAAACTTGCTTCTTCCACACTGCGCATATCGGGCTCACTGACGATTTCCATAAGCGGTGTGCCGGAACGGTTGAAATCAACCAATGTACCACCTGCTGTGTGAGTGAGTTTACCCGCATCGTCTTCCAGATGCAGGCGGGTGATACCGATTGTTTTTGCACTGCCGTCAGACAATGTGATAACGATTTTTCCGTTTTCCGAAATGGGCTTGTCGTACTGGGATATCTGATAGCCCTTTGGCAAATCCGGATAAAAATAACTTTTACGGTCGAATTTAGAGAACTCTTTGATCTCGCACCCCAAAGCCAGTGCCGCCTTGATCCCCTTCTTCACGGCCTCCTGATTCGTGGCTGGCAGCATACCCGGATGCCCCATACAAATACCACACACATGACTATTTGGCTTTTCATTAAAAATAATATTACTGCAACGGCAGAATAGTTTGGTTTTAGAATTGATCCTTGCGTGGATCTCAATGCCGATCACGGGTTCGTATTCCATAATCAATAACGCTGTAACTTGATAACGTCATTTATTGTAACTTGTAATTCGTAATTTGTAACTTGTAATTTTAATAAAATATTCAATTACAAATTACGCCCCGCCCTGCGGGATAAATTACAAGTTACGAGTTACGAAGAATTTAAACCGCTTTTTCGTCCAGTTTCCCCAGCCATTCATTGATCTGCCCTTTCAGTGTCTGCTGGTCCTCGCGCACTAATGCCAAAGCCTCATTCAATGCCTGGGCGGCTCGGGGTTTGTCTCCGAAAGTAATCAGGCTGATACCAAATTCCAGATACGATTCTGCACTCTTTTTCTGATGAAAAGTGATGTCATCGTGATGATATTTGATGATAGTCTTCTGGAGCATGCTTTTGTGAGCAGGGTCTTTAGATTCTATGTACTGATGCCGAAGCTTTTGGGCGTTACGGCGGAACTCCGGATTATCAGCAATCTCCTTTTTCGATGCGGCGTTTGGTATTGTGGGCGGCATGGCTTCAAATTCATCTTGACCTGACCGACAGACTTTTTCGGGAATCTTGATATTTTTTTGAGTGACCGGCTCATCAGCCAGATTTCCCATACGCTCTGCTAATCTTTTCTCTAAAACCTCCCCTCGGGGAATTGTTTTGGGTTCCTCCCGCCGCACCTTGGTTTTCCCTGGTACGAATTTCCGGGTTTTACTGTTGAAAATCCCCATACCCCCCTGCGCTTCCTTGCGCACCGCTTCGGGCATATCCGGAGCCACGATCGTGGGCGGACGTAATGAATTTTCAAAATCTTTCTCGATTCTAACTGGTTTTTCTTCTTCTTTCAGTTTTCCTATCCACTCCCTAGTCTCATTCAGCAAATCTATTACCCACATATATTTTTCTTCCGGTTCTTTAATGATCTTGAGCGCTTTGGAGAAAAGGGATTTCGCCTTTTTAAACCCTACAAGGGTTTTGGTTTCAAAACAGCTTTTTCCATATTCAACCAAGGCAATAAAGTATTCTTCCGATTCTCTCCCACTGATTTTATCGCTGACGGCCAGATCCTGAGCATGGGCCATTTCTACAGGAGTAAAATCCTTCATCAGTCCCTGTCTCCATAAATCACGCAATTTAATCGCAATCATTCGATGATCCACTCCTTCGATACAGGAAAGTGTCGGCTGTTTGACCAATGTCACATAACCTTTGACTGCCTCGTCTAATTCTTCTCCTAAACGATGCTCTTCACAGGCAATCACACGACAAAGTTCTTCCAAGCGCTTTCTGGCCCGGACTCGTTTGCGTTCGAGTTCTTCTTCGCTCAATTGACTACTTTGACCGCGAACCGCCGGAGAAGTAAAGCCAGAAGCGTCTTCTCCTGCCGGAATCGCATCCGGAGGAAGAGGCGGAGGAGGCAGGTTATCGGGTTCAACAGGAAGGCCAATGCCATTCAGCTGATTAATGTCTGGCGCATTATAAGGTTCAGCGTCATCACCCGATTCACAGGACAGCATATCTCCCGGCACATCAATCTCACTCTGCCCCATTGTCGCCTGAAATTCCGTTTCTTTATCCTGTTGCTGAACGGCCAGAGCGGCAAAAGCATCTTCCAGCGTACTCCCCGAAGAAGTCCTTGGAGTCTCCTGGTTCCGGATGGCGCTGAGATAATTTTTTACCCGTCCGTCATCCGGCCGGATCTGAAGCGCTTTATTGTACCAGATCTTTGCCGCCTCCAGATTCTCCTGCCGATGAAAAATATAACCCAGATAATAGCAGGCATCAAAATGATTTGGGTCGGTTTTTAAGATCTCTTCAAAATGCTCTTTGGCAGGTTCCAGTTCATTTTTCTTTAAATAAACCTGTCCCATACCAAAGTGCGCCATCGCCACAATATCCGGCGTCGGATTAAAACCCTGGGTAAATACCTTTTTATAGCATTCGAGCGCCCTTTCAAAATCGTTCTGATTGTTAAAATTGCCTCCCATCTGAACCGCCTGGCGGGCGGATTTGATGAGTAAACGCGCTTTTTTTTCGGCGGCCAGTTTTAATTCTTCCAACCGCTCCAGTACATAACTGAGATTCTCACGGGCCAATAAAAAATTCGGATCAAGATTGATTACCTGCTCAAAATATTGGCGGGCCAGTTCATAATCTCTGTCATGACTGGCTTTATTCCCCCATTTAAAGGCCAAAATAGCCGCTACTTCATTATGGCCGACCCGGCAGGCTTTATCCAAAGCGGTTTCCCCTTTTTTATCTTTTAGTTTCCAGTCCGCTTTATGGTCGATTAAAATTTTAACAATGTGGGTGAATCCATTTTCCGCGGCGAGCATAAGAGGAGTGTACCCTGTCTCATCTACTTCGTTCACATCGATTCCCTGTTTCAGAAAACGCCGGACACTGTTTTCATTCCCAGAAAACGTTGCCATCATCAGGCCGTTCCACTGATTCTTTTCCGGGCCGATGATCTTGGTGAACTGGCGGGATAGTAAATCTTTTTTGGCGGCCGGGACTTCCGGCTGTTCAGGTTCAGCCGCTGGCTTTTCAGCTTCAGGATCTTCCATCAGCGGACTGAATTCTTCCATCGGCATCCCTGTTAAAGGAGGAAAAGCTGTGTCGGCTTCCGGTGGCACTGCAGGTGTTTCAGAAGCCTTGCTGTCCACCTCCACCATGTCGCCAGAAAATTGGATTTGAGGCTTTGTCTGCGGCAGTCTTTCTAGCTGGTCAGCCAGAGCCTGCTCGGCAACTTTAGCCACATTCACTTCTTCTTTCGGTTTGGCGGGAGTTCTTAACACTTCCCGTATATGCTGTTCCATCTGAATATCCGCGCGGATGCTGTTTAAAGTTTTATCGGCCTTCTCACGGCGTTCAGCTTCTTTTATCTCAGCGGTGCTCTGTCTGACCTTCCAGTCTTTTTTTAATTCTTCTAAAACAGCATTAAAATCAAACGATTTTTTTGGAATACCCTCCCGGATCTTTTTCCGGAAAAAATTGCGTACCCGTGAATGAACCGGATTTACATTGCTGATAGCAAGAAGGTCTTTTTTCAGCTGTTTTTCAGGCGAAAGGGGGGTATTGGTATCAAACCGCTGGCTGATAAGCGCCCGGGTTCTTACGGCCAAGTCTTGTAATCTTTCAAGCGAGCCCTGCTCCAGGCAAGCGTCCATCGCCCCTTGGAATGTCTCATTCATGGCCTCCGCATCAAACCATTCATCGTGATGAGCGGCTTTAAGCTGGGCGCTCAGATAAAAAGGCTGAAGCCGGCTTCGGACCTCGTTCGGCAACCCTGATTTTAAAAGCAATTTCTGGAGCTCTTTTACAAAATCCTCCTTACTTTCCGCACCGGATAAAGAACTATGATGGCGGATCAGGACGTTCATAGAATCAACCAGATTCCGTAAACGGACCTTTTCGGCAGGATTATTGTAAGGACAATCGTGTACTTCGGGTTTATTAGGGTTCATGTGAATGAATTAGAGGATTACTTCGTGCCGTTTGTTTCTATTTTTTTTAATTCACGCTGAGCCAGTTCATTGGCCGGGTCCAGTTCAAGCGCCCGATTAAGATGCCATTCAGCTCCTTCCAGCTTATTAAGTTTTATAAGAAACTGTCCGTATGCCGCGTGGATATCGGCGTTTTTCGGTTCGGCCTTCAGCAGTCTGCGGAACAGGATTCCTGCCGCTCTCATGTTTCCTTGTTCAGTCTGGACTTTCGCCAACCCTAAACCCGCTTTTATATTGCCCTTATAAGGCTGAGTAACCGCCGGTTTTTTATCTTTCGAATTATCTGAGCAGATATGCCTGTGGGTTACCATGGCAGCAGCTGCGGCCATTCCAAGTACGATTAAAATTTTCAAACGACTTCGTCTTGGCTTTATTGTTGAGCGGGCTGAAGGAGCTACTTTCTTTTCCATTCCGGCGAGGGAGATCGGTTTTTCCGGAGTCTTTAATAGGTCGATCAATTGCTGAATCTGCGTATCATCAGGGTCAGCTGTGTGTGCGCACCTCAATACATCAATGGTCTTTTTCTCTATGTCCTTATACTTTTTTACTAAAGCAGGATTTCGGTCTCCTGCCTGATAGGACTGGGATAACTGATAAAGATGCTGATAAAAAGACAGCGCCAATGTTTTTAAAGTGCTTCGTTTTTTACTCAATACAGTCTGGCCATGGCCGGACTGTAAGAGCTTTTGAAAGCCCTGGTAAGCCTCGTCTATACGGCCTCCTTCTGCAAATGCGCACAATCGGTTAATCCGTCTTTCTGTATGCTCTCTTTTAAACGTCTGGCGGTCGGCTGATGAGCCACCCCATTGAATATCGGGATTGTTCATCATGGTCAGGAGCATGTCATAAACCGTTCGCTTGGTTTTAAGACTGAGCTTAGATTCTTTTCCAAATATAAGGTTGCGAAGATTCTCGCGCAGGACTCGTGAATGGCGTTCCTTTTTAGGAAATTGCTGTATTTTCATCTCTAGGCGCATAATCAGGCTAAACAACGCATCCTTCTCTTCGGAGTGAACCTGGATCAATGTACTAAAACCAGTGACAAGAGGAACTGGTAATAAATCTACCCTTCCCCATATGGGCTTTTTATATCTTAAATTATAAATCGTATCTCTCAGTGTCTGTTTAAGTTTTCTGTTTAACGCCGATTTTTCCACTTTTCCTATAAGCGTCTTGATTATATGATCCTCATGAATCTTTTTGTCGTTGTCGTTTTTGCCTATATGCATGTTAACTGTCTGGCGGAAACTGCTAAAAAGCCTATAAAGTTCTTCTCTTACCTCAGGATGCGCTTCGATTAATTCCTGAAACCGATCTCTGAACTGATGGCTGATGTGCCGGTCTTTCGCATCCTGTGTCCGCTCCTTAATACGGGCTTTTAATTCTTCAATAGTAGGAATGGGGCCGGTTTTAGCCGTATCAAAATGGCGATCGACCACTATTGAAGCGACCACCTGAATCGGCTGAAGCCGTTTGCCTTCACGATTAATGTAAAATTTTTCACCAGCCTGTTTAACCAGTGCTTTTCCGCTTTTATCAAAATCGCCCGCCTCATCATAACCGATATCACTGATAAGAAGACCTGTTTCGGGATTCATATAATTATAGCGGTCATCTAATGTCCGCAAGCGGGACATACCATGATTGGAGGGATAAATGAATTTAAACCATTCCTGATTGAATAATTCACCGTTTTCCTTGAGGATAAAGTTATACAACACCATTTTATCGCGCTGAGCGGAGACCCGTGCCACCTTTCCGGCAAAGGGCTCTAGTGTATCTAAGGCCTCACCCATCGAATAAAGCAGTTTCCCATCACGGATCAGGGTGTATTTTCGGTTGTTATCTTTATTAAACTGGATGATGACTCCCTGATCATATCGGCCATAAGGTTCCCACTGGTAATCATCCAGTTCAGCCAGTCCGTTAAAATCCAGTTCCGCATCGTAAGCCCGGGCGGTTTTGGCCAGCCGTAAGAATAGGCGGTCTTTAATAAAAGCTACATTTGCACTTAACTTCGCATTTTTAACACATTCTTTCACTGATAACAGGACTGCCTTCCAATCCAAATCCATATCAGAATTTTTCACCGCAAGTATCTTGTCTTTCAGGCTGAATAATGCCTGCTTATCCGCTTCATCAAAGCGTTGGGCAAATGCTGCCAATTCTTCTGCCAGGATCTCGACATAAACAATATGACGTTCTGCCGATTCCATAAAGATCGGCTCGCCCTCTATCACTTCCGCCTCCTCTTTGTTTTCGTAAAAAGCCCTGAGCTCTTCTGTGGGGGATAGAAGAGGAAGTAATTCGCCATCTACTGTAAGAAAATAAGTCTCTCCTCCTTTTTTAATCGGAGCCATAAGCTTCTTTTCACGAGAGGTAGGACTGTGTTTATAAGACCAGAGATGGAATTCACCCACTGCATCAAACCATTCCTGACCGACCATGGGTTTTATCAGACGATTGTCTCCATCCAGTACATTAAATCTTCCTCTCCATTCGATTTTTCGAAAGCCCCATGAATCGGATTCATGCACTTTTCCCCCTTGGCGTTCAAAGGCTTCCAGATTCTCAATACGCGCTCCTTTTCCTTCAACGATTGTATCCATAATGAAATCTCCGATCTCTTTTTTTATCCTTTGCTCCTCTTCGCGTTTTTTGATTTCTTCCTGGATGGCCGTTTCCTGCTCCGTTTTCCGTTCCAGCTCTTTGCGTTTTAAAAACTCTATTACGGCCTCTTCCTGCTTTCTTGTCAGATAATCGATGAGCTGTTTTCTGTCGGGCTGACCTTTAAGATGTTCCGACTGATGAGTAATCCATTCCCCTTCCGTGCTATTCATATCAAGCTGACTGACTAGCTCCCGAATCCGATTGAGCTCATCCTGCCGCTCTGCGGCTTTGGCCTGCTCTTCAGTAGGAAAATCATCCGCGTTACCTGTGGCTTCAAATCCAGCCTCATTCAATTCGCCCAGAATATCCGCAAACGCGTCATCCAGCGACGCGTCGGTGGCGGTCTCTGAGGCAGTGCTTTGCAGCTGTTCCATGCACCGCTGATAATCCTTCCGATGTGATTCAAGCGTTCTTTCAGCCCTTTCAATGACTTCCGGCGGCGCGCTAGGATCATTTTTTAACTTTTGGACAAGTACTTCAGTTTTCTGGATCTTACTGTTTAAATACCGGATCACCCTGATCTCATAATCCTCATCCTTTTTATCTTCCAGTGGCACAGGAGGATGGGGCGGCAAATCCGGGATGTACGTCTCGGTCTCGCCTAAACCGTCCGCTTCCCATTCGGGCAGTTGTTTTAGCCGGGGTTCTATATCTTCGCCCTTGCGGGATCGTGAAATAATT
This sequence comes from Patescibacteria group bacterium, assembly GCA_018817125.1. Taxonomy (GTDB): domain Bacteria; phylum Patescibacteriota; class Gracilibacteria; order UM-FILTER-43-11; family UM-FILTER-43-11; genus JAFGCR01. The sequence goes on along the minus strand of JAHIUN010000002.1, from coordinate 40,511 downwards.
TCTGCACGTTTAGGGTCAATATCAAACGCCCGACCATCTTCTTCCAGACCACTTAAAGACACATCGATTTCAAAATCCACGCCGGATTGCGGCGCTTTGGAAGAAGCCTTAGTTTTCGGAATTGGTTTTTCGGACATGAGAGGGCTAAATATAGTTATTGGTTATTCATTATAATAATTTTTCGATTTTTGTCAATAGCTTCTTATATATATATTTCACATTAAAAACCCGGGCGTTTTCTTGCGCCTTTTTCCAGAACGCTTTTTAAAGCTCCAGCTGAGCCAGTTTTTTTCTGAAATCCGCTAACGATCCGCTATTTTCTACTACAAAATCCGACTGGGGCGGTTCGGTTTGATTCTGGATCCGCATTCCGTATGTCTCCGGCGAAATACCATCCCGCCCCTGGATCCGCCTGCTCCGTAGTTCGGAAGCCGCCTTAATAAGCAGTATTTTTTCACAGCAGTCTTCCAAGCCTGACTCCCGCCACAGCGCCACCACAATGGCGATGTTGGACTGGCGCCGAAAATGGCGGTGGATCTCGTTCCTGATCCGCCGTTTCATATAAGGGTGAATGATTTGATTAAGTTTGGAGAGTGCCATTTTCGACACTTCGGGTTCTGAAGCATTAAAAACAATCTTGCCCAGCTTTACCCGATTGATGGTGTCATCTGTGTTCAAAATCCCCTCTCCGAATTCACGGATCACTGCCTTCCAGACAGCCGTATAAGGACGATAGGATCGATGAGCGATCTTATCCGCGTCTAAAATCACCCACCCTTTCTGTTCAAAAAAATGGGCAGCTGTGTGTTTTCCTGATCCGCTGATGCCGGTTATTCCTAGTATCATATTTCGAATTGTGGGCCGAATTGTGGGCCATGTCGTGGCTCGTATAGTGGCTACTACCATTCGGTCCACAATTCGGCCAACTATACGAGCCACTATTCGATTATTTAGAATATTTTCAAATCCTTAAACGCCTCTTTAAAGGCCAGCATGGTGTTGCGATAGGTCTTTTCATCGATCCGATAATTCATCTGATGGGCGATGTTATTGCGCACTTTATGAGCGGCCCAGACCTTGTCGACGTTTTTAAAAAGACGATTGGCTTTTTTGAGTTTAGAGCCCAAATTTCCTTTATAGCCAAAAAGATACAACGTGTGGTCGAGTAGTTTATCCGCATCCATAATGGCGTGCCGTGTGTCCTGCTGGCGAATGATCTCTTTCCAGTTCTTCCGTATATTGGCCTTGTCCTTTTCCGAAACCTTACGCCGTATACGCCGGTACACGACATACAGGACAATCAGCACATCCACCGTTATAAAAACGGTTAATATGATCAGAAAAATTTTCATTTTTTGTTTTTGTTTTTGACCCCCTCCGTCTCTTCGACGGGCTCAGAGTCGGCTCCCCCTTAGCAGGGGGATTTGTTTGTTTTTTGTTTTTATTGCCTAGGTATTATACCTCAGCAGGTGCGATTTTCCAATTTTAAAATATCGCGTTTTTATTTTATGTCACGAATATGATGCGAAACCATATCTGAAAGCAGGCTTTTTAAGCTGGTTGAGTCCTGCATATTCCGGTCATTTAGATACTGATCCTGAAACCGGGCCAAAGCCAGCTCTGCTTTTTTAGGGCTTGAAACGTTTTTAAGATCGAAATGAGAACCTGACATCACCCGGAGTGTCATGTTCCCAAAGCGGAGGATAGTCCCCCAAAATCCTTTGATCTCGTAAGATGCGCCCTCAATATCCTCAAAGCCTACCCGCGCCGATGTGTTACTGAAAATCCCATGCCATTCAACGATAATCGTACTCATATCAGTAATCAGCCACGCGTCACTCAGCCAGTCGACCAGAACATATAAAAACCGTATGGTCGCAGCGGCAGACCAGACAAAGGCAATCCAGAAGAAGAGAGGTGAATTAAAACCGATAAAATATAAAGCCCATGGTATGGCATAGCCAAAAAAAATCACTTCCAAAGTCGATTTTACCACTTCAATCCAATGTTTATGCACCACGTAGAGGATCTTCTCCCCTTTTTCCAGATGCTTTTTGAAAATAAGCTTATCGATAATCATTTTTATTTTTTTGTCCACCTTGATTATTGCAAAAATAAAAAAACTTGTAAATAATTTAAATAACGGCTAAGCTTTGTACGCGTTTTTTAAGACACAGACTATGCTTAAAAAGACCTCTGAAGAAAGCAGCCCAAGAAGACCCCTGAAAGAAATCGGGCTTTTTTTGGCGGATATTCTCTACAATGCGGTCATCATCATTGTACTGGTAGTGCTGATCCGGACGTTTCTGATTTCCCCGTTCCGGGTCATCGGCTCCTCTATGGCCGATACGCTAAAAAATAATGAATTCATCCTGATTGATAAGCTAAATTACCATTTAGGAGAGCCTGAACGGGGAGATACAGTGGTTTTCTTACCCCCTATTACCAATAAATATCCTCATAAATTTGAAGAATCGATTGTTTTTGGCGCAAGCGGTGAAGGGGTTTTGCCCATTGAGGATTTAAAAACCGAAAAAAACGTTTTTTACTGCCAGAACCCCCTCGTCCGACTGTTCTGGTTCTGTCAGGATGAAGTGGAAAAGGGAGACTTGATTTATTTTAGGCCTATTGAGGAATCAAAAGCCGATTCTCTTATCGACCGCAGCTGGAAACAGGCTGAAAAAAAGGTGGTGAACGAAGCGGATATTAAGGCCGGGCAACTAACTTTTCTAGGCCAGGAGGGTCAATCGTATCTGGTGCGGATCTATAGTTCGACGGGGCCTGAATATTTTGTTAAACGGATTATCGGGGTCCCTGGTGACACCATCCGGATTGAAAACGGGCGTGTCTATTTAAAAATGGTGGATGGCAACGAATTTATTGAGCTGGAAGAAGCCTATTTAAACGATGAAAACGCTTTCAGTACGTATTTTAACAAAACACCCGGCATGGGGGATTTTGTCGTTCCTGAGGGGTATAATTTTGTCTTAGGGGATAATCGCGGCCACAGCAATGACTCCCGCCATTGGTTTTCACCGATTGACGAGCAGTATACCCCTTTCGTGGACAGTAATAATATCAGAGGAAAGGTCCTGATTGTCCTTTGGCCCCCCAATGATCTTCGCCTTATACCGGCGGGGGTGCTGGAAAACTGATGGATTTCTTATTGATTACCAATGGACAGCTAATAGATCGCTAGTCAGCTAGCCCCCTGGATATCTATCAGCCGTCAATTAGATGTCAATCAGTTACTTATCAGAGTAATTATTCTTGCTTTTTTGCTTAAAAAATGATAAAATATCAAGATAGCTAAGAAACCAAATCTCATGGAAGAAACAAAACCATCTGACACCAACATTACTATCCCCTCTGAAAATAAGGGAACTGGAGTGACTCAGGATCAAAGTGTCGCCAGTAAAAGCCAAAAAAACATGGATGAACCAGTAAAAATCAGCATCATTATCCCGACCAATGCTTACTTTATGTCTGGCTTAAGGGATTTTACGATGAATGTGGTCCGCAATATGACTGGTTTTTCAGAACAATGGGCTTTCCGGTTTCAGTCGGTGGTTGACGAACTCGTTAACAATGCCATCGAATTCGGGTCCGCCCCGGGTATGGATGTGACAATTACTTTTGTCAGCCGTAAAGGCAAAAGTATTGAGATCTATATCATCGATTCCGGCACGGGTCCCTCTAAAAAAACAGCTCAGAATATGACGGCTGTGGTTGAACAGCGAAAGCATATAGACCCCACCAAAATGACTTCACTCCGCGGGCGCGGCCTGACTCAGATCGTGGCCAACTGGACCGATGTTCTGGAATTCAAAGATAACCCCGAAGGCGGGCTGACGGTGCACGTGGTAAAATATTTAGAAGAAGGAGAACAACTATAACATTTCAGATTTCTGATTTCAGATTTCTGATTTCAGATTTCTGATTTAAAACTTAAAATTTAAAATCAAATCTATCATGGCAGACGTACAAACCACTCTTCAGGACTTGGATGTAAACGGTAAAATGGTCAAAATGATCAGTTTTATCGGTCAGCTCGATGAAACCAATGTGGATGAGGAGGCTAAAAAGATTTATCAGGCAATCGATGAAATGTCTGAGCCCAATCTGCTTCTGGATTTTTCCGAACTGGCTTATATGAATTCCAAATCCATCGGCTACGTTACCGATTGGTATTCCCGCGCGAGCGCCAAAAACGGTAAGATCGCTATCACCAATGCCCGCCCCAATATTCTGGATATCTTAAAAGTAGTGGGAATTACTCAGATCGTCACGATCTATAACACCACTGAAGAAGCTAAATCTGCTTTTAGTGGCGGCAGTGCTCCTGCCGAAACGCCGATAGCCCCTGTTGCGCCCGTGGCTAAAATGCCGGAAGAAAAACCTAAAGAACCTGTCGCAGTAGCAGCAGCTCCCGCTCCGGAACTTCCTCAGGAACCTTCGCCAGAGGCTTCGGTTCCTTCGTCAGAGGCTTCGGCTCCTTCGGAATCCGCTCCTCCTACTCCTCCAGCTGTTTAATACTAAAAACAATCAATAAAAAACCCTGGTGTCACTCATCGGGGTTTTTTGCTATTATACCGAATAGTGGCTCGAATAGTTGACCGGAATAGTGGCTCGAATGGTGGCAACCACTATACGAGCCACTACACGAGCTATTATACGCTCCACAATACGAACCCATGACGAAGAAAAATCTTTTCACCGGCCTCCTGATCCTCATTGCTCTATTTGCCTTTATTAAAAAGGACTTCTTTTTTCAGGAACTCCCGAACAAGGTCTTTGGCCCTCACCGTTATAAAGCTGACACCCTGACTATTGTTTTAAACGCAGAAGCCACCGACATATCCCCTTATAGCCTGAATCTTAATAACATGATTCGGACGGCCAATGCCTACGAGGGATTGGTAAAATTCGACAAAAACCTCCGTATTGTTCCTGGATTGGCGGTTTCCTGGGGAAATTTAGACCCTGTAACCTGGGAGTTTAAATTGAGAAAGGAGGTTGTTTTTCAGGACGGAACCCCTTTTGATGCCCAAAGTGTTATCGATAGTTATAATGAAGCCCAAAAAATAGGGGGAAGCCAGATAAAAAGCGTTTTGAGCACCGTTAAAGAAATCCAGAAAAAAGATGATTTTACCCTTAAAATTATTACTCAAAAGCCTGACCCTCTTGTACTTTCTAAACTGACCAAATTTCATATCAACCGGTCGGATAACACGGGCACCGGGCCTTATAAAATTCAGGAATGGGTCAAGGGAAACTATTTAACACTTACAGCGTTTGAAAATTACTGGGGGCGCCATCCTGCCTATCGGACCGTGAATTATCAGGTCACCAAAAATAAGGAACAGCGTCAAACAGACTTTGAGCGGGGACTGATTGACATTTTGGTGGCGGTCCCGCGGGATCAGGCGCTTGAGCTCCCCAAAGAACAAGTAAAGACCAGTTACAGTCTGGAAGTTAACTTTCTTATGTTTAAACTGGATGACCCTCTCCTTGCTGACCGGGAAATACGAGAGGCGATTCTGACTCTTTTTGACCCGGCTAAAATCGAAGAGATTGGTAACCATTTTGTACGTCAGGTCTCCCAGTTTGTAGCTCCCGGAGTTTACGGTTACAATCCGGGTATTTCCATGGCTGAATTCAATGAAGGAGAACGCGCCAAAGACCTGTTCGGCGAACAGCGAAAAAAAATCACGCTGGATTATCTCACCACTTACCGGACGCTCGCTGATTATCTGAAAAACCAATTGCGTGAAGCCGGCTTTTTGGTAAAAGATAATCCCATATCCCCTTCTGATCTTCTTCAGCGCGTTAAAGACAATCAGTCACAGTTGTTTGTAATCGGCTGGCAGGCAGAAAATGGGGATGCCGGGGGCTTTTTGGATGATTTCATCCACAGCAAGGGGCAATATAATAACGGGCGGTATAAAAACGCGGTTGTGGATGCCCTGATTGAAAAAAGCCGTCAGGAGCTGGATCCTCACAAACGGCTTACCACCCTCCAAAAAATCATGGAGTTGATTCATAAAGATCTCATTGGCATCCCCCTGTTTGAATCCTCACGCCTGTATGCTGTGAAAAAGGGGGTGGAATGGGAACCGCGATTGGACGGACTTGTTCTTGCTACTGACGTAAAATAGCTCGTCATTTCTGACCTCAGACCTGCCTGCCGGCAGGCAGGGTTTCTGATTTAATTTAAGATGTTAGATTTTAAATATGAGATTGAATCTGAAATCTGAGACTGTAAATCAGAAATGTTTTAGTTGTACACATAAAAATTTTATGATATGATAAACTTTAGCGGTCAAATTTTCAATTCTCAGTTTTTAATTTCCATTTAACAAGGGTTTTGAAAATTGAAAATTTAAAATTTAAAATTGCGTAACCATGGCTTCTCCCAAGTACCAAAGCCCTAAAGGTGTTCACGATGTGCTGCCGGATGATCACCTGTATTTTTCGTTTATTAAAAAGGTAGTCCGCCATCGCTGTCGTGAAGCCGGTTTTCGCCGTATCAGCACTCCCATGTTTGAAAATCTGGATGTGTTTGTGCACAGCCTGGGAGATACTACGGATATTGTGGAGAAAGAAATGTTTACGTTTGAAAGCAAGAGCGGAAAAAAGCTCGCGTTAAGACCCGAAGGAACCGCTGGGGTGGTACGAGCCTATCTTCAGCATGGTATGCAGCAATTGCCTCAGCCTGTAGAACTTTATTACATCGAACCGTTTTTCCGCTACAACCGTCCGCAGAAAGGCCGCTACCGTCAGTTTCATCAGTTCGGTTTTGAAATCATTGGTGAGTCTGATCCGGTCATCGACGCGCAAGTGATTTACCTTTCTCATAAAATCAATCAGGATCTGGGCATTGCTGACCGCCTCAGCCTCCAGCTGAACACCATCGGCTCCAGCGAAGACCGCAGTCGGTTTAAAGAAGATCTGATTAACTTTTACACCGGTAAGGAAAGAAGTTTGTGTGAAGACTGCCAAAAGCGACTGCACCGGAACCCTCTCCGCCTGCTCGACTGCAAAGAGGAAGACTGCCAGATCCTCGCTTCAATGGCTCCAAAATTCGCAAATGTAATGAGCGAAGAAAGCAAAGAGCATTATGGTCTTGTTAAAGAATTTTTGGATGAGCTGAAAGTGACTTATACCGAAAATCCCTATCTGGTACGCGGACTGGATTATTACACACATACTGTTTTTGAATACTGGAGCCAAAAAGACGGCGCCCAGAACGCCACTGGCGGTGGCGGACGATATGATGGTTTAGTGGAACTTTTTGGCGGAACATCCACTCCGGCTATGGGCTATGCCGCGGGTATGGAGCGGACTATTGAACATATGAAAGAAGCCGGCATCCGTCCACCCAATAAAGACCGCATCCATGTATTTGTGGCCCAACTCGGTCACATTGCCAAAAAACGCTCCCTCTCCCTTCTCAACGAGATGCGTGAGCGAGGCATTAATGTAGTGGCAGCGGCCGGCAAAGCCTCCATTAAATCACAGATGAAAGTGGCGGATCGCCTGCAGGCCGAATATGCCATGATCCTGGGGCAGATCGAAGTGCAGGAAAAAACTATTATTCTGCGTGATATGGATAAAGGAAGTCAGGAAACGTTGCCGATGGACGGTATTGTGGATGTAGTGGCGGAGAAAATCGGGGAGAATCGGTTGGATAAAAGGAATATGTGGGAGGAGTAACTTTATTTCTGATTTGAGATTTCTGATTCAAATCGCAAATCACAATTCACAAATCGCAAATGAAGACCTATGGAATTGTCGGACATCCAGTTACTCATTCACTCAGCCCGGCAATGCACAACGCGGGGATTCAGTATTTAAAACTGGAGGCGGAATATCGCCTATTTGATATCGATCCCGATGACCCGGAAAACCTGGCTAATTTTTGTTATGAAACGGAGCTGAATAATATCGGCGGATTCAGCGTGACTATGCCTTATAAGCTGACGATTATGCAGTATATGGATCATTATGATCCGGCGGCAAGAATCATCGGCTCAGTGAACACGGTGGTAAATGAAAACAGCATGCTGAACGGCTACAATACTGATGCGATGGGTGCCATTCAGGCCCTGCGGGAACAATCGGAAATAAAACGAAAGAAAGCCCTTGTGATGGGGGCGGGCGGTGCCGCCAGAGCGATTATTTATACCCTAAAAGAATTTGGTGCAGATGTGCATGTTTTTAACAGAACCACGCAAAGGGCTGAGGATTTAGCGGATGAATTTGATGTAGAACCCATTGAGTTCCGCCATATTCCACAAGCAAATTTTGACATTATCGTAAACGCCACCCCCGTCGGCTCCATGCCGAATAGCGAAGAATCTTTGCTTCATGCCGACCAAATCCCCTCTCATGCAGTGGTGATGGATGTCATTACCAATCCGATTGAAACTCAGCTCCTCAAAGAAGCTAAGAAAGCCGGTGCCACCCCGATCAGCGGTGAGCGGATGCTCCTTCATCAGGCCGTGGGACAATTTGAATTGTGGTTCGGCAAAAAAGCGCCTGTAAAAGTAATGGAAAAGGCTTTGTATGAGGAGTTGAAAAAACGGTCATCGTAAAGGCTTGACCGACAGGAGTATACTGATTTTGGCATTAATTTATTATTATGAAGGGGCGAAAGCGGGCAGACATTGATTTAACAGAGCTGATTATCCGTGAAATGGAACTGGATGATCTGTCAGCTGTCTTTTCCCTAGGGGAAAGACTTTTTACCGCAGGAAAATGGCCCAGCCTCTACCGTACGTGGGATGAGTATGAATTAGTCGGCTATTTTGAATCGGATGGCGAATTTTCTTTCGTGGCAGAGCTGCACGGAGAGATTGTGGGATTTGCGCTAGGGACCACCATCACTAAGCGGAAAAATGCCTGGGTTTATGGCTATGTGGTCTGGCTGGGGGTAAGGCCCGAATTAAAAGGATCCGGCATAGGAAAGCGGCTTCTTAAACGACTGACCGATGTGTTCACCAAAAATGGAGTCCGGATGATGCTGGTCGACACGGATTCCGAAAATAAGCAGGCCATCGGATTTTTCAGGAAAAACGGCTTCAGCAACGAGGTCGGTCATGTGTTCCTGACCAAAAATCTGCAGAAAAGGAAAAGGCGGAGGGGTTAATTCCCCGCTATGGCCGACAGGAAGATCTCATTCCCATCCAAAGCGGTCTCGTATTGCGGATAAAGAGTGAAGGCGGTTTTTGAGGTGGGCGGGTAAGTTTCGAGGACTTGCAGATAGTCGGAGGTTTGCAAGCTTTTTTGGAGCGTGATGTTCTGCGCGCCGGCCTGTTTTTGGGTGATGAAACGGTAGGTGTCAAATCCTTTGACAGGATTGGTGGGATCGAGCTCAAAAGGCAGTTTATAACTCAGTTTAACTGACTGACTTTCGCCCGCCGGCAGAGGGCCAAAGGTGAAGGCAAATACGGTATGGCCAAGGTCTTCGTACGATTCCATGTCTTCGATATCCACTCCCTCAAGAGAGATTAAGCGACTGCCCTTGGGCACGTATACGCGCATATAATCCACATTATCCCCTTCTCCATGAATGAAACGGAGGGTCTTTTCGTGCAGTTCTCCGGTACCATACCGGCTTATTAGTTTGTCCCAATACACGAAATCTTCCGGCTTCCAGGTGTGGGTTTTTTGGATGGTGAGATAATCGGTGATTTCGCCCATAGAGCCGATCTCGGTATGATGGGTGAGGTTGGTTTTAATAAACGTGTCGCTTTTATTCCCGCCGATCGCGGTGGTGATGATCGAAAGATAATCCACGTCCGGCTGAACGGCGACCATTCCCCCGTCTAATCGCAAACGACTGGCCAGTGACTGAATATCGGCATCGGTTGAATACACCTGTATATGACGGCCTTCAATCAGGCTAAGCGCGACATCGTTCAGCTGAGAAAAGTTTTCTAAACTCAAAAGCCGTTCTTTAAACACGGGAATGAAGTCGATCAGCATCTGTTTGGGTGTGCCGGTTTTCGAAAGTTTGGCTTCGATGTGATAAGAGAAAATATCGTTGAAATTCTCTGCACGGATGGCGAAAGGAAAACCAGGGGCTGTCACTTCACCTGTCAGGGTCAGCAGTTTTTCGGCAACCGTCTGGTCGATGGCGATTACCGTGTCAACGGTTGGCCCGTTACTGTGTTCTAAAAACCACATGATCTGTTTGGCGGCGGTCGGAAAATCCGGACTGTAATTTGCGTCACGCATATAAAGCCGGTCAGCGACCTGGTCGATACCCGGAGGCGGCGCAACTACCTCAGCCAGCTGACCATCGATTTGATACACATCTTTTACCTCCACTTTCGTGATGGCTCCGTCGTTCACGTCGATCAGTGCGTAACTGCCAATAAACCCGCCTGTTGCCCTTAGCTCATGGTTATTTTGCAAAAGAACGAGATACCGATGAGGCATCGGGTCACCGAGAAGGGTGAGGGCGGTCTTAAAATTATCATTCACCTCCTTAAGCGTTGCTAAAAACACCCCCAAATATCCCCGAGCTGTCTCAAGTGCCTGATTAAGATCTTTTGGGAGCGCGTCGTTATTCAGGGTGGTCAGATTATTCTGGATCAGCAGAGTTTCAGCCATCACCCGATCCAAACGCTCTTTCTGCACCCGCACCAGATCGGTGAGGCGTATGGATGAATCATCGTGAAGGTTCTGCTGAATAAAAATAGCGGGGATGCTCCGCGAGTCCTTTAAAAGACCGCTCAATTCCTGACCGATGCGGGAGACCGCCATACCACTTTCCAGTAATTTCTGAGTCGCGTCCAGATACAAATCAGCTTTTAGATAGTGATTAGCCTGACCGGTTAAAAAACGCATGTTCCGGTCCATTTCTTTAAACGTGAATTCCGCTCCTTCAAACAACAGTCCTGCCCGGTTAAAATCCTGATCTGCCAAAGACTTCGCGCCTTCCTTCAGATTATCGTAACCCGCGAAGGCGATGTTTTTGTTTTCGGAAAGGAAATAACGGCCGTTTGTATAGATCCCCGTAATCGTAAACGCTAAAAAAATGATGAACGCCACAGCAAAAAACCGGCCAAATCCACTAGACGGCCTTTTTTCTGCTTCCGGAATAGTGGGTACCGGTGGATTTTTGGGAGGTTTTATATCGAAGAACTCCCCTTCCATAGGTTCATACCGGACGGTGAATTTTTGCTTTTTTGGCGGTCGGCTCATACGGGTATTTTATCGGAAGGTAGGATTGGTGACAATTAATTCGTATAGCAGACCCCCTCGCCCTTCGGGCACTCCCCCCTCACTTGAGGGGGGAGTGGTCCCGCTATGCGTGACCGAGGGGGTCTGTGGTATATTAGATTCATGAAATCCACTTATGACAAAATCTGGGAATCCGCTCTCAGGGTCGTCCAGGCTCGGATGATAAGTCGGGCGAATCTTGAACGCAAACTCAAAACCAGATATCCCGGTGAAGAAGGATATATTATTCAGATTTTAGATGAAATGGAGCGGGTGGAACTGATCAACGACCGACGATACACGGAACAGCTCATCAGCCATTTAACGCAAAGACCCATCGGCCGCTTAAAAATCATGGTGGAATTCAGAAAACGGGGGCTTGATCAGGATCTGATCGAACCGTTCCTCCTTCAGGCCGGTTATAACGAAGAGGAAGCCTGTAAAAAAGCGCTGGATGAGAAGGCTAAAAATGTCCGTGAAAGCGATCCGCGAAAGCGCAAACAGAAACTGATGAATTTTTTGCGAAATAGAGGGTTTAAAGATGCGGTGATCTATAAAACCCTCCGCCCCTGAAATTTGTAATTCGTAACTCGTAACTTGTAATTCATGAATAATTAAGAATGGGAAACAAAAATTACCAGTTACAAGTTACGTCCCGCAAAGCGGGACAAATTACAAATTTTAAAAATTCTTGCCATTCACCTCATTTGCAGGTATAATGAAAGCACAATCAGATCCTATGTAATTTAGGATGTGGTTTTTCTCTTAATCAAAAAACCATGAAAGAACAATTCATCGCGGCCGTGAACCAGATTTGCGCCGAAAAAAATATTTCTTACGAAAGTGTTATGGAGGCGGTCGAAGCCGCACTCGCTACCGCATACCGAAAAGACTTTGGCAATAAGGAAGAAGAGGTAGAGATCATCATCAACGAAGGAGGGAATTTTGCCACCGTGCTTCTGGTTAAAGAGGTGGTGGAAGAAATCGATAATCCCAATATCGAGATCTCGCTGACCGAAGCTAAGAAGATGAAAAAAAACGTGAAAGTCGGGGATGAGATCAAAATCGATGTCACACCTTTGGAATACGGCCGTATCGCCGCTCAGGCTGCCAAACAGGTCATCTTACAGCGCATTCAGGAAGCGGAACGTGAATCTCTGTACGAGATGTTTAAAAACCGCGAAAATGAGCTCCTGTCGGCTCAGGTGATGCGTGTGGAGGGCGACAATGTGTATATCAGCATCGAAAACCACACCGTTCCCCTGTCCGCGCGCGATCAGATCTCCGGTGAAAAATACTACAACGGCAAGCGCATCAAGGTGTATTTAGATAAAGTGGTGCACACCAACCGAGGACCGGAGTTGTCCATTTCCCGCACTCATCCTAATCTGGTGGTGCGATTGCTTGAAATGGAGATCCCCGAGATTATTGAAGGAGATGTGGAGATCAAATCCATTGCCCGAGACGCCGGTATACGAAGTAAGGTCGCCGTAGCGTCAGACGACGAGAAAATCGATCCTATCGGTGCCTGTATCGGCCAGAAGGGAGTGCGTATTCAGAGCGTGATGGAAGAACTGAGCGGCGAACGTGTAGACATCATCGAGTGGAGCAAAGACCCGCGTGAATTCATCGCCACCTCCCTTCAGCCTGCCAAGATCGCAGAGGTGATTATTGTGAATGCCGGTGAAGACCCGCGGGTTCGCAAACGGGCGGCCGTTTTTGTAGAGGAAGAGGAGCGCCCTATGGCCATTGGTAAGAAGGGGCAAAACGTGCGCCTGGCATCTGACCTGACCGGCTATGAACTGGATCTTTATAATCTGGAACAGCTTCCTGCTTTTAAAGAGAAGCTGAAAGAACTCAGCAAAACCAACCGCCGGATGGAAGACAAGGAACTCGAAGGAGCTGATGAAGCGGAAAAAGATATTGAAGCCGCTGAGAAATCTATTGAAAAAGAGGAGGGAGGAAAAGAACCCGGTCACTGGGGCGGGCTTGGAAAAGCGGTTGTGAATAAGCTCGAAAAAGCCGGTTATAAGACGATTGAAGACTTAAAAGGAATGGATTTGAAAGCCCTTGAAGGAATCGAAGGAATCGGTAAAGCGAGTGCCGGAAAGATTTTGAAGGAAATTGCTTAATTGTGAAACCGCTTACGCTGGCTGGTTCAATGGCTCTGTCTTGAGCCAGCAATGGCTGATTAGCCAATAAAAACTGTTATATGTGTCATTGACCATTTTTTGGCTCCGGACAGAGCCACGGAGCCATCCTCCAAGGCAGTTCCACATGAAATAGTTCCACAATACGAACTCATGAAAAAAATTAACCTTCAAAAAACCAAATTCACACCCTCTTACCTATTCTATATCGGCTTTTTTGCCCTGTATTTTCTGGGGCTTTACTTCTTTCTGTATCACGCCAATGGCCTTCAGCCGTTTCAGACCAATGCCCACTTCTTTTCTAATGTGGTAGGGAGCCTGAGTAAGCGGTTTTTAAGCGAAACGGCCCCTTACGCACTTATTTTCTACCTACTGTATTACACCAAAACGATGTGGAAGCAGGTGGTGCTGATCGGCTTGTTTGAAATTCTGTTTTTGGTCAATGTGATGAGTATTGGTTTTTATTATATCCATCAGGCTAATTGGCAATGGGATACCCTTGCTCTTACCCCTCTCTTCATCTTATTTCTTCTTCTGATACTTATGTTTGGGGTCGGAGTCGGAATTTCCTCTATGAGATTTAAAAGTAATCCGGAAAATGTATGGCCTTTTAAAAAGAACCTTTTCCTGGTTCTTCTTACCCTCCTGGCGCTGATTACTCCGATGATTCCCATTCAATACAGCACCCATACAAGCTTGGTTACCACCCAGCAGGATGTTGAGAAGACGTTCAGGGTTTTTCATTTGGAGAAATCCGGTACCACCCATTTTTACGAAATCCTTACCGATTCCTCAAAACCTACCATCGTTCCTGATGTCTCCTCTTTTGAGCTTAAGAATCAAATGAAGGGGGAGTAAAATTTGACCTATACGGCATATATTTGTTTTAATGGGATGCTTTTTTGTACCTGCCTAACGGACTTCGATGAGCTCACTTCGAGTGGTGACCTCAGTGGAACCAGTCGAATCGCAGGCAGGGAAGAGGGGTTAGATGATTAATGGATGAGTTTACCTCCCACCCCTTACCCAAGTCCGGACTCCGTTGGAGTCCGGACTTTACTTACCCACCAAAAACCCTCCCCGCCAAGCGGGGAGGGTTTTTAAATATCTAACTAAGTGAACTTCCTCATTAAGGAATTACGATGAAAATTGATTTCTGTTCAGAGTCACCCTCCTCCGGCGCATCAATTTGTTCCTTTATGTTTGGGATATGAGTAGAGGCCTCATCACCTGATTCAAATTCATCGGCAGTAGGAGGATCTGCTGCATCTGCATTTGCTTCGTAGTTAGCCATTTGCCAGGTCTCTATATCAGAAGCCAGTACATAAGAACCCTGGTCTGTACCTCCTGATCTTAGAGGGCTGTAGTAATAAGATCCGTCACAGCCGAGGGAAACGGTCTTTTTACCAACGTTCTGAGGAACCCGGTCTCCCTTCATGTAAGTTTTGAGCAATGTGTAAGTATCGGTATCAGCTACACACGCAATATCAAGGCAGTTATCGCCGATATCAGCGGTGGCACATGCCGCTGCTGGATATTCACCAAAGTCACTGGAGTACACCTCCAGAGCCTGGGAAATATTATTAAGATCCGCTATACGGGCGGTGTCACGGGCGCGGGACTGCGCGCCGGTCAGGCGCGGGAGGATCGTACCCATCAAAATACCGAGGATCACGATGACGATCATCAGCTCAATGAGTGTAAAACCGCGCCGAAAAGCGTTGTTCTTGGTCATTTTGTTTTTGTTTAAATAATAAAAATTATAAAAGCTTGTTTTGAGTGTAGCATGTACAATTTTTGTATGCAAGAGTTTTTTTACTAGGCACCGATTGTGGCCAAATCGGATGATTGCAGAATCGGCAGCATGACCGCGATTACTAAGAAACCGACCGTACCACCCAGAATCACAATAATAATCGGTTCCATCAGGCGGGACAGGTTTTTAACCATGTCATCCAGTTCTTCTTCATAAAAATCCGCCAGCTTGCCCGTGATCTGGTCCATCTGGGCGGTCTGTTCCGCCACATTGATCATACCTACCACCATGGTGGGAAAAAGCGGGTCGTCTTTCATGTTCTCTCCCATCGTAATACCGCGCTTCACGTCTTCTGAGATCAGGCGGATGCGTTTTTCGTAAACGGGATTACCGACACTGCCAGCCGTGATTTCGAGGGCCTTGACGATAGAAATACCGCTGTTCGTGAGGGTACTGATACTCCGGCAGAAACGAGCCAGGGCGGATTTTTTAATCAGGTTGCCAAAAACCGGCAAGCGCATGGTGGCTCTGGTCCAGAGTAAACGACCGACTTTGGTCTTCTTCCACCACAGGAACAAAAATACGAAACCGACCAGACTGATCAGCACTAAAAGCCCGTTAGGAATACCAGCGGTCTTCCCGACCATCCAGTCACTGGCATCCACCAAAAACTGAGTTATAGCAGGAAGTTCAGAGCCTAAGCTATCAAATACATCTTTGATCTTCGGCATTACAAAGGTCATGACCGCGTACATGGCGCCCACCAAAATAACAATAATGGTAACTGGGTAGATCATGGCGCCCTTGATCTTTTTGTTGAGCTGGGTGGATTTTTCGGTCTCACTGGCGATCTGCAGTAAGGCCTGGTTCAGACGGCCGGTCGCCTCTCCGGACTCCACCATACCGATCTGCGCCGCATTGAAGTACTTGTCGTGAGCGCTCAGGGCTTCCGAAAAACTGGCTCCGCTTTCAATGCGCTTCGTCAGATCTTCGATGATCTGCTTAAAATGCGCGTTTTCAATCTGTTCCATCAGGATGCGGAGGGATTTGGTAATGGAAATCCCCGCGTTGATCATGGTGGCCATCAGGCGGAAAAAACTGACCTTGTCTTCGTCTTTAATCGAACTGAAACGGGCCAGGTACGCGTTCAGGCGACCCATCATCCCTTGCGGGCGTTTTCCGCCCGTTTCAAGCACTCTTTCTTTTGCCACGGCTTCTTCTTTACCCGTAGCGGCTCCGATATGTAATGTAGCTGGACTCATAAATTTTTGTTTGTAACTTGTAACTTGTAATTTGTAACTTTATCGATTTTCCTCAATTACGAGTTACAAGTTACAAAAAATTATTGAACGACACGGTACACCTCTTCTATAGGTATGCTCCCCTGCAGGGCTTTGATGTAGCCATCTTGTTTAAGGGAGATCATTCCGTTTTTCATAGCCTGATCCATCAATTCCTTATCAGTGGCGTTTTTGAGTATCAGCGCGCCAATGTCACGGTCCATTTCCATGATCTCAAAAATACCCATACGCCCCTTATTACCGGTTCCGCCGCATTTTTCACACCCTTTCCCTCGGGCTAATTGAGGATTTTCCAGTAACTTGAGATCAAAGTATCCTTCTGGAATTCCTTCAAGTTCTTTTTTGATTTCTGCCAGAAGTTCAGGCGGCGGTGTATATAATTCCTTGCAGTCTGAGCAAACCTGACGCACCAGACGCTGGGCAATAATTCCGCGGATAGCTGAAGCTGTTAAGTAGCCTGGCAAGCCCATATCCGAAATACGAGTGAGGGTTCCCACCGCACTATTAGTATGAACGGTTGAGAGCACCAAGTGACCGGTCAAAGCGGCACGGATGGCAATTTCGATGGTCTCCTGGTCACGGATCTCCCCCACCATGATGATATCCGGGTCCTGGCGCAGGGCCGTGCGAAGCCCGGAGGCAAAATCATAATCGATATCGGGTTTGACCTGGCTCTGGCTGAGCCCGTCCATCTGGTACTCGACCGGATCCTCAAAGGTCATGATGTTCACACCGATGACGTTCAGGCGGCTCAGAGTGGAATAAAGGGTGTTCGTTTTACCGGAACCCGTTGGGCCGGTTACCAGGATCACACCATTGGGGAGCTTGAGAAACCGTTCCATCTTTTTCATATTTTCCCCCTGAATACCCAAATTCGGCAGATCGGGAATCGTTTTGGATTTATCCTGAATACGACTTACGATCTTTTCTCCGTTTACTGTTGGTAAAGTGGATATACGAAGATCCAGTTCCTTGCCGTCCTCTGTGGTGATCTGCATACGGCCATCCTGAGGAATACGCTGTTCATCAATCTTGAGACCCGACATGATCTTTACACGTGAAATCACGGCCGGATGGATATTGGAGGGGTATTCAATAATCAGGCGAAGCACGCCGTCTACACGAAAACGGATACGCACAATATCTTCCAGCGGTTCAATGTGGATATCACTCGCGCCAATACTGGTCGCGTACGTGATCATATGCAGAACGATCTGAGGGATGTTGCCCGCAATGATTGAATTCTGTAACGCTTCCATCATACCATTAGCCGACACTTCACCATTGCCATTTCCTGCTGGTTTTACCGGCGCTTCCGCCTTCTCATTATTATTAGCAGGGGCTTCCACTACCGCCTTTGGAGGAGGTAGAGGTTCGGGCGCTTGCGGAGCCACGGGCTCAGTGGCGGGCGTAGCGGTTTCCATAACCGCCGCTGAAGTCTGTTCAGCGGCAGCTGTTTCAGCTACAGGAGTATCCACAAGCGGTATTGGCGGTGTTTCGATTTGAATATCAGCCATTTAAAAAATTAGCGAGAATACGCTTTAAGCTCTACGTTAAAGTCCACCCCCTGGTCTTTTCCTTCTTTATCCAACCCACGATAATTGAGTGAAACATTTGAAATTTCCATCAAACGGATATGATCGGGATTTTCAGGGTCGATATCACCGGATAAATTAACCAGTCCCAGGAAGCGGTCAAAATTCGTCGTACTGGCATGGATCGATGTTTTGAAAGGTAACACTGTATACCCATCTTCTTTCACCGGCTCCATAAAACTGATTGATGTAAATTCAAATGGCGGATAAACGGTGTTTAAATGAGTGGCAAAATTTTCCATCAGGCGGATCACACCCAGCTTATCAGGACCTTCGGGTAAAACCGTATTGATGATTGCCTGATCTTCTTCAAAAACGAGATTATAAGCTGCCTTATGCGCATCGCGCTCTTCTTCCAGATTGGCAATAGCCACCTCTTTTTTTTCGATTTTTTCATGGACTGCCTCAAAATCTGCGGAAAAATTCAGATACGCCGGCACCTGATCATAAAGAAAAAAGAAAGAATAAAATCCGAGAGCGACCACTGAAATTCCCAGCTGAATATACGCTTTGATCTGGTTCTTTTTTTTCACTTCAGAGGTTTTGTCCATCCGGTTTTTTCCTAAAGGAGTGGAAAAAATATTAGAAATGGGTGGTTTTGGAGATGAATCAGGCGTTCCCTTTGGTGTTGTTGGGCTGACAGGTTCCATGCGTTTAGATTATGGTTTTATAATAATGAGATTTATTTCTTCTTACCGTCGTCAAGGGGCTTTGTGTAAAGCGTGAGAGAAAAGTTGGAAATATAACGGCCGGTGGTCTTACTGTATGTCTTAGAAAAAGACGTAAAATCTTTCAATCCGTAAAAATAAGGTGCCTGTTCGTCATTCGGATCATTTTTGTCTTTCGGATAATAACGGAAGGCCTCTTCGATTTCCGCAAGTTTTGTGAGATTTTTACCCAATGGATCGCTTAATGTAGCGCTTACCCTCAGCTCACCGCGCTCTACATCGTAGGCATAATTATTGTACTGAACATATTGAGAAAGCGGATTTTTCTCGTAAACTGACTCAGTGACCTCATTCAGCTTTTTGATCAGATCCGGCCAGTCCAGACGATTGCTGACAATGTCCTGAACCACTTCTTTATTTTTATCTTTATACCCCTCCTGATATTCTTTGATTTCCTTACTTATCTTCTTCTCATCCTTTTCCAGACTTTCAAAATCCTGAGCGGCGGCGTGCAAACGGCTGGCGTTGTTTTCTTCAATTCCGATGAGTGATAAAGCCCTGTTTTCCGTATCGATGTTCTGAGCATAAAAGAAACCTGCACTGATCAGGATAAACGCCACACTGAATTCCAGAAATACGGTAGAAAACCTAAGAAAATGATCCGCGTATAAGTCGGGTTTTTTCCTGGCTTTCTGTTCAGCCCTTTTTCCCTCTTCGGTTTTGGCGACGATTGTATCGATAATGGATTTTCCAGATAGCTCCTTATTCGGAGCCGCTTCCTTTTCTCCGAACAATTTGGTAAAAATATTCCCTTTTTCCCCTTGAGTCTTTTTGGCAGTTTCTGTGTCTGGTTTTGGGGATTCGGATTTTTGCGCCATTGCCAGTGAGACAGGGGCGGCTATCGGTTTTTCGGACTTCTCGATTTCTTTGATCTGAGGAATGACTGGTGCTGAGGCGGGTTCCTCTTTTTTAGGCATTGTAACGATCGGTTTGGGCGGAGGAGTAAATGCGGGCGGAGTGGCTGGTTTTACAGGAGGTACCGACTGAGAAACAGGGGCGGCGACTGGGGCTTTGATAACCGGTGCTGCCATAGGCTTTGCCTCCGGAGCTTTGACTAAAACTGGTTTTTTCTCTGCCTCCTGCTTCGCCTCTTTTGATTTTTCAGGGGCTTTTCCTTTTTTTGTAAATAACCGGGTAAAAAAGCCGGGCTTTTTTACCGCTTCTTTTTTGACTTCGGGAGCCTTTTTGACTTCTTCCGCTTTTTTGAGTGCCTTAAGGGCCACCCTGTTTTTTGCTTCTGTTTTTAGAAGTTCATTAGCTTTTTCTTCTGCCCTTTTCCAGTCTTCGTTTTTTACTGCTTCTTTCACTTCTTTTGTCAGCCCATTGATTTTTTCTTTTTTTGCCTCAGCTTCCAGGTCAGCCCTTTCTTTATCCAGCTGGATCTGCGCATTAACAATGGCTTTGTTTTTTAAATCCATCACCCTGATCTCTTCCATCAGCCGTTTTACCTCCGATTCGTTTTTATCTTTTAGTGCGTGTTTCAGCTCCGCCTCCAAAGACTCTATTTTCTCTTTTTTGATCTTTTCAAGGTCTGGTTTAGCCGGTTCTTTTTTGACTTCTGTCTCTTTGTCAACTTCCTTTTTCTGAGGCGCTTCCTGAAGTTTTTTGTCGGGGTTAAGAACGTCTTTTTTTGCTTCTGTTTTCTTGCTAAACAAATGTGCGAAAAATCCTGGCTTTTCCGTCTTTTCTTCCTCCTTTTTAACCATTTTCTCTTTCTTTTCAGCTTTTAACGAAGCGGGAATATCGGCAGGAATAGGCTTTTCTTCTTTGGGTAATTCTTCATGAGTCACCACTTTTGGGATTTCGGGAGCACTGTTTTGTGACACAGCCAACTCAATAGGGGCAGGAGGCGCAGCGGGGGCAGGGGCTGTAACTGCAGGCACAACAGGAGTAGGAGTTATGACCTCCGGTTCTTTTTTGGCCTCCTGAATCGGTTCTTTTTTAGGCGCGGAAGTAATCCTCTGTTCTGCAGTCATGATCTGAGGCTGAGCTTCGTCTGCTTTTTTAAGAGACTTAAGGGCAAAACGGCTGCCTTTGTCGACGTCAAGCAATTCCGCCGCCTTTGTGCGCACTTCATTCCATTTTTCGGTTTGCATCAGAATTTTTATTTCCATCTCCAACACCTTGATCTTCCCTTTGTTATCTTCTCTTAAGAGCATTGCTCTTGCTTTTTCGATCTGGTCTTCGATATTGCACACCACCTTGTTTTCAGGATCTACCTTCTTAACTTCCGCGGAAATCTGTTCGATATCCGGAAGATTGCCCATCTTAAACGCCTGCTTAATCTGTATTTCCCACGCTTTAATCTGATTAG
Organism: Patescibacteria group bacterium; assembly: GCA_018817125.1. Taxonomy (GTDB): domain Bacteria; phylum Patescibacteriota; class Gracilibacteria; order UM-FILTER-43-11; family UM-FILTER-43-11; genus JAFGCR01. The sequence goes on along the minus strand of JAHIUN010000002.1, from coordinate 19,435 downwards.
CATTGGCTTTTTTAAGTACGTCTGCCTCCGCCTCTTGTACTTTTTCAAAAAGCCGTTCTGCTAAGTGATTTTCAGGATCGATCGTTTTCAGCTCAGCGGCTAACTTTTTAACATCCTCAAATCGCTCTTCTTTGTAAGCGTTTTTCAGATTGTTTTCGAGCTGTTTTATCTTCTCCGGATCCACGACTTTGTTTTGGTTTTTGTTTTCGTCTGCCATCCGTTTTTGTTTTTAGTAAAGAAATTTATCTATACATTATAGCAAATTATAGAGCGAAAAGCAAGAGTCTAACATGCGAATTACGAAACTGTTCCCCCGCCTAACGCACAATATTACCTTTTAGGACTATTGGGATTATGAAGACTATTGCGACTATTAGGATTAAATTTAATCAATAAATATATCATCGCAATAGTCTTAAAGGTCCTAAAAATCCTGATAGTCCTAAAGAGAACTACATTGCCTTAAAACGTTTAAGCGTGTTAATTTTAAGTATGCATCAATAACCATGGAGATTTAAAATGGACTTAAAAACTGACCTCATCGCGCTTTTTTCTGCCATTGATAAAGATCTCCACTATCTTTGACTCGTTAGGCGTCAGCGTTAAACGAAAAAAAGCGGAAGATAAATCGAGCCAGGAAGGTTTTTGGGGTGACCGCAAAAAAGCGGAACTGGTTTTAAAAGAATTAAAATATTGGGCCAATTTGAATGATCAATGGGAAGGCATCCGCAAAAAACGCAAAGATCTGGAAGAATTCTCTCAGATGGTGGATGAGAATATACCAAAAGAAATGAAAGATTTTCAGCAAGAGGCAGGGGGCTTAAAAAAAGTCCATCAAAAAGCGCATATCGAATTATTTTTAAGCGGCCCTTACGACAAAAATGATGCTATTTTAATCCTCTCTTCAGGTACGGGTGGAGTGGACGCGCAGGACTGGACGGAGATGCTGATGCGAATGTACCTGCGCTACGCGGAAAACAATGGTTTCACAACCACGGTACATGAAAAAACGATGGCATCTGAGGCGGGCATTAAAAGTGCGACTATCGAGGTCAAAGGGATGCTCGCTTACGGTTACCTGAAAGCAGAATACGGTGTGCATCGCTTAGTGCGTCTTTCGCCGTTTAACGCCAAAAACCTTCGTCAGACCTCATTTGCTCTAGTGGAAGTATTGCCGGTACTTTCGGAAGAAGAAGGGGCTGAAATCAATGAGAAAGATCTGCGTATCGACACCTTCCGCGCCAGCGGAGCGGGCGGCCAGCATGTGAACACCACCGATTCAGCGGTCAGAATCACCCATCTGCCCACTGGACTTGTCACCACTTCACAAAGTGAACGCTCCCAAGCTCAAAATAAAGCTCAGGCTCTTTCTGTGCTTAAGGCTAAATTAATACGAAAAATGCAGGAGGAAAAAAAGGAACAGGTGGAAGAGCTAAAAGGCGGTTACAAAGAGGCGGTCTGGGGCAATCAGATCCGTTCATACGTATTCCAGCCCTATACCATGGTCAAAGACCATCGCACCAGCGCGGAAACAAGCCAGATTGACAAAGTGATGGATGGAGATATCGATTTATTTATTGAAGCTTATTTGTTACAATCCAAAACACGATAATTTACATTCATGACACTTAAAATCGAAACCGGAAAAGAAAATGAGATTCTCCGTACAATGTCCGTTCCGGTTAAAACCATCGACAAGAAAATCCTCAAACTCCTAAAAGAGATGGGAAAGAGTATGAAAGAGGAAAAGGGAGTAGGCCTGGCCGCACCTCAGGTGGGCCATAATATCCGGATGATCCTGGTGCTTTTGGATAACAAAATTCTGGTACCGATGATCAACCCACAGATCACCGCACATTCAGACGCGACCGATATGGGTGAAGAGGGGTGTTTGAGCTTGCCGGGGATCTGGGGAAATGTTGGGCGCTATCATGAAATCACCATTGAATATCAGGATGAAAAAGGAGCCAAACGAATTCTAAAGCTGGAATGTTTTAACGCACGTGTGGTCCAGCACGAAATCGATCATTTAAATGGTGTCCTTTTTACGGATTATCTCGACGCTGAAGATAGCCTCCTGAATGTAATGAGTCAGAAGGAGACTGAGCGGTTGTAAATGAATTTGCAAACACGCTTTTTTTACATTAAAATCCTTACGCATTATGCTCAGGTGATTAAGTTGCGAGCAAAGTGTTTCGGAGCGGAGTGCTCGGAACAAGGTGAGAACACGAAGCGGAGAATAGCTGTTTGAAAATTTGTGCAGAAAATTTTAAAATAGTTGAGCTTTGCCCAGGTGGTGGAATTGGTAGACACGCAGCGTTCAGGGCGCTGTGCTCTCCGGAGCGTGGAGGTTCAAGTCCTCTCCTGGGCACCATCGCAAAATTATACTACAGCTTTCATCATGCGGTGCGGGATTTCAGCTTACGTATAAATTTTGCTCCTTCTCTAAAAAATAGCCCTCCCCATCTATACCTACCCGCCCCATTTTTTGGAAAGTTTAAGCTGGTTCTCAATTGAAAAAAAATAAAATCTCAAAAATTGCCGAAGAAATTTTTTAGGAGAGGAGGCATTTACGTAAGCTGGGGCTCCGATTGTTGCATCGGAGTGTAAGTTGAAGTAAAATGCCGACGTGCCCGGGTGGTGGAACTGGTAGACACGCTAGCCTTAGGAGCTAGTACCGTAAGGTGTGAAGGTTCGAGTCCTTTCCCGGGCACCATAAAAATTTCAATTAGCCGGAAAGGACGAGAAGTTTATCCTCGTGCAGGCGGGGAAGTCCTTTCCTGGGCACCATTAGGAGGACTATTTTTCCTTATGTTCTGAATTTGCTATAATCAGCTTAGATTTAACAATAAAACCATGAAACTTAAAAAACTTTTTATTCCCACCCTCCTCTTTCTTTTTCTAATTCCGACGCTGGCCTTTGCACTGAATTTTGAAGTGGGTGAAGAAATTTTATCGTCTGAGACCATCAATGATGACTATTACGGCGCGGGCGGGACCATTCAGATGGATTCTGATGTGAACGGTGACCTGATCCTTGGAGGCGGACGAATAATGGTAGACGCTGTGATCTCGCAGGATCTGATGCTGGGCGGAGGAGAAATACGCGTAAAAGGAGAAGTAAGAGATGATGCGCGCGTAGCGGGAGGAAATATTATGATCAATGCGCTCATCAAAGATGATTTGATTGTCGCTGGAGGAAATATTGAATTAGGAGAAAACGGATTTGTGGGCAGTGATATGACCGTAGCGGGTGGTAATGTGGTGATCAATGGCCAAATAAACGGATCCCTGCAAGGAACTGCCGGTAATTTGTATATCAATAACGTGATCAATGGCGATGTGTCGCTCATAAGTGTGGAAGAATTGACTTTTGGCCCGCAGGGAAAAGTAATGGGGAATCTGCTCTATCGTTCCTCTGCCCCCAGTAAAACCGCGAATGAAGATACGGTTTTAGGAGTGATTGATTACAAACCCACGGAATTTACCGTAAGCAATCAGGATTTCAGAACAATTGCTTCAGGCGTGATAGCGGGTCTTTCTGTTTTCAGTTTCCTTTCACTTCTTTTGGCGGGCTTAATCATATTGGTGCTCTTCCGTTTTTATATGCCAAACGCGGTTCAGACGGTTTACCAAAAACCAATGGCAAGTGTTGGAATCGGTTTCCTGGTTTTGATCCTGATGCCTATTGCCGCCGTCCTCTTTCTGATCACCGGCATCGGCTGGATATTCTTTTTTATTCTATTAGCCCTCTGGCTGATTGCCCTCTTTTTCGCCAAACTTATAGCCGCCCTGATGATCGGAATGAAACTGGTCCGGCTGACCGACAAAAGCGGATTCTTAAGAGTTTACGGTTCTTTCGCTCTGGGTGCGCTGATCTATGTGCTATTAACCCTTATCCCCATTGTTGGCTGGATTATAAAATTCGCTTTAATACTGATGGGGTTGGGTGGAATGGCCTTGTATGAAACGGGATTATTTAAAGATCTACGGAAGAAAAAATTAGTCTAATTTCATTGGGAGTTGTGGGATGTGTGTGATTTGTGGGAGTTATGGGATCATATCCCATAGTTACTCTTGCACATCCCACAACTCTCACCGCTCCCACAACTCCTTTGTAATATGAATTATGCCATCGATACCCACTGCCACCTGGATTTTATTCCAAGGCGGATGCAGGCCGCCGTCATCCAACGGGCGCTTTCAGCCAATGTGAAGAAAATAATCACCGTCGCCTGCAATCTGGAACAGGTGGGGAAATGCCTTCCGCTCACTGATGAATACGATTTCATCTGGACGACTGCAGGAATCCATCCGACAGACCTTGGCACCGACATTGAACGCGATCTGGAACAGATTTTTCAGTATGCAAAAAACGAAAAAAAGATTGTGGGAATCGGTGAGATCGGACTGGATTATTACCATGACCGCTTTCCGCACGCAGACCAAATGGCTTACCTGATCGGCCAGCTCAACATTGCCAGACAGCTGAAAAAACCGGCCGTCCTCCACTGCCGGGCCGGCAAATTCGCCGGTGAGAATTCAGAGGTTTTCCCGAATATGATGAAGGCATTAAAGGAGGCTAAATTTTCGAATGGAGTGATGCATTGTTTTAGCGGAAGCTACGAGGAGGCCTTCCGGTTTTTAGACCTTGGACTGATGATCTCTTTTACCGGCATCATCACCTATGACCGCAACGAAGAACTCCGGCGAATCATTAAAGACATGCCGGCTGACCGGCTGATGATCGAGACCGACGCGCCGTTCCTGCCGCCTAAAAAATATAAAGGAAAGAAAAACGAGCCGGCTTATGTGATGGAGATAGCGAAAACGATTGCCGAAGCGAGGGAAATGGAGGTAGATGAAGTTCTGGAAGTAACGACGAAAAACGCAGAGAGGTTTTTTGGGATTTAAAACCGTAGCAACGCGCCATGGCGCGTTGCTACGGTTTTAACGGTTTTTCAAAAAACAATTTCACTGCCTCCCCCACTGACTTTACCTGTTTGGCGGAGAGGATTTTTTTAAATCCTAATTTTTCCGCCTCTTTCAGCCGTTTTTCCATCTGTATAACATTCCTCACTTCACCTGACAAACCGATTTCACCCATCACCGCCAAATCAGGGGGGAGTGGCTTTTTGGTTTTTGAACTGGCAATTGCCATGACCACCGCCAGATCCACCGCCGGTTCACTGAGTTTTAACCCTCCGACCACATTCACGAACACATCGGTGTTGTCTAATTTGATACTGGCGTAACGTTCTAACACAGCGAGAATGATATTGAGGCGATTGATATCGATACCACTTGCTGTTCGTTTAGGATAACCGAAATGCGTGTATGAAGTGAGCGCCTGCACTTCGACTAAAAAAGTGCGGGTACCTTCCAAAACCGGTACTATTACGGAACCGATTGGGTTTTCCGCCCGGCCTTCCAGAAATAAAGCAGATGGGTTTTTTACTTCGATCAATCCTTTTTCCTCCATGGCGAATACGCCGACCTCATCCACCGCCCCAAAGCGGTTTTTAGTGGTACGAAGCAGGCGAAACTGATGAAAACGGTCGCCTTCCAAAAACAAAACGGTATCGACCAGATGTGTAAGTACTTGAGGCCCGGCCAGATTCCCCTCTTTGTTCACATGGCCGATAAGCAAAATGGGGATATTCTGGCTTTTAGCCACCTGCATAAGTTGTTCGGTAACATAGCGAACCTGCGAAATTGAGCCAGCCTGACTGACTAACTCCTCGCTGGACATAACCTGAACCGAATCCACCACCACAAAACCAGGTTTTTCGGATTGGATAGTGGCTAGAATGGATTCCAGAGAATTAAGATTCAGTACGCTGATTGGATTTTTGGCCCCTAGGCGATTGGCGCGGTCAGTGATCTGATCAACCGATTCTTCCCCGGAAAAATAAAGTACCTTCTGCCCAATTCCCGCCATACGGTCACAGATCTGGAGGGTTAGCGTAGACTTTCCGATTCCAGGATCGCCTGCTAAAAGTACGACAGAATCGGACATAAATCCTCCACCCACCACACGGTCGAATTCGGCTATTTCTGTGAACAATCTCTGATTCTTTTTAGATGTATGCTTAATCGTAATCGTCGGTTTTATGGCCATGGATGAAATCACTTTTTCTTTTTTACCAATATTCACCACATCTTCAACAAGAGTGTTCCAGGAACCGCACCCCAAACATTGCCCGCCCCATTTAGGGCTTTCCGCGCCGCATTTTGTACAGAGGTAGATGGTTTTTAATTTCATAGTTTTTTGGTTAATTGTCTGAACTGTGATTATTATGATTTATTGATTTGACATGATTTTTTATTGGTCAGTCTTTTGAACTCCAAGCTCCTTGCGCCGAAATTAATCAAAAGGCCGATTTCCCTATCAAAAGCTTCCAAATAATTAATCGCCTGCGCCAAATGTACATTATCGGTTTTGATAAGAGCTTTTATTTCAACTAAAATTTGATTTTCAACAAAAAAATCTACCCGTCGTGTGCCGATATGCTGATCTTTATAAAGAATTGGCATTTCTTTTTCTCTGGAAAAATGTAATCCAGCTTTTTCCATTTCTATGGAAAGTGCTCTTTGGTATACCACTTCCTGGAAACCATTTCCTAGAAAATTATGCACGTTTATCGCGCATCCAATAATTTTCTCAGTAATATCTGAATATTTATACTTCTGATCAATCATACGCATCATTTAATCAAATTAATCATAGTTCTGACGTTATTCTAGTAAACAAATGTTCACCCGTCAACAAAAATTTATTTTTTCCTCTTAAAAGCGTATACTGATTTCAAATTAATAAAAGCCATATGGATGAAAAAGGAAAGCACCTTCAAAGGGGCCGGAGGGATTATTTATTCAAACTCATGACCAGCGCTTACGCCGAGCAGGAGCTTGATGTCAGCACGTATCAGTTTAACCGCGTGTTCATAGTATTCGGCTATACCGGCAGTGGGAAAGACGCGGTGATCGACGGTTTTTTACAGCAAAACCGCAAATATCCGTTTTCCCGATTCGTCCGCACGCTGACCCGCCCTAAACGCCCTGGGGAAAATGAGGTTTTTAGCGGTTATTTTGTAGAAAGAGAGCTTTTTGACCACCTGAAAGACCGTGGCAGGTTTTTTTACCATTACGAAAAATATGACGGGGACGAGTTCGGTTATGATTCAGTCCATCTTATTTTCCTGATCTCAAAGGGAAATGTGATCATGATCGGCGGCGGGGAGCAGAACCTCCCCGGTCTGATGCGCGGAATTAAATCCGTTTTTGACAACATTCCAGTTACAACCGTTTTCATCAACCGTCCCAAGGAAGATATTCTGGCGGGAATCCGGAAACGGGGCGGTGACCCGGCCCAGATCGAAAAACGCGTCCAGTTCATTGAAAATGAGTGGAAGGATCGCCCTCTGGCTCATTTTGACTATTTTATATGGGCGGAAAAACTGCAGGAAGGGGTAGATACATTCAGGCGGATGGTTGAAGAGAAGTCAGAACTTCCAAAAGCTGTTTAACGGATTGATCCGGATGATCCGCTAAAATCTTCTGCCCGTGTTCCAAAAGGAGCGGGAGGGATTTTTCGAGCGGCTTGCAGAACTGTCTGACTAGCTCCGTGAAAAAGGAAAAATCAAAATCCCTATTCGCCGTCATGATTTTCCAGACATCATATAAATCGTATTTTCCCAGCTCTTCCCCGCGCCCGGCCAGCAGTTTGATGAGCACTAAAAGTTCTTTCGGGATCAGATAAAGGGTCTGGCCGTTTACATGAAGGATTTTTCGCTTTTTGAGAATGCCATCCGTTAAATAAACCATGTAAGACTCCGGATGCCCGGCCGGCTGAATAACGGACTCGGCAATGAGATCGTAAGCTTCATTTCCCTCTGTAAACGTGGCCTTCAGGGAATGAAAAACGGTTTTTTTTCTGTGGTAATCGAAACGCACTTTTAGTATGTTTTCAATTTCCGGAATAACCGTTTTTGGCAATTCAAAATCGATGTCTTTTGAAAACGGCCTGTCAGAGCCATATAAAAAAGCGGCGCTTCCTCCAGTGAGCAGGATCTGACTATGAAGCGATTCCGGCAGATGCTTCTCAAAAACAGTGATGGCGGCAACGATTTCTTTTTTAATCCGGTCTTCCATAAATTTAAATTTAACAGGCGTATTATATCATTCCGCGCTTTGGTTGTAACCGCCCTTCTTTCTGCTATAATGACGACACACTCTAACCACCAAAACTATGGCTCAATTTCCACAAATGCCCCGCTTTCCGCAATTCCAACTGAAGGGTAAGAATTTATTCGGCATCGTGATTGCCATCGTTGTCTTCCTGATTATTTTAGACGGACTTGTTTCGGTTCCCCCAGGGCACGTCGGGATTATTTACGACCGCGGACGAGGGGTTCTTGAAAAAGAACTGCCGGAAGGCCTGCACCTTAAAATCCCGTTCTGGCAGGTTTCTTATTTGATGGATGTGCGCACGCAGGAATACACCATGAGCGTGGCGCCCGGCGAAGGAGCGATCTACAGCGACGACAGCATGACCGCGCCCACTTCAGACGGACAGACCGTAATGGTGGATTCGACCGTCCTTTTTCATGTAGACCGCAATAATGCCGCTGAACTTTTCCAGAGTGTCGGCCCGGATTACATCCAGAAGATCGTCCGCACGGTATCCCGCAGTCAGATCCGCGCCGTGATCGCCAATTACAGCGCCATTGATGTGTATGCCAAGAAGCGCGCGGAGGCAGAAATGAAAATGAATGAATCGATGAAAACGCTTTTTGCTGAAAAGAACATTATCATGGAGAGAGTGCTTCTGCGCCACATCGCCTTCTCGCCCGAATACGCCAGCGCGATTGAAGAAAAGCAGGTGGCCGAACAGAAGATCCAGAAGGCAGAGTTCCAACGGCTGGAAGCTGAAAAACTGAAAGAAAAGAAGATCATTGAAGCCGAAGCGGACGCGGAGGCCATTCGCCTGAAAGGTGAATCACTCCGAAGAAGTCCTGAAGTCATCCAGTTTGAGTTTGTTCAGAAAATGGCTGATGATATCAACTGGGGCGTATTGCCGGATAGTATTCTTCCTATGCTTAATCTAGGAGGCCGATAATTTTTCAGGACACAGGAAACAGGACACAGAACTCAGCTGAATCCTAGCTGTGCCCTTAGTCCTTAGTCCTGAGTCCTTATAATATGATTCAGGAAAAAATCGATTACATTATTGTCCAACTTTCGGATTACTTTAAAAAAGTAGGCATTTCAAAAGCGGCGGTCGGCTTGAGCGGAGGGGTGGATAGCGCGCTGACGGCTAAACTGGGCGTGATGGCTTTGGGTAAAGAAAATGTAACAGCCCTGATCCTTCCGAATGATGGAGTCAATAAGCCTCAGAATGTTCAGGATGCCATCGATTGGGCCAAAGAACTTGGTATTGAGTCTCATGTTATTTCGATCAATCCTTTTATTGATGCGTATGAAGAACTACCCTGGAAGTCCTCCAGTCTGGCCAAGATGAATATACAGGCACGTGTTCGCATGACTCTGCTTTATCATTACGCGAACACCCACAACGCTATTGTGCTGGGCACCGGTAATAAAACGGAGCTGATGCTGGGTTATTTTACCAAACATGGAGATGGTGCCACCGATATACTGCCTATTGGCGACCTGTATAAGACGTCTGTGTGGGAAATGAGCGAGTTTCTGGGTCTTCCGGAGGTGATTGTACATAAAACTGCCTCCGCCGAGCTGATGCGCGATCAGAGCGATGAGGAAGAGATAGGGATGGAATACGCCAGGATCGATGAAATTCTGCAACGATTTGAGAAAGGTGAACAGCCAGCGAATGATGATGAGCAGAAACTATATGACAGGATAAAGGCGAATGAACATAAAAATGAAGGACCTCCGATTATTTCTGATTTGTGATTTCTGATTTGTGAATCAAATGTGACATTTAAAATTCCTGAATTAAAATCAGAAATCTGAATTCATCAATCAGAAATAGCCTTAAGGTATGCCTCTAAAATAATCTGCGCTGAAACCATGTCTTTCTGCCCTTTCTGCTCTTTCTCCCTAATCCCCTGCTGGTGTAGCTTTTGAGTGGCCTCTTTAGTAGTCAGACGTTCATCAAAATAATCAACCGGGATGGGATCAAGCGCTTTTTTCAGCTGATCGCCGAATTCATAGGTTTTTATCACCCGTTCCCCCATCGTCCCGTCCATTTCCACAGGTAAGCCGACGATTACCTTAATCACCTGCTCCTCTTCACAGAATGCCCTGATCTGATCAATCAGTTCATCGGTTTTTTTATATCCCAAAAAATCGCGCGGAAAGGCTATCTGCTTATCAAAATCAGAAATGGCGATCCCTACGCGACGGTCTCCGAAATCAATAGAGAGATATTTACCTTTAGACATACTTAAAGACACAGGATTCAGGATTCAGGACTCAGCTGTTTCCTGTGCCTGCCTGTCCGGTAGGCAGGTTCTGTGTCCTTCGTCCAATAAATAAATTACTTCTCTTCCTTGGTGGTCTTTTTAACTTCTTTCGTCTTAGCCTTGGGGGCCTTTTCCTTTTTTTCCTCCACTTTCCCGGCTTTTGGTTTATCAGCTTCCTTTTTCTCGGCACCCCCTTTTTGAATATTGCTCAGAGCTTTCTGAAGGCGGGCTTTTTTGCGGGCGGCGTTATTTTTGTGAATAAGGTTCTTTTTAGCACAAGCATCTATGGAACTAACAACCTTAGGAAAAATCTTGGTCGCTTTATCTGATTCCTTCTTCTGAATATAGCCAAGCAACAGCTTAACCATGGACTTCATGTGGTTGCTGTAATGCTTGTTACGAGCGGTACGGACTTTGTCTTGTTTGACCCGTTTAATGGCTTGTTTAGTGATGGGCATAAAAATTTATTGAAAATTAAAGATTTAAGATTAAAGATTGAGCCTTTCGAATTTTTAATTTTCAATCTTCAATTTATAAGGCGTGGGAATTTTATACTAACGCGCTCTTAAAGGCAAGGGAATGATCAATAGATTTCGTAGTCTTTTCCAAGAACGATAGAAATATCCACTTCATCCTCCGGCTGAGACTGACTGCTGGGGATAAATTCTCCTTTTACAAAATTGCTCAAAGCGTCCAGCGTAGACTGATCACGTGGAATCACATTCCCCTCGGCGTCCACCTCCCAATGATTATAACGGATAAAGCTTTTTTCCACGTACTTCCGCCCCCCTTGTTCGTCGAAAAGATTGTCGACATCCACGATATCAAAACCAAAACGATTTAAATGACTGGCTGCCAGCCGTGCGACTCCTGCCTCTTTGGTGGCGTTTAAAATTTCAATACGTACAGGATTTATCAGCACATCCTGATGATGAAAAATGAGGTCGGCGTATTGGTGAAGAAAGTCCATATTGTCTCCATCCGGCACTAAAACAAACTGGCCGTTATAATATTTGCGCTCCGGCGTGTATAAAAATCCACCATCCCTGCTCGGGTCATCGTGAATCACTTTAGAAACCATATTTTTACGGTCGAAGTTCTTGGCGAACGAAGCCATGGCGATCATTTCGCGGATAGTCAGGTCGGTGTTTACATTGTCTTTCAGGGATTGATAAAGCTTTTTAACGGTATTGGCTTTTAGCACGCCGCTTGACAGCGCCTTATCCTGGATTGCCATCAGCACCTGCTGCTGACGGGCTGCCCGATCGAAATCCGAGGTTGTTTTACGGCTGCGGACAAATTTAAGGGCGATCTCACCATCCATTTCCTGCAAGCCAGCATCCATCTCGAAGACTGTGTAACCGTCATCGGTCTCATTGGGATAATACGGATCATAAATCGGCTCTTTTACATCCACCGCAATTCCACCCAGACTATCTACCACATCCACAAAAGCATTAAAATCCACGCGGGCGTAATAATGAATATCGAGATTCGTGACTTGACCCGCGACGTCTTTAAACGCATCAAAAGCCCCCTCTTCGCCCATTCTGTTTTTATTGTTGCGATAAAGTTCATTGATCTTCGCGTCCCCGTATTCGTCGCTCCATACATAATAATCTCTCGGGATTGAGAAGATAGATACAGTTTTTCCGGCCAGGTTGATACTGGCCACCATGATGGTATCGATCAGATCCGCTCCGTCCCGGACATGTCCCCCATCCCCTAGCAAAACCATATTCGTATAACCATATTCATCCTGTTTCAGTTCGGATCCCAAAGCAAGGACCATGTCTTCAGGTTCAAAGTCCTGCAGTGCCCGATAAAGCCCGCCCGTCACTTTAAAAACCACCAAAGCACCCAACAGCAGTAAGAGAAAGGCGAACACATAACTCCAGTGCCTTTTCCTTCCGCTGATGATGAACCGAAAGCACCCGAGGATGCCGTCTTTCAGTTTTTTCCCCAGTCTCAGGGGTGGTTTTTGTCGAATTTTTCGTGTCCGGAAAGAATTCATAAAACGGTTTTTTACTTTCAAAAGTTACCACTTAAAAAGGGTCGAGGTCAATGCCGTCAGGCAAGCAAAACCCTGCACACCAAGGGTGTGGGTGCAGGGTAAGCTTTCGGTTTAAACGGGATTATTTCAAGGCAGCGGTGGCGCCTGCTTCCTCTAATTTTTTCTGCATTTCTTCCGCCTCTGCCTTTTTCACTCCCTCTTTAATAATTTTCGGAGCGGCATCAACCATATCCTTAGCTTCTTTTAAACCCAGGCCGGTTATTTCGCGGACCACTTTGATACAGGCGATTTTCTGACCGCCGCTAGCGGTTAGCTCAACATCGAAAGAGTCTTTTTCTTCAGCGGCACCAGCATCACCGCCAGCAGGAACGGCACCAGCCACTGCCATAGGGGCGGCTGCGGAAACACCGAACTCTTCTTCCATGGCTTTCACAAGGTCGGCCAGTTCGAGCACGCTGAGCTTTTTGACTTCATCCAAAATACCTTTGGCAGCTTTGGATAATTTAATGTCTTTCTTTTCTTCGTCGGACATAATAATTAAAAATTAAGAATTAAAAATTGAAAAAATATAAAATTAAACAGTTTCTTCTCCTTTTTTCTCTTCCTCCTGAGACGGATCATGATCCGTCTCTACGGCATCCCCTTCGGTTTCTGCCGTATCGTCGGAAACGGGTTCTTCAGTGGCTTCGGCAGGTGCTTTAGCTTCTGGCTCAGCGGGTGTCTCCTCGGCTGAAGCCTCCTCTACCTTAACCTCTTCTGCAGGGGCTTCCTCGGCTGGCAAGGTTTCCTTATAGGCGTTCAAAACACGGACAAAACCGCCCAGCAGATTCCCAAGAATGCCCACAAAACCGGAAACCGGTGCGCTCATAGAACCCATGAGTTTGGCCAGCAGTTCTTCGCGGCCCGGTAGTTTGGCCAGTTGGATGATTTCTTCTGCCCCGACTACTTTTCCGTTGATAACACCTCCTAATAACTTGAGATTTTCGTTTGTCTTTGAAAAATTAAACAGAACTTTCAGGCCTGTCATCTCATCTTCGTATGAAAAAGTTGCCGATACCGGTCCTGTGAGCATATCATCGCCCAGGTCATCGACGCCGCTCTCTTTGGCGGCCAGTTTAATCAAGGTTTTTTTAGCGACCTTTGTTTCGGCATCCTTTTCACGCAATTTATTGCGAAGATCAGAAACGCTCGCCACATCCAATCCACGATAGTCGGAGAAAACAACGGATTTGGAGCGACCGAATTTATCGACTAATTCCTGCAATATTTCGGTCTTTTGCTGTTTTGTGATAGCCATTTTAATTAAGTTAGGAGTTGAGAGTTAAAAAAATCTCAGCGCTGTCAGACGTGAGATACAATTAAATGCAAAATCAGAAATGCAAAATGAATTGTGTCTCGGCGGGTCTTATTGGTGTGCCCGCTGTCTGCGACAAGAAGCAGTTTACGGATTCTGGACAGAAAGTCAAACTTTTTTTCCAAAAAAGTGCAAGTGCAAGTGATGAGTGCAAGACCTTAAACTTTGTGATACCCTTGCACTTGCACTGTTAGCCTGCACTAAAATATGCGCCATTACACCACCACATCAGAGGATGTCGGACTTCGGCTGGATCAGTATCTTGCCAAAGTAAAGCCGGATCTCACCCGCTCATTCATCCAAAAGCTGATTAAAGGCGGGCATATTTTTGTGAATAATAAAAAAACCGTAAAGCCCGCCCATAAAGTAAGTGAAAATGATGAATTAATCGTAGATATTCCGTCGATTAAAGAAATCGGTGTACAGGCAGAGAACATCCCGCTCGACATTATATATGAGGATAAGGATATTGTGGTTGTAAATAAGCCTGCCGGTATGGTGGTGCACCCGACGGACCATGGAGCACATGTTTCCGGCACTTTGGTGAATGCAGTGATGCATTATTGCAAAGACCTGAGCGGGATCGGCGGAGAAAAACGGCCCGGCATTGTGCATCGGCTGGATAAAGATACGTCCGGCCTGATTATTGTGGCAAAAAACGACAAAGCCCATAACCATATTGCCAAGCAGATCCATGACCGGAAGATCACCAAGAAATATCTGACACTTTTAAAGGGCCATTTAAGCCCCAGGAAAGGCAGTATCGAGGCGCCACTGGAAAAGATTCATGGCGAACAGGATATGCGTGTCTCCGGCCGGAAAAAGGCCAAATACGCCCTCACTCATTATGAAGTGGAGAAGTACGTGGGTGATTACAGCCTTGTGGAGGTGCAGATCGTAACAGGGCGGACTCATCAGATCCGTGTCCATTTCGCCTCTATCGGTTATCCGGTTTGCGGTGATGAGATGTATGGGGATAAAATCCTAAATTCTAAACTCAAAATCCTAAACTTAAACCGACAATTCCTTCATGCGGAATATCTGAAGTTCCGATTGCCAAAAAACGACGAAGCCATTGAGCTGACCGCGCCGCTTGCGGAAGATTTGGAGGAAGTGCTGAAGAAAATGTCTGAACTGTGATTTGTGTGATTCAATGATGATCATGATTTTTCCAGGCACATTAAAATATCCATCCTGTAAATCAATCAATCATAAAAATCACAGTTCAGACATCTATTTTACCGCCGTGATCTCTATCTCGGTATAATGCTGACGATGACCGTAGGTTCGTTCGTAGCGTTTTTTAGGCTTCTTTTTGAAAACCTTTATTTTGTCGTGCTTGCCATGCGCCTTTACCGTTAACTCAACCGCTGAACCGGACACATAAGGCGTACCGATATCGGTTTTGCCACTATCGGACTTTAAAAGGACTTTATCGACTTTTACCTTATCCCCCTCTTTAGAATCTTTCAATTTTTCCACTTTTAAGATGTCTCCTTTTTGTACTTTGTGCTGTTTTCCAGCGATTTCTGCGATTGCAAACATAACTTCGTAATTTTAAATTTTAAATTTTAAATTTTCAATGTCCTTATTAAATAAAAATTGAAAACTGAAAACTGAAAATTATTTTGGCTGATTGACTTTAGCAGTTTCACCGTTTTCGGTCAACATTTTTATAAAACCATCAAAATAATCCGCGTTTTTTTCTGCTAATTCTTTAAAATCCTCCAGGCGCCTTTTCTGATAAAGCCTGATATTATTGTAATCGACCGACAGACGCTTCATCTTCTTTTCCAGGTGATCAGGATTTAAATCGGCCACATTCAGGTGATAAGGCTCCAGAATGGAATGTTTATAAAGGCTGTCGACCTTATGGCTGTAACTGACCGCCAGTGCCGGGGTTTTTGTGAGCATGGCCGCGATCAGAAAGTGATAACGCATGCCGATGGCAAATTCCGTCTGACTCATCGCCTGCAGGAGTTCGGAAAAATGTCTGGGGGCAAGCAACGTGCCGCCCACCTTTTTCATAATCGGATCGATTACCCGATGGTCATGTTCACGAATGCTCTGCATACAGACAAAAATGAACTTAGCATTCCGCTCCCCTTTCAGCCTTAAAAGATACTCGGTGAACGTATTGATGATCTTTGAATTGTATTTCAGCCAGGGGCGTAAGGAAATAAGATAGGTATGAGCAGCTCTGGCCAGCTCCTGATCCAGATGTTTGAATAAAAACGCCGGGTCTGCTGTGATCTCGATATTTTCTTTAGGTAAGCCTAAGCGATGCAAAGTGTTGTATGAGGTTTCATCCCGCACGGTGATCCCCATGGCATACCGATAAACATTCCGAGTCAGCCTTCTGCCGATCCAGGTTTTTAGCGGCCCGACACCTGTAGCGTAGATAAAAAGAGGTTTTCCTAAAAATTTTACCCAAAATACCTGCCAGGCCCACAAGAAACAGGCATATAGATATTCATCCTGCATTAAACCGCCGCCACCCAGAATAACCGCGTCCACGGATTTTAAAGCTCTGAAAGACTGGCGGAAACCATGTTTAAAAAGGGAGCGGAACCCCAAAGGAAATAAGGGGGCTGATTTAACCCCGAACTGATGGGCGGTTTCTTTTGGGTTAACGGAAAAGACCACAAATTCGTGGTCTGAATGGCTCTTTAAAATCGCGTTTAAAATCGCTTCATCCCCCACATTCGTGGCCCCGTAATTTCCAATCAAACCTATTTTCATTCTAGTTAGGATTATTAGGACTTTTAAGATTATTGCGCCCATTAGGATAGCGCAATCATAAAAGTCTTAAAAGTCTCAATAATCTTAATGATCCTAACTAATAGGTTTTTCTTCTTTAGGATCTGCGACAGGTTCGGCGGGCTCACTGTCTGCGACAGGTTCGGCAGATGCTTCTTCAATTTCAGGCGCAGGATCCTGCGCCTCTACAGCGTCGCCTTGTGGCTCTGCTGTATCGTCGGATACTTCTGTGGTGTCAGGATTCTCCGCTTTTGCTGCTTCCGCTTTTCGTTTTTCTTCAGCCTGCACTGCCTCCTCGATCATCGCCTCCATTTTTTCGTCTTCTATTGCCCGTTCCGCGTCGGTGACATGGCGTTCCTGTAATCGTGCGGATTTACCGGAGCGGTCTCTCATATAATATAATTTTGAACGACGGACTTTCGCCTTTTTCTTCACCTCGATTTTCTTGATATTAGGCGAATGAAGAGGGAAAATCTTCTCGACTCCGATTCCCTGTACCACTTTGCGCACTGTTATGGTTTTTTCAACACCTTCGCCGTGACCGACTTTAATCACCAATCCCTCAAAAATCTGAATACGCTCTTTATTGCCCTCTGTGATCTTTTGGTGAACACGAATCGTATAACCCGATTTTATTTCGGGCAATGGCTTTAGCTGCTGCTTTTGAGCTTCTCGAATAGTAGGATGCATTTCTATATAGAGTTAAAAATTGCTTGCTTACTTTAATGAAGTTATGGAGAGAAAGCAAGGTTTTTTTATTTCTGATTTCTGATGTCTGATTTAAATCTCAAATGTAAAATTTAAAAATCTAAAATTGGATCAGAAATCTGATATCTGAGATCAGAAATTAATAACGTATCTTCTCAAGTTCTTTTTTCATTTTGTTGATCGCAACAATGGCCTTATCGTCTAAAATCAAGTTGCGTATGAAGCGGTCTTTCATTTCCAGGCGGTACAAAAGGTCTTTTTTATTCATGCTCGTGAACTTCAGGTCTTTGCCGGATTTAGAGCTTTCGGCCAATAGCTTCTGGAGTTTTTCTTTATCTATGTCTCCTACAATCAGGAGGTCCACTTCTGAATCCTTCCCCACAAAAACACCCGATAAAACCAAAAGGTCGATCTCTCCCACTTTACTGATCTGACGGATCAGGTCGCCATCCGTATTCATGGCTTTTAATATAATATCTCTCAGTTCATTAAAAATCACAAAATCTTTATTGAGACAATAATATTTTTTACGATTCCGAACCCGGCTCTTTAAAAGACCGATCTTTTTAAGATTATCCAGCTCCCGGCGAATAGAATTGATCTGTTCGTCCAATTTACGTGTCAGCTCCCGGATAAAATATTCCTCATCGGGATTCAGCAAAAAGGTTGTCAGCAATTTAATGCGGGTCTTGGAGCTAAAAAGAGCTTTAAGCATACATGAAAGATAAAAAAATAAGGCGGAAGATTTTTATATTCTTTTTGCCTTTTGTTTTTGTTACTACCTTTTTTCTCGCAACTTTTTTGTGCACATAATTTATACATAGACGTCTTTTTGTTTGCAAGTTTTTTTCTGCAACATTCAATATGATATTCAAAAAAAAGGCTTAAGCAAGCCATATATTCAAATTGACAAAAAAGTCCTATATTTCAAAAATAGAACTTATTTTTTGCTCATGGGTATTTTTTGTATACTGGTTTAGCTCTCGGCTCCAGCCCCGTCCTCTTCACCATCATCTGAACCCGGCTTAGGAGTCTTCCAGAATAGGACCAATAATCCCCCCATCACCGCTCCCAGGCCAGCGGCCTGAAACAAGACAAGGGGCGCACTGGAGTTCGGGCTGATCAAATACCAAACACAGGTGGCGCCGAATTGCGGCAGAGTCAAAACAAGGATCATCAGAAATACAACGATGGCACCGAGCAGATAAAGCGTTCTCATAGTTCTGTTTTTATTTGTAAGTCAGGGTTATTTTATCACAAGTCTATTCCTACAATCAACAAAAGCAAAATATTTCAGATTTCTGATTTCAGATTTCTGATTTATTATATAGCCATGAGCATCAAACAAAACATCCACGCCATCCAATCCGAACTGAATGAGGCGGTAACGCTGATGGCGGTAACCAAAAACCGGACAGATGAGGAAATAGTGGAGGCGGTAAAAGCTGGCATAACTAATATCAGCGAAAGCCGTCTTAGGGAACTGCCGGAACTGCCGCAAGACATCACCAAACACTTTATCGGCCGGCTTCAAAGCAACAAAGTGCGAGATGTGGTACGGCTTTTTGATGTGATTCAGAGTGTGGACAGCCTGAAACTGGCACAGAAAATCGATAAGGAATGTGAAAAAATCGGAAAAACAATACCCATCCTCATCCAGGTTAACACGTCCAACGAATCGCAAAAGGGCGGTGTGCCCCTGAGTGGAGCAGAAAATCTGATTACGGAGGTATTAAAGCTTAGAAACATACAGATCCAAGGCCTGATGACCCTGGCCGTCCGTTCGGATGATGAAGATGAAGTGCGAGCCTGTTTTAAAAAACTGAAACAGTTTTTCGACCAAATAAAAAATCCGAATTTCGGATTTCGAATTTCGGATTTCGATATTTTATCGATGGGAATGAGTGAAGATTACCGGATTGCCATTGAGGAGGGGGCGACGATGATCAGGTTAGGGAGAGGGGTGTTTGAGAGTTAGAATCCAGGTGCTTCTTTTCTTATTTGCTTCATCGCGTCTTCTCTTGATTTTCCAGTTATCCGTTCGCCTCCTTTTTTAATTGCGCCGCTAAATCCTCCTTTTTCAGCTTCTTCCGCCCTTTCTTCAGCAGCATCAATAATGCCTTCAATATTACGATTAGCATGCGCTTTGAT
>JAHIUN010000016.1 GCA_018817125.1 Patescibacteria group bacterium | reverse complement strand
GACCACGGCAGATAGAGGCCAAACTGTCTCACGACGTTCTGAACCCAGCTCGCGTACCGCTTTAAATGGCGAACAGCCATACCCTTGGGAGCTTCTCCACCCCCAGGATGCGATGAGCCGACATCGAGGTGCCAAACAGTGCCGTCGCTATGGGCGCTTGGGCACTATAAGCCTGTTATCCCTAGAGTAACTTTTATCCGTTGAGCGACACCCCACCCACGTGGACGTAACGATTAAAAATCATTACAAGGTGCCGGATCACTTTCACCTGCTTTCGCACCTGCTCGAGTTGTAACTCTTGCAGTCAAGCCCGCTTATGCGAATACACTATCAACCCGATTTCCATCCGGGTCTAGCGGACCATTGCGCGCCTCCGTTACATTTTAGGAGGCAACCGCCCCAGTTAAACTACCCATCAAACACTGTTCCCATCCCGGATAACGGGACAGGTTAGAATCAAAACATATTAAGGGTGGTATTTCAAGGTTGACTCCACCCCAACTAGCGTCAGGGCTTCAAAGTCTCCCACCTATCCTACACAGAAGATATCTCAATTCAATGTCAAACTATAGTAAAGCTTCATAGGGTCTTTTCGTCTTGCCGTGGTTAATCGGCATTTTTACCGATTCTGCAATTTCACCGAGTCTAGCGTTGAGACAGTCTTCAGACCATTATACCATTCGTGCGGGTCGGAACTTACCCGACAAGGAATTTCGCTACCTTAGGACCGTTATAGTTACGGCCGCCGTTCACCAGGGCTTCGATTCGGAGCGTGAACCCCTCCTCTTAACCTTCTGGCACTGGGCAGGCATCAGCCCCTATACATCAGCTTGCGCTTTAGCAGAGACCTATGTTTTTGGTAAACAGTTGCCTGAAGTCTTTTGCTGTGGCCCAGCCACACCTCGCTATGCTCGTCGTGGAATTTTCAATTTACAATTTTCAATTTCCAGATAAATTCAAATTTAGAATTTAAAATGTTTAAACATTCATTGGAAATTGGTCATTGGTCATTGGAAATTGCCTGCCGAACACAGTGAGGCATGGCCAGGCAGTCCTTATCCCGAAGTTACGGACGCTGTTTTGCCGAGTTCCTTAACGCTAGTTTTCTCGATCACCTTAGAATACTCATCCTACCCACCGGTGTTGGTTTGCGGTACGGACAGTTCAATTCCTGGCTAGAAGATTTTCTAGTCAGCTTGGATCACCCGAATCTCCCCGATTACTCGGAGCATTTTGCATCACGCTTCAGACACGAACACACGCGGATTTGCCTACGTGTGTATGGCCCTAAACGCTTACACCTATCATGTTCAATAGATAGGCCCGGGTTACCATGCCGCGTTCCTCCATTGCTAGCGCCCCCTGCCTAGTCCTGAATATTGCATCCACACCGAAGTGTGAATGTATTAGACAGGCATTCAGCAAAGCTTGCTTGGACGGAACTGAACTGGTACAGGAATATTAACCTGTTGTCCATCGACTACGCTTTTCAGCCTCGCCTTAGGACCGACTAACCCCACGCCGATTAACGTTGCGTGGGAAACCTTGGGTTTTCGGTGTCCGGATTTTTCATCCGGATTCAAGTTACTCATGCCAACATTTTCACTTCCTGCCGCTCCACCGACCCTTACAGGTCGACTTCAGTGCAGACAGGAACGCTCCTCTACCCCTCCCTGATAAATCAGGAAAGTCGTTGCTTCGGTTATAGGTTTGAGCCCCGTTAGATTTTCGGCGCAAGACATCGCCCGAAGGCGATAGACCAGTGAGCTGTTACGCACTCTTTAAAGGAATGGCTGCTTCTAAGCCAACCTCCTGGTTGTCTGTGACATCTCACATCCTTTAACACTTAACCTATATTAGGGACCTTAGCAGACGATCTGGGCTGTTTCCCTTTTGACTACGGCACTTGGCTGTCGCAGTCTGACTCCCGAGATACGAAACGACGGTATTCGAAGTTTGTTAAGGTTTGGTAGACTTATTTCGCCCCCTAGCCTTGACAGTGCTCTACCCCCATCGATCAATTACTCGAGGCTAGCCCTAAAGCTATTTCGAGGAGAACCAGCTATCTCTGAGTTCGATTAGCATTTCACCTCTATCCACAGGTCATCCCCTTGTCTTGCAGCACAAGTGGGTTCGGTCCTCCACAACATTTTACTGTCGCTTCAACCTGCCCATGGATAGCTCACTCAGTTTCGGGTCTAGTGCATCTGACTAATCTGGCAATTACATTCCAACCGTCACTTCTTTATCTTATTTAGGCCTGAGCAGGCTCAGGCTCTTTTTCCATCTCTTTATTTAAGATGGCCTGATTGAGTTTAAAGAGCTGTTTAGCACAGATCTCGTACTCACCGGAAAAGTGCTGATACTCATCCGCCGGAAGGCTTTGAATATCATGCAGAAAATCCAGATCCATAATCATACGGCGTACGGCATCCAGCGCTTTAAAATTAAAAAAGCGTTTAGCCTTGGGTGTTCGCTGTGAAAACCCTTCCGCAATATTCGCGAGAATCTCCCGCGACAAGCGTTTGAATTCCTCCGCTTGCTGAGGCGACATTTTAAGTTTGTCACTCTTTAGATAAAGATGTAAGTCGATTGCCACTTTATAGGCCCGTTGATAAACATTTAAGTCTTTGTAATTCATAATCATTCAATTAAATACTAATTATCATGTAACTACGTTAAAACGCTTCAGCGTTATAACGTTTCTAAGAATAAAGTGACGGTCAGAATGCAATTGCCAGAACGCGCTATTCACACTCGCTTTCGCTACGGCTCCGGGTATACTCCCTTAGCCTTGCCAGATACAGCTAACTCGTTGGCTCGTTCTACAAAAAGCACGCGGTCACCCGCTCCTCGCTTCGCTCGTCGAATTTTCATTTCTGAATTCTGATTTCTGAATTAAATGTGAAATTTAAAATTTTAAAATCTTAAATTAAATCACAAATCAGAAATCTAAAATCAGAAATTGACGAACAAAGTGAGGAACGGGCTCCCACTCCTTGTGAGCATATAATTTCAGATACTATTTCATCCCCCTAACCGGGGTGCTTTTCACCTTTCCCTCACGGTACTAGTCCGCTATCGATCACTTTGCCTATTTAGCCTTGGAAGGTGGTCCTCCCAGATTCAAGCCGGATTTCTCGTGTCCGACCCTACTCAGGAACATCCTAAGAGCTTATCTTAATTTCGCTTACGGGGCTATCACCCGCTATGGCGGTCCTTTCCAGGTTCCTTTAGCTATAAAGATAAGATCTATGACGGAGTCCTACAACCCTCCGGCCGAAGCCGGAGTTTGGGCTATTCCCTGTTCGCTCGCCACTACTAAGGGAATCTCATTTGATTTCTTTTCCTTGGCTACTTAGATGTTTCAGTTCGCCAAGTGTCCTCTTCTCAACCTATGTATTCAGTTGAGAGTCTCTGATTATAACATCAGAGGGGTTTCCCCATTCGGAGATCTTCGGGTCAATGCCTGTATAACGGCTCACCGAAGCTTATCGCAGTTTGCCACGTCCTTCATCGGAGCAAAGTGTCAAGGCATCCATTATATGCTCTTTGTGTAACTTGATTACCGATTATTTAGTGTTCTAAAATTAACCAGTAACAAATAAAAACAATTGCTATTATTTACAGAATCAATTAAGCCAGTGGTTTCAATGATCAGGTGTGCAGGCCTTTCTTTAGTATGACTCCCAGATGTCGATAAGGGATAAAAAAAGAGAGTGGCTTACGCACACTCTCAAGCCATAAGCAAACGGCTTAAAACTCAAGAGTAAACGTAATGAGAAATTAGAAACATGGTTAGTACTTAAAAAATAAAACAATCAAAATTTCTTAATCAACGCTCTGTATACCTGTAATTCACTAAAAATGCCTTCTCATTTTATTCACTTCCACTTAAAAGTCAAGGAAAAAGTTCGACTTTTTGTCGTTGTTTATTTTTATTCATAAAAATAAACAAAAACTACTTCGCAGAACTAAATAAAGTGTCCACAAACCCGCCCAGCAAAACCCCCAGTGTACCGGTCATAATCATCAGAGACAAAATAAAACCAAAAACACCGATGAAAAGTAAGGCGGTAAAAGTTCCTCCCGGACCAAAATAACGCTCGGCCCAACCGATTTCTCCTATAAAATGCTTAACAGGAACGCGATAAATAATAAGGAGAAAACTTAAAATCATGCCGATAATCCCAAAAGCAATATTCATAATAGTATTTTAGTTTGGCCAGATTATATCACAATATAAACAAAACTTCTTCTGAACCATTTTAAAAAAGTGACAAGTTATTTTTTAGGTAAAATTTGTTAAAATGAAATCTACATTATAAGACTTAAATCAATGTCATGGAAAAAGGACTTATTTTGGCCGCAATCATCGGCCCTATTTACCTCTTTTACGGACTTTCTTTTTTACTGTACTCGAAACAATGGAAAAAGATGATCCAGGAATGTATCAAAAACCATTTCAGCATGCAGGCGAGCATGTTCATCGCCCTGCTGCTCGGTCTGATCATTATCAATGCCTACAACATATGGGAATGGAATCGCTTCCTGATCATCACTTTGACCGGTTGGCTGTTTTTTATTAAAGGTGCTTTTTACCTGCTGGCCCCCGAACACTGTATTAAGTGGGTGATGAAATGCAGATACTGCCAAAGTGAAAAATGGCTCTATATCTGGGGGGCTTTGATGACCATCCTGGGTACCTTTTTATGCTACAGTGTCTATTTTGCATAGAACCACAGTTTTATTGATCTCATCACTGATCTTTGGTAAGCTTTTAGACGCTTTATAACATAAAAAATAAACATCATGGAAAAAGCACTTATATTGGCCGCCATCATCGGCCCTTATTATTTAATCTTCGGCCTCTCTCTTTTGATGTACGCCGGACAATGGAAAAAGGTGGTAGAGGGATATGAAAAGAATCATTTTGCCTGGCTGCCCCTTGCGGTTATCGCCCTGATTCTGGGGTTGGTCATCGTGAACATGCACAACGTATGGGAATGGAATCTATACGTTGTCATCACCTTAACCGGCTGGATCGCACTTTTGAAAAGTGTTTTTTACCTCCTTGCGCCAGGGAACTGGATCAAAAGAGCAATGAAATGCAAACTCATCCGCCAGGAAGGGTTTCTGTATTTCTGGGGGGCGCTTCTTACGGTTCTGGGTGTTCTGCTTACCTATAACGCGTATTGGGCTTAAGAAATTAAATAAAAACAAAAAGCCGTCCTTCGAAGCCTTAGGCAAAGAATGGACGGTTCTTTGTGGTGGAGACTAAGGGAGTCGAACCCTTGACCTGTCCGATGTTACATCGGACCGCTCTAGCCTTATTTCATAAAAACCCATTCACCGTAAGCAAGCAGGTTTTTGTGGTGGAGACTAAGGGAGTCGAACCCTTGACCTCCTGCGTGCAAAGCAGGCGCTCTAGCCAACTGAGCTAAGTCCCCAAGAAATTGCGAGAAACGCGATTTGAACGAAACAAGGCCGAATGGCCGCAGAGAAGTGAAAACAAAATTGGAAAAATCCACGAAGGAGATTGTTTACAATTTTGAGCGTTTCCCAATTGAAAACAGCAGGAAGATATTAACGAAGCATCACTTTCTAGTCAATAAAAGAAAATTATTGACAAATTAAGAATTAACTAGTAATATCTCCCGCCTTTGCTTAACTCTGGCCTTTTTTATGTTGAAAAGATTTAAACGATTAATCATCTTAAGCTTCATCGGTGTCCTCATCTTCCTTTTTACACGCATTCCGGCTCAGGCGGAAAAAGAGAATACATGGATGGGGCAGTGGACTTTCTCAGTTGTGCAATCTACCGTAGATGTTTTTGCGGCTCCGGAATCAGGAGCTAAACCGCAGTTCCAGATCTACAAAAACATGCAATTTGACCCGGTAGAAACGGTAGTAAAAGACGGCTATAAATGGTTTAAGCTGAGCAATAAAAACTTCTGGATACCGGCGGTAGAGCCGAACGGAATCGTCAACATCGAAACCACCCCAAAACAACCGCAGATTGTGGATCTTTACGGCATTTTAGACCAACCCCACCGTTACGCGGTAAAAATGGTGAAATATCCGGGAGCACAAGGACTCATGGAGACTTATGAAAAAGTGGGAGAAAAATATGTGATGCGTCACACCTATACTCTCACCTATCGAAAAGAAGGACCTAAAACCAATTATGGAGATCTGAAAAGTCCCGGCGGCAATGTGATCCGCTACTTATATAGAACCACACGAAGCTCTATGAACGGATGGGATAAGAGCGGGGAAAAATTCGGAGTCTACAAAGTAAGTTT
This sequence comes from Patescibacteria group bacterium, assembly GCA_018817125.1. GTDB lineage: Bacteria > Patescibacteriota > Gracilibacteria > UM-FILTER-43-11 > UM-FILTER-43-11 > JAFGCR01. The sequence goes on along the minus strand of JAHIUN010000016.1, from coordinate 7,278 downwards.
CCCCATGCCTCACGACGCCCTGCCTCACCTGATGGCCGGCCGGATCACTCCTTATCAATACAACAAAATCCCCACGGTCAACTGGAAGGAGGAAGGTGAAAACCGTATGCTATACCCACATCCGCCCAGTTACATGGGAGCTGATATTGTACTGCACACCAAGCGATGGGGTTCCCGCGGATGCATCAACATTGAAAACGAAGCCATGAGCTATTTCTACCACGAGGATATCGTCACTGAAAACGACAAAGAGATCATCCCTCTGGTGATTTACGACGAGGACGTAATAGCCCCGCCAATCGGTGAATTATTTTAATTCTTTGCCCCATAAACCGTTAAATACCTGACAGTGGTATCTTTTTTTAAGGGAATACCTGCTTTCTCAGCTAAATCTTGGATCTCAGGGGAGTCCATCGTGTTTCTTCTCATAAAAAACGTTTCCACATCGTATTGATTATCCACCACGTTTTTATTCCTATAGGCAAGGTTCAGCTCATTGTCAGAAAAAGGCTTTCCGTCCGGCTCCCTGATAAACCAGTCAGAAATCTTATAATCGTCTTCCGTGAATACGATAAAGTCAAAATCAGAATACAGACTTCCTCTAAATCCAGGAGGCTCGTATTGCCCGAAAGTATGGCTAACCGATGAACCGATCAGAATAATTCTGATAATTTTTTCATCCGGTAATAATTTTGATTTTATAATATCGACAGTCTTATTCCTAAGGCGAATCTGCTGATCGACTGGAAAATAAGTTTTAGAAGGCCGGTTGTTTAAATGGTCAGTCATAATGGATGATTATTTCAATCTTTTTGCCAGCTTCTGGACCTTTTTAAGATAACGGCGCCGGACGCCATCCGTTGTGAACGGCACGAACCAGCAAGGAACGTGAATGATTTTTTTAACACCGCAGAATTTCAGAATCCCTTTCCTAATCCGCTTCCAGCCCCAGTTGCCATAAATCCATCTTGCCGCCCATGCCGGACCGCCATAGCTCTCGATCACTACCGCCTTTTTACAGGGAAGTAAGCCAACAGGAACCGAGATACGCCCGATTAGTTTTTTGTAATGGAAAGCAAATCCCGACGAAAAGACTTTCTCAAACCACCCTTCTAAAACCGCGGGCGCGCCAAACCACCACACCGGATAAATAAAGATCATCCAGTCTGCCCAACGGATCATTTCCTGATACCGCTGGATCTCGGGATTATCAGCCCCATGCAGCTCAGGTGTGCGGAGCAATGGATCAAACCTCTCTGCATAAAGATCGATACTTTTAACGGAATGACTTGCTTCATTGGCGCCTTTAATAAAAGCGCTTTTGAGCGCGTGGGTAAAGCTGGATGTTTTTGGATGAGCGTAAACGATTAAGCAGTTCATATTTTTATTTTTAAGATCAGCCTCATTTTAGCAAAAAAAACTGATTTCAAACATCTGAATCAAGTTTTTTAAAGGCACTACCGCCTATGACCTCGCCGATTGGCACGATACGTTGTACGGGTCCCGCTTCGCACCCGTTGCGCTTTCGGTGCCTCACGTTCAGGCTCGGGCAAGCCTTCAGGTAAAATCGTCTGTGGTAATTTTGTTTCAATCAAATGTTCGATCTTCCTCAGTTTATCGCTTTGGCTGGGCATAATAAATGTAATGGCACGTCCTGCCTTGCCGGCCCGTGCCGTACGTCCAATGCGATGGACGTAGTCTTCAGCGTATTCGGGGACATCATAATTAAGGACCAGAGCAATATCGTTTACGTCAATTCCGCGGGCAGCAATATCTGTCGCGATCAATACGCGATATTTCCCTCTCTTAAAACCTTCCAATGCCTCTTTGCGCTGACCCAATGAGCGGTTTGAATGGATCTCTGCAGCCTTGTGCCCCATACGATTCACATCCCGGCAGATCTTTTTGGCTCCGTACTTGGTGCGGCTGAAAACGAGGACGGTTCCCTCATACTGCTTCAAAAGCGTTTCCAGCAGGTGTCTCTTTTGATTACGCGTTACGATGTAAATCTCCTGATCCACCAGTTCGGCAGTAGTTCCCTGACGGGCTACTTCCACATGTGTGGGTGTTTTCATGTGTTCCGTAGCTATTTTTACAATCTCACTCGGCATCGTAGCCGAGAAAAGCATGGTTTGACGGTCCTTGGGTATCACGTGCAGAATCTTTTTAATCTGAGGTGCAAAACCCATATCCAGCATGCGGTCAGCTTCATCCAGTACCAAAACACTGACGTCGCTGAGTGGAATCGTTTTCTCTTCGATGTGCTGAATTATACGTCCTGGTGTGCCAATGATCACATGAGGATTCTTGCGAAGATCCCTCAATTGATGGCTCATAGAGGCGCCACCAATAATAATCGCTGTACGTATTCCAAACGACCCGGCTACCTTGTGCATCACTTCTTCCACCTGCAAAGCCAGTTCACGGGTGGGTAGCAGAATAAGCCCCCGTCCGCCATGGCGTATAAGCCGCTGAACAATCGGCAAACCAAAAGCCAGCGTTTTACCGGTACCGGTTTGCGCGACACCAATAATATCCTCACCTTTCAGTCCATCGGGTATGGCCTGGGTCTGAATAGGGGTAGGCGTATGAAATTTAAGCCGATCCAATACTTTCAGAATGGGGACGTCGAGACCTAAATTTTTAAAACTCGGTTCGTCTGAATGCTCTTTTCGGAGCTGAGCCGTAGCTGCGGAGCCAAAAGCGGTGTTTTTTTGTTTGTGCATTACAATCGTTAATATATAAAGTTATTATATCCGCAATAATAAATAATGTCAATGTATTAAATAATGATCAAAATCAGTCCACCAAACGGGGTCCCCAGAAAATGCGAAGCAAGGAGACAGGAGAGGGGTATTTTCTGGGGTGGGACCCAAAAGCAAACGGATGTTGAAAAAACCTCCACAGCAACGTGGAGGAGGATTTGAAAACAGGAGTTTGCTTTTGGGTGGTGGTGGGCGATGGAGGACTTGAACCTCCGACCTCTACATTATCAGTGTAGCGCTCTAACCAGCTGAGCTAATCGCCCTCGTCAGCTAACGACAAAAAAGATACCTAAGCAACCGGCTAAAGTCAATTTATTTTTACACTCCTTTAAACCCCCTGTTCGCTCGCGTATGCCTGCATTTTAGGGGCGGCATGATGCACCAGTTCCCGGACAAATCGTTTAAACCCGGTATCAAACCGCTGGTCCGGCTTAATGATGTCAGAATCCACTCCAGCTGTTTCTAAAACCGCCCACAAGGTCGCCCGTTGAAAATCAATATTCTTAGCTAACAGAATTGCAAGATTCTTGTTATACCACAATTTTATCGCCTCTTTGGGAACGCGCTGAAGCCCCCCCACCCAATCTTCCCCGATATTCGGAAAAATGTCTGTCCAGCCCTTGCCGGTATCCAAAGGAACCATGCGGATATCACAAAGCAAAACATCACCTTTTTCAACAAAGGGCTGACCTCTTTTTATCTTAAATTCAGGCCAGCTGCAGGGTGATTCGATCGTGTCATCGGCAATAAGCAGATTGCTCACCTCCGCAGGCATACTCTTTGCCCGTGGATCAAGCGCGGGGCCGACCAATTTATAAGCCCTTCCGCCCAGAAGATCCAGCCCCAGTCTTTCTTTCTTATAAATCATTTCCCACCGGTCAACAAGGTCTAAAAGCTTATCACGACAACCGGAGTTGCCCCATATTTCCCCATAGGTCATCGGATGAGACGGAGCATCCAGTGGCTGTTCAATTACATACTGAACCTGTTTTCTAAAACGCAGACCTCTTTGCTGAACAAGGATGTCCTGCAAGTTAGCCTGATCAATCGCCAAATCTGTTATTCCTAATCCTAAAACATCTTTAATATCACCTTCATAATTTACAGTCATTTTCGGGCGAATGCGGGTGGGAATGGTTGGAATACCATATTTTTTAAGAATCCGGCGGTCTTTGCGCGCGTCCGCGTATGTCATATTCTGCCAGACTCGTCCGAGCTTACTGGGAATTTTATAAACCATCCCCGTTTCGTGATCCAGCCAGACATGATGTTCGGCCCCTGAAATGCGCTCACCCTTCAGCTCCATAGGATTTCAATTGATTAACAGCCCAACGGGCATGGTCGAGGATAATATCATCCTTCTCCCGCTTAATCAATTCCTCAAGAAATGGGATAAGTGTTTTTTCCCCGCTGTTGCCCGCGACCACACAAGCATTGCGGAGTAAACCACAGCGTTTAGCGCGCATTAAAGGAGTGCCTGCAAACCGCTCCGTAAACTCCTCATCTGATTTAATCGACAATATCTCTTTTAAATCCAGAGACTCCCCTGCCCCGTTTTCCGGTTTAAGCGGATCGATCAACACATCGGAACAGGAAACAGCATTAAATGGGCAGACTTCCTGACAGGCATCACAGCCGAACAGCCGGTTGCCGATTCTAGGTCGCAGATCTTCCGGAATCCCCTCTTTATTTTCAATGGTGAGATAAGAAATACACTTACGTGCATCCAGCTGTCCGGAAGCCACCAGTGCACCGGTTGGGCAGGCATTTTGACATTTCATACAATCACCACAAGCGGGCATGGGTTTCTGAGGCATTTCAGGTAATTCAAGGTCGGTTAGTAGGCTTGCGATAAAAAAATAACTCCCCCGCGGCGGATTGATCAGGCAGGTGTTTCTGCCAAAAAAACCCAACTCTGCCGCTTCTGCCAAAACCCTATCGACAGTTGGACCGCTATCCACTGAAGCATAAAATCGGGAACCCCGCCTACCGGCAGGCAGGTTGGGAATTGGAAATTGGGAATTTAAAAAAGAAGTGAGCTCAGCGAGCTTCTTTTTTAATACTTTATGATAATCCTTCCCTCTCGCATACCGCGCCACAACGCCTCGATTGTGGAGCGATTGTGGAGCCATTTCATTGTGGAGCGATTGTGACTGACTACCATCGCCCCACCACCGCTCCACTACCGCCCCACAATTCGGATAGTTCGCTCCTAAAACAATCACCGACTTCACCTCCGGCAAAACATGCTCCGGATGAAACCGATCGTCTTTCATTCGCCTAAGCCAGTCCATATCCGCCTGGAATCCTTTTTCTATCCACTTTTGAAAAATTTTCTCATGTTTTTTCAAATTTTTTTTAATTTTTTCAAAAGAAGCGATGCCAAAGAATGACCAACCCTGAGAATCGATGAATGTTTTTAAAGAATCTGAATCCATTTTAAAAAGATGATACGAGCCCATTTTACCCTACTAAACCCTTTCAAAAAAGTTAAAAATGTGCTATAATTATAAGATATATTGTAACTGAATGAGCCTTCTCGTGTATACTGAATAAAAAGCTTCTAAAATCATGCCTAAAAAACAATTAAAAGAAAGCATCAAGCTGATTATCATCACCATTACGGCGCTATTAAGCCTTGGAACCGTGGTGTTCAGTGTGCTGGAAGGATGGAACTTAGTGGATTCATTTTACTTCGTGGCAATGACGGCTACAACAGTAGGATATGGAGATTTAGTGCCTACCCATACATTAAGTAAAATTATTACCGTTTTCTACTCCTTAATGATTATCCCGATCATCCTTTATGGATTTTCGATTTTAGCCAAATATGAAGTGGAACGGGTGTACCGAAAGGTCAGCGGCATCGAACGCCAACAGCAGGAGCAGGAGGAAGAGCTGGAAAAAACAGAGAGAAAGATACAGGAACAAAAACGCCTGATGAAGGAACAGCAGGAAGCCCTTGAAAAACAAGAAGCTCAGCTAAGGAAACAGACAAAAATCAGCAAAGAACATGAAGAAGAGCTTGAAGGACATCAGAGAAAAATCAAAAAACAGGAGAAGGAAATAAGAGAACAGGAAGAAGAGCTGGAGGTAGTGGAAGATGTAGTGAAAGAGACGATGATTAAAAAATTGTAACAGCAAAAAAACACCATAACACAATAAGGTTATAGCGTTTTTGAAGTTACATGCTGAATGCAGTAAAGAAATTCTTAAGCTCTCGACCTTCCCCGCTCCTCGCCATGCTCGTCGCGGAAACTCAAAATTCTAATCTCGAAAATCGAAACAAATTCAAAATTCAAATTTTTAAATGCTTAAAACATTTTATATTTGAAAATTAGATATTATTTTGGATTTCGGATTTCAAATTTAGGATTTCCGTTCCGAACACAGTGAGGAACGGGGATAGTTTCTCCTTAAAGGAGGTAATCCATCCGCAGGTTCTCCTACGGATACCTTGTTACGACTTTATCCCAATCAGTGAGTTTACCTTAGGCACCCGTCCCGAAAGACTAAGGCGACTTCGGGTACCCCCACCTTTCATGATATGACGGGCGGTGAGTACAAGACCCAGGAACATATTCACCGCGACATGTCTGATTCGCGGTTACTAGCGATTCCAACTTCATGAGGGCGAATTGCAGCCCTCAATCCGAACTGAGACCGGCTTTGATGGGATTGGCTCCCCCTTGCGGGTTGGCTACCCATTGTACCGACCATTGTAGCACGTGTGTGGCCCAAGGCATAAGGGCCATGCTGATCTGACGTTATCCATACCTTCCTCCGACTTGAAGCCGGCAGTCTCCTGCGAAAAATGCAACACAGGACATGGGTTGCGCTCGTTTACGGACTTAACCGAACACCTCAAGGCACGAGCTGACGACGACCATGCAGCACCTGTCATCCGGTTCCTTGCGGCACCTCAATATTTCTATTGAGTTCCGGAGATGTCAAGCCTTGGTAAGGTTCCCCGTTTATCGTCGAATTAAACCACATGCTCCACCGCTTGTGTGGGTCCCCGTCTATTCCTTTGAGTTTTAATCTTGCGACCGTACTCCCCAGGCGGGATACTTAACGCGTTAGCTTAGGCTCAAAAGGGGGTCGATTCCCTCTCAAACCGAGTATCCATCGTTTACAGCGTGGACTACCAGGGTATCTAATCCTGTTTGCTCCCCACGCTTTCGTGCAACAGCGTCAGAAATGACCCAGCAACCTGCCTTCGCTTTTGGTGTTCCTCTGCATATCAACGGATTTTACCCCTACATGCAGAATTCCAGTTGCCTCTGTCATTCTCTAGTTTGGTAGTTTTTGAGACGAGTTGATCGTTGAGCGACCAGATTTAATCTCAAACTTGCTAAACCGCCTGCGCACGCTTTACGCCCAATAATTCCGGATAACGCTTGCACCCTACGTATTACCGCGGCTGCTGGCACGTAGTTAGCCGGTGCTTATTCCTGGGGTACCTTCATCATTTATTCCCCCAGAAAAGGAGTTTACAACCAAAAGGCCTTCG
>JAHIUN010000015.1 GCA_018817125.1 Patescibacteria group bacterium | reverse complement strand
TTATTCCCCCAGAAAAGGAGTTTACAACCAAAAGGCCTTCGTCCTCCACGCGGTGTCGCTCCGTCAGGCTTTCGCCCATTGCGGAAGATTCCTCACTGCTGCCTCCCGTAGGAGTATGGACCGTGTCTCAGTTCCATTGTGACTGATCATCCTCTCAGACCAGTTAAGCGTCGTAGCCTTGGTAGTCCGTTACACTACCAACAAGCTGATACTGCGCAGGCCCCTCCCGGACCGCAAAAGCTTTACCCTTGCGGGACCATCCGGTATTAATCCACCTTTCGGCGGGCTATCCCTGAGTCCGGGGCAGGTTCCAACGTGTTACTCACCCGTTCGCCGCTATATCGCTCGACTTGCATGTGTTAGGCGCACCGCTAGCGTTCATCCTGAGCCAGGATCAAACTCTTCATAAAAAGTTTGAATCCCCGCACTTGTTGCGGGGTTAATTTATTCATGTTTGATTAAAGCTCTAAGAATATTCGGAATTTGAATCACATTTACCCCAGACATGAGAACAGGGGGAAAATGTGACACATAAACTTATCTTTACTGCATTCAAAATGCAATATTATTTCTTGGATTATGCACTGCATGGAAGAAGAGCACATAACCCAAATTGTATTTAATTTTGCAAGAACTTCGTTCGTCAAAATGCGAAGATCTTTTTAAATACACCTTATTGTTAATGAACAATACAGGCTTACTTAAGAATCTATTTCAGACTCAACTCTCAGTATAAGCAAAAGGATTTTATCTGAGCAACTGCATGAAGTCAAGAAAAAAGTTAGACATTTTTTTGAATTATTATAAAATTAATATTTATTTTGTCAAATAAGAGTAAAAACTGTGCAAAATCTCAAAAAACAAGTATAATTAAAAAGTTAAAACAAAAAATAAAATGAGTATTCTTTTAACAATCACGATTGCTTTGCTGGTCACCTTTGTTGGCGCTCGAACGGCGACCCATTTTAAATATCCGCCGATTCTGGGCCAGTTTATAGCAAGCCTGTTTTTAGCAGTGCCTCTTATTAAAAATAATATTTTTACGCCTGAATCAGCAGCAGCCATTGAGACCTTTGCTGAACTGGCGATTATTTTTCTGCTCCTCTTAACTGGCCTGGTAACCGACATCGACCGCATCAACCAATGTAAAAAAAAATCCATACTGACCGCTGTATTCGGATCACTGATCCCCCTTTTTCTGGGAACGGCTGCCGGCTATACCATGGGCTTCCCGCTGATCACCAGTATTGTACTGGGTATTTCTCTTTCCATCACAGCTGAAGGCGCCAACATGGCCATTCTTTTACAGCTTAAAAAAGTGAAGACAAAAGTGGGATCGATCTTAATAAGTGCCGGCATGCTGGACGATATTTTCGGAATGATCTACCTGGCAATCATCTTAATCTTAGCCAACCGGAACAATATCACAACCCTGTTTCTCTTTCCTGTAAAACTTTTCATTTTTATTGGGATTGTGTGGGCCGCCTCAAAAATCATTCCTAGTGTGCTTAGTCTATTCGAGAAAAAAAGAAAGGATATTGCGATGTTCAATGTGGTGATTTTAAGCGCTCTGATATTGGCGATTTTTTCAGAACTGGCAGGCCTGAGCGCCATTGTGGGGGCATTTATTGCCGGGATAATTTTACAGAAATCCTTTAAACTCAAAAAGGATGAAAAATATGAGGAACATGAAATGGAGACTTTTCTGTTCGGCTTCATCATTCCTTTTTTCTTCATTAACATCGCTCTGAATTTTGACTTCAGAAGCCTGGCTCAGGAACCGCTTTTAATTCTGATTGTGTTTAGTATAGCTATAGCAGGAAAGATGGCAGGAGCTCTTTTGGTCAAGCTCTTCGATCATCTCAGCTGGAAGCAGGCTTATCTGATCGGCTGGGGAATGAACTCACGAGGAGTCATCGAACTGGTGATTGCCAACATAGCCCTGAAAACCGGACTGATCTCAACCGCCCTTTATTCAGCCATTGTAATGATGGCGATTTTAACAACAATTGTTTCATTATTCTTTATTCGTAATATAATTAAGAATGATCCAAAAATTACCTCTTAACCCATTATAATTATGACCTTAGTCCAGAATCTAACCATCGGGGAAGCCTGGCTGATCCCCCTCATCATCTGGAGCCTTGCCTGGAAAGGCGTGGCTTTGTGGAAATGCGGCCGTAATAACCAACTCTACTGGTTCATAGCACTTCTTCTGCTCAACACAGTCGGCTTGCTGGAAATCGCCTACTTGGTATGGTTCCAGAAAAAGCATGTCCTGAGCAAGGTCGGGAGAAAAAAATAAAAAACATGCTCCAAGAATTAAAAATAAAATGTGCTAAAGCACATCACGCTAAAAAGGTGGTCAGATTATTCTCGGTCATCGATCCAAAGATCAACCCAAGAAAAGTCCTTCGGCTGATCCTGGAAAAAAAGATCTACATCTTAAAAGACAAAAAACGGATTCGGGCAGCTTTTGCCTACAGCATCATCAGCATTATCGGTATTTTTTCCATCATGTATATTCACAAAATCGTGGTAGATCCCGAATTACAAGGAAGAGGAATCGGAACCTTTATACTTTCAAAAATCCGGAAAAACAGTTTAAAAATGGGAGTTGCTGCCATTCTCCTCTATTCATTAGAAAGAGCGAAGCGCTTTTATGAAAAAAATCATCTGAAAAGAATCTGGAGGTTTTTTTGGTGTCGGCCAGACAAAGCGGACTATTAAAACTAAAAAATTTTCTCCAAATGCTCCTCTAATACCTTTCCACCCGTGTTATCCCATACAGCATCCGCGTATTTTAAGTAAAGATCCCGACGCTCCTGCCACACGTCATGGATTTCTTTTTCAGGCTTTTTGCCGGTGAGCGAAGGGCGAGTGCCGACTTTTTTTTCTATACGACGGATGATTGCATCGGGGTCAGCAAAAATAAACACGTTAATAGCATTCTTTTTCAGATTTTTCATATTTTTTTCATTCAAAATCACTCCCCCGCCTGTCGCGATGACCAGAGGCTCTTTTATATACTTCGTAATCGCTTTGCAGACGAGCGCTTCGGTCTTGCGGAAAGTGTCCCATCCGTGTTTTTTGACGATTTCGGGGATTGTCATGCCTTCAAATTTTTCGATTTCCGCGTCTAAATCAACAAATAGGCGATTAAGAAGTGCAGCGATCTTCCTGCCATTACGGGTCTTCCCGGAACATCGCATGCCTGTCAGTACCAAATTCTTTTTACCGAGCTTAAGCGGCGTTAAATAAGCTCGTTCCAGATCCTGCCAGAACTGCGGATAAGTCTTATTCACACAGGCCGGATCCTCAATCACAATTCCGGGAACTTTTGTACCGACGACCGCAAAACACATGGCCATACGATGATCGTTATAAGTATCGATGGAAAACCCAATGGAAGGCCCAATTGATTGATTATTAGTTTGATAACCTTTTGCCATCAATTGGGTCCTCAATGGGCCTTCAACGGTAATTGAATCTTTCGTGGTTTTCACTTTAACGCCGATTTTCTTCAATTCCGTCGACAAGGCCATCAGACGATCCGTTTCTTTAATGCGCAACGTGGAAAGCCCTGTGATCTTTGCACCTTTTACAAACGGTGCGGTCACCGCCAAAGTCATCGCCACATCCGGCATATCATTCATATTGATTTCCCCTTTTCCTAAAAAATTAAGCATCTTTCCGTATCTCTCATCACCTTGAATACTTTTTTTACTCAGTTTTTTACCTTTTGCTGAAACAGAAGCCGTTTTTTCTTTATGAACAAATTTTTTATTCAAACTGGGGGTCTGAAGATTAGAAAATCCCACCTTGCCACCATGTAAATAGGCCATTGAAATGAAGTAGCTGGCGGCACTGGCATCGCCTTCGATCCAGTAATCCGTTGCCTTATATCGCTGCGGTTTAACAATGAATGTTTTATAAGCCTTATTCTGAACACTGACCCCAAAAGTATTCATCACGGCAATCGTGATATCGATATATGGTTTACTGACCAATTCGCCCATCACTTCAATTTTTAAAGGTCCGAAAAACGGACTGATCATAAGAAGGGCCGAAAGAAACTGACTGCTTTTATCCCCTTTAATACGAATCACTTTTTCTCCTTTGCCCAACTGGCCAAGGGCATCCTTTAAATCTTTTATAGGGCGTTCTTTCATGCGCTTAGTGCCCTTTATGGCTGTTTTGCCTTTCAGGAGAACCGACAGAGCCGTTAAAAAGCGGGTGGTGGTCCCGGAGGCACCTGCATCCACCGTGATATTTCCTGACTTAAACGTTCCGCCGCCCCCTTCAATTTCTATATAATTTTCGCTCCTCTCGCCCTTGTGGCGACATTTAGAAATTCGAATTTTGAATTTCCGCAATGCGTTCAGCATTGCGGTCGTATCATCCGATTCAAGCGCTCCATAAAGCCTGCTTTTCCCCTTCGCCAAAGCCGCACAAAGGAATGCACGGTTCGTGATGGACTTGGACCCTGGTAAGGTAAGGAGAAGATCCGGACGTTGTTTTAGGGGAATGATTTCACGCTTCTCCATCTAAATATAATTGGAAAACCTGCCTGCCGGCAGGCAGGCGGTAGGCAGGGGCTGAAAAACTTTTTGAAAGTTTTTCGGAATTTATTGCCCGAGACTGGCTAATAATGGTGCAAAAGAAGTGAGCAGTAAGGTTGCAATCGCCGCAATCACAATAATTTTTACCAGTTTTTTCCGCTTAGCATCATTCATAAATAATTATAAGTCTTAAGTTATAAGTCTTAAGCCTTCAGTCTTTAGTCTTCGGCTTATAGCTTAGGACTTAAGACTTAAGGCTTTTTTGATTACTCCAGAGTTCCCTCAACCACGATCACGTCGCTGAAATCGCTCACATTATTTTTATCATCAGAAACCTCTAATGTCACGTTATAATTGCCGGGGTTCTCAAAGGTATGGGAAGGTTTTCGGGCATCGCTCTCTTCACCGTCCCCAAAATCCCAACGGAATGTGCTGACCGCACCCGTGGAACATTTAGCATCAAAGGTCACAGGGAGTGGCGCCTCGCCATTCCGACGACTGGGCTCAAAGCACGCCCTTAGCGGGATTTCACGCACATAGATGTTTTTAGTGATCTCCGCCGTCCCGTTCTGGTTCGTGGTCACCTTAAGGCGGACAGGATACGTACCGACATTATTATATTTATGTGAAACACGCGCACTGGTAATGGTGGGCGCACTGCCATCACCGAAGTCCCATTCATAACTGACAATCTTACCCTCAAAGGTACTGGAAGAAGATCCGTCGAAATCAACGGTCAGCGGAGCAGTCCCCTCTTCCGGCGTCGCTGTGATTATAGCGCGCACACCCGGTTCAACGACTTCTATTTTAATATTTGCACTGCTTTCCTGACCTTCCGAATCACGAACCACAAGTGTGGCGGTGTACACACCGGCCGTTTCATAAGTGAATTCGACCTTCTGCCCGACCTGAGTGGCCGTGTCTAAGCCAAAATCCCATTCATACTCCACAATATCGCCATCAGCGTCTGTAGAAGCGGACGCGTCAAAGGCAACCTTAAAGGGCAGCTCGTCAAAAACTATTCCTTCTGCATTGACAGAGGGATTTGTACCGATTCTGGCTTCCGGCACGGAAGAAACGGTTCGCACCGTGACTTCCTCCGACGTTTCAGCCTCTTTTCCGGAATCTTCACGCACTTTTAAAGTCACCGTGTAAGTACCGGCCTCATTGTAAATATGAGACACGCTGCGGCCAACCTGAGTCTGGGAACCGTCACCAAAATCCCACTCATAATTCACAATAGACCCTTTCACACTTTCACTTTTTGAGCCGTCAAACCGGATCTGAAACGGAATCACGCCGGAAAGCCCTGGCGTAGCGGCGATGTCAGCCGAAAGCAGCGGCCGGTCGCCGGGGATAATCTCAATATCACGGTAATAATTATCCACCAGGTTATTCTGATCAATCATCCGGAGGTGGACGTTATAGGTACCGATCTGCTCAAACGTGTATTCAGGGCGGAGGTTGTCTTTTCCGGTCAGTTCATAAGCGCCGTCCCCATCAAAATCCCAGTCCAGACTTTGAACTTTGGTGCCTTTAGGGATCAGGCCGCTCGCGTCAAATTTTACATCCAGCGGAGCGGTGCCTTTAGACGGCTCCGCACCGAATAGAGCCTCTTCAATGGACAAAAGATAATTATATATACGAGGCTCTTCCTCGCCTTGTACAATCGCCTGAAGGCCTACATTATAAGTGCCCTGACGACTGTAAAGATACGAGACTTCAAAATCTTTAGGCTCTGTTTCAAACGTGCCGTCTCCGTCAAAATCCCATTTAATGCCCGTAACCTGAAGGTTGCCGGCCTGCAAAGCTCTGACGACATTTTCTGAACTGAAAGTGACTTCAAGTGGCGCTTGAAGGCCAGTCAGCTCCGTAGGTTCCAGAATCACGATTTCCGCCTTCACCCGCTCCGCTGAGATCTCGATATTACTGATAAAATTATAAAGGAGCATCCACACCACCATAATCACCGCGAGCGGCAAAAAGCCGACCAACGCCATACGGATTCCACGGCCTCTGGCTTCTTTATCGTCTTTTTTGGCAAAAAGGAGTTTAAAAACACCGACCACCGCCAGAACAAAAAAGACCAGAGCTAAAAAACCAAAGGACAGGTTGATGATCGTGAGTAAAAAAGATTTGATCCCCGCCGCATCGATCCCTAAAGAGGATAAAACCGGACTTTCCGCTCCCCCGCCCGCGATCACCAGGACCATCAGTACCACAAAAAGAACAAAAAGACTGGCGAGTGTCAGCCCCATGATTACCAGAAATTTAGCATTATTTTTGCGCTTAGCGCCCTCTTTCCCGATTTTCTTAGGCGGAACAGGTACGTCGGGTTTTGACTCTTTGAATTTTTCTTTTTCACCCTTACTTTCTTCCGGAGACGCAGGATGCTGCGTTTCTTCGGTATCACCGGATGACCCTGCTATATCGGTGGCAGCAGAGGGTCTGACCGCCGATTCCTCCTTTGCTTTTGCTAAAGACGCGTTCAGCTCTTCTTTTGCCTTTTCAAGGTCAGGCTCATAGTCGGGCTGATTCATCGCTACATTTTCCGCTTCCGGCGATACAGGCTTTGACTCACCGGAAACCTCCTCAGAAGCATTAGACTCCTCAAGCATATCAGATGGATTTTTCAAATTATCGTCGTCCATTTTATTTTTGTTAGTAACCTAAAGATATTTTACAGAAACTCTCACTTTCTGTAAAGAAATCTAAAAAATATTTGGCCATTGACATTTAACATTTGACTTGCGAATGTGTTTTTGAACACTGGTTAATTGTCACTTGTTAAAGATCAAATGTTAATTGATTACCACATCCACAACCATTTCTCGCCCGACAGCGATTCCCCGACGGAAGCGATTATTGAGAAAGCCCTGGAAGCGGAGCTAAACGCCATCTGTATCACTAATCACAGTGAAACATTCGTAAACAGTGAAGGGATGCCGGGAACGGTTCAGCCGGACGCCCTGGAGCGGTTTAGGAAAACCCGTCAGGAAATCGACGTGTTCCGCCGAAAATATCCTGACCTTATGATAGGATTCGGCGCGGAGGTGCAGTATGAAGACAATATGTGCCCGGCAACAGAGCTGGTTGAAAAAGCCCCTTTCGATTTCATTCTGGGCTCTGTCCACAACCTGGATGGCATCAATATTTCCGGCCATACCCACGCGGATCAGTTTTTTGAAGGGAGAACTGAAACGCAAGCTTACCATCGCTATTTCGAAGAAATGCTGAAGCTGATCGAATGGGGCCGGATCAGTGCCGTGGCGCATTTTGATATCATCAAAAAATATGGCCACGAACATTACGGCCCGTTTAAACCGGAAAAATACAAAACAATCCTGATTGCCATTTTAAAAAAGATGAGAGATAAAGGGATTGGGATGGAACTAAACACCGGCTCCATGCACAAACGCTGTAAAGAACTCTTCCCTCACCCAACCATCCTAAAATGGTGCCTGGAAACCGGCATCGGACACTTCACACTCGGCTCCGACGCCCATCACACCCATGAAATCGCCCGCCATTTTGATGAAGCTCTTGCCATTGCGAAAGATGTTGGAATTAAAACTTTTTCAACTTATCAAAACCGCCAACCGACCCAACACCAAATATAATAAGTGAGCCTGAAGGAAAATGAGCGCACGTAGTCACGATGCCGCTTTGGGTATGCTCCGATGGGCCCCAAAGCAAATCATGACGAAGTTAAGCGAGCTTTTCCGCAAGGCGAAAACACCTGTTTGGAAAGGCAGAAAACCTTTTTGAAAGGTTTTCTGAAGCTTATACTCCTTTTAACCAATCCGGAACAGGCCCTTTTCCAGACGCCGGCGCATCGGTTTCACCCGTAGGCGGTTCAGAAGGCGGTTTTTCATCGTCATCTTCAGATTCTTCTGGCGTTTCCTCCACTTCCCCCTCAATCACTTCCTTGCCCTGCATCCAGGGCGGTGTTTTACTGTCCTCTTTACCGGCAGGTTCAGCAGATGTCTCTTCCTCTGGCTCAGAAGGCGGAGAAGGTATATCAGAAGGTGGCTGAGGCGGCATTTCAGAAGCCGGCAGTCCTTCCGTCTCATGAGCCCCCATCTTGATCAGGATTTTGGCTTTTAGTTCGTCCACCAGCTCTTCAAACGTCAGATCCGGTTGCTGAATCTTAAAGAAGACCAAAGCCCCGCCAACAATCAGAAGTGTCAGGCCGATCACGATTAAAATCAGGTAAAGGGCGAATTTAAGCAATTTTACAAATAATGGACTTTTCTCGCCAGTTCCGCTGTCCGTGATTTCAGCTTCACCTTGGTCTACAACACCAGTCACATCCTGCAGGATCTCCACTTCCGCGGATTTGCTGTCCGTCACCTGATCCGCATCCGTAATGGTGAGAGTGACGAGATAAGCGCCCGCTTTCGGATAATGATAAATCGGATTTTCCTCACCGATCTGACTTTTTTGTTCTTCATAAGAATCAGGATCCGTTTCGCCGAAACTCCACTGATAAGATAAAGTCTTATTAGCAAGGCTCATTGAGACGGTTGAAAGATTTGTGAAATGAACGGTATTGCCGTCAACTTCAAACGTAAAATCAGCCTTAGTGACTTCCGCGTCCTTTACCAGGATCTCAAGGAAATAATCCGCCGTATTACCTTCCTTATCGGTGATGGTCACCCCCGCCAGCGGCACGCCGGGGAAATCATAAATATACTCAACCGTATTGACGCCTTCAGTTTCCTTATCCGCTTCGCCGTCCCCGTCAAAATCCCAGGCGAATAAGTATTGATCCATGGCCTGCTCCAGACCGGCTACCGTAAAGGTGATCGGATCGCCTTTGACCACAAAGACTTTGTCTGCGGTCAGTTGGATTCCGCCGGAAACGGCTTCATCGAATGGCGGAGCGGGCGGCTCAGGCTTATCGCCAAAAACGAATCCCTTTTGAACACGGCTGCCCTTTCCCCCTTCGCCAACAACAATAAGCTGAGCAATGACCTGCTCATCGGTTTTCTTATACTGGACTTCAAAGACATCACCTGTCTTAAAAGAAATATCGTTGAGATTATCAATGTCATTAGCCGGATCGCCATCCCCATCGCTGTCCATAAAAATATTTTTATCGATACGGTATTCTAATATCTTTCCTTCAGACGGACGGGTATAAAACGAAACGGTGTGAGGATCTTCATATAAATGTACATTGCCGTC
This sequence comes from Patescibacteria group bacterium, assembly GCA_018817125.1. Taxonomy (GTDB): domain Bacteria; phylum Patescibacteriota; class Gracilibacteria; order UM-FILTER-43-11; family UM-FILTER-43-11; genus JAFGCR01. Next base: position 64,323 of record JAHIUN010000015.1, on the reverse strand, counting down.
GTCACCGGATGAAGGGAGGATCTCCCAGGCAGCCACAGGATCACCGGTAACACGATGCTCTTTAAAAAGAATAGCTGCCTGCTGTTTTACTTTTTTACCATTTTTGTCGACAAGGGTTACTTCCGCCGCGATCTTACTGGATTCATCCTGCCGGTATTCCGCCGTCCAGACGCCACCGGTTAAATACGAATCATCATCGGCGTTATCGATATCATCATTAGCGGTGCCGTTCCCGTCGCTGTCGAGGAAAATATTTTTATCAATACGGTACTCTAAAATCTCGCCGGTAGACTGAGACATAAGAAACTGGACTTTTCCGCTTTCTCCAAGAAGCGCGATCTGATTCTCGACATCTTTCGGCGGTAAGGTTTCCAGGCGCAGTTTAAGAGGAGTAACGCCGGGAATCACGACTTCTCCGCCCTCCTCATCGGGCATGGCCGGGCGTGAATAACGGTCGCCTGCCAAAACGTGAACAGTGGTGCTTTCCACAACCGCTCCGCTGGTAGAAGTAAGATTGACTGTATACTCACCCTGCTGGCTGAATTGATAGCTGAAATTACGCGTGCTCTGAGTCGAAAGGATCTCATCACCTTTTTTAACCACCCATTTATAAGCAGGAGAGACCTGAGTGCTCTCGGCTACAAAATCCACACGATCCCCGATCTTTACCTCCATCTTCCCACTAGCCATTACCGATACAATACCTATTAATAAGGTAATGAGCAGGGCTGCCGTTGCTTTTTTAAGGAATTGAATCATTTATTTTGTAATTTGTAACTCGTAATTTGTCCCTTCGGGACGTAAATTGTAATTGTATTACTTAACAATCAATTACAAGTTACGCGAGCGCTAGCGAGCAAATTACCAATTACAAATTATTTAATAGTAATCACTGCTTCTTCCACCAATTCACCATACAGCGTCTCCGTCGCCCGGATACGGATACGGACCTTACCGGAATCCAGAGCCGTGAAGATAGCGGAAGCCTTGGAATCCTCGGCCTGTGCCGGATTCGGCGTAAACTGACCACTGCCGTCCAGGATCTCAAAAAAGACTTTCCCATTATAAGGAGAACTGTCGGCATTCAGTACACGCGCCTTGATATCCGCACTGTCACCTTTTTCCATCGTGGAAGGAATCACTTCGATATCCAGAGTGGTCAGGGGATATTTAGGGGCGCTGACCTGCAAAGAACGGTAAGCGTTTTTCATCCGTTCCTCTTCAGTCAGGCTCAAATCCACATCACGCACCACCACGCCCTCCATACCCATCATGTCTTTAACATTCAGCTTAACAGTATAAAGACTCTTTTCAGGATAGGTATGTGACGGTTTGATCTCGGTAGACTCTACATCATCATCTTTAATACCATTGCCGTTCGCATCATCCTTAGTATCAAAATCCCATTCGAAACGAAGCGTTGTGTCTTCGATAGTGGGATCAAAACGGGTATGGCTTCCGTCAAAAGTCACTGTATTGCCCCCTACTTCATACGTAAAAGCGGCCTGAGGCAGGGATTCAGTGCTTTCCACAAAAATGGTCTTGGCGACACTGCTGGAAAGACCGCGATGCACCACTTTAAGCCGGACACTGTATTCGCCTGGCGTGTTGAACTGGCGGTTCACCTGAGCACCGGAACTGGTGTCATCAAATTCCCCGTCGCCATCAAAATCCCAGCGGAATGCTTCAGCAGGCAATTCCTCTCCCTGAGGATCATAAGACCGGGACACAAACGTGATGGAATCCCCCACGCTGATCGTGGATTTATCCATCGTGAATTCCGCGACCGGTGAAAGGTTCGGACCGTTTTTAACATCTAAATAGCTGACTTCACCAAACCGTTCCTCGCTGGTGTAAACGCCATTGTCATTATCGGTGACTTCCACCACAAAGAAATAACGGTTTACAATATCGGCCTCCCCGAAGGAGGTGATGACCATTTCTGTAAACGGCTCAGACGTATTATGCACACCCATCAGCTTATCCGGAAAGCCTTCCCGGTAATAAGCCCATTTATATTTTTTAATCGTGCCGTCCTGATCTTTAGGGTTGATGATCTTTAGCTGCACATTAGCAGGGGTAATAAGCTCATCGCGATCCGGCGGTGTGATCACGAAATCAGTGACCTGCGGCAATTCATTGATGACTTTAAAATAAACCTTATCTTCCTTGCTTAATTTACCGGTAAGTTGATCGCGGACCACCAAGCTGGCATTAAAACATTCCCCTTCAAGATTCACTTCATCGAATTTAAATGTGACGTCTTTCTGACTGCCCTTCTCTCCGCCCGGAAACGTCCAGTCGTAGGAAAGCAATCGGGAAGAACCATCGGTGTTGATCGAACTTTTGGCATCAAAGCGGACCAGATCCGCCCGGGTGATCACCGCGCCCGGCTCTTCGCCGCAAAGATCTTCCACCACACGCGCTTCCCGGCCGTTGACCATATAACTGATGACTGCCAAAGGTTCTTCGCCGGCTCCCACCAAAATGCGCTGAGTGTCAAAATTTTCATTATCCTGTAAATCAAAAAAGTTGAGTTTTACGGTAAACTTGCCGGTTTTATTATAGGTATGAGTGATCGTAGGCTCTTCGGTGCTTTCCGTTTCTCCGTCACCGAATTCCCACACATATGCCACCGCGTTGGGACTGTCGACGGACAGTTCGAGAAGTTCCCCCACGCGCGTGGCGCGCTGAGCCGCCACAATATCCGCGGATAGAATAGAAGAAACTGATACTTTTTTGTCCACTAAGTCGCGTTCGCCGAACTGATCTTCGACCTGAAGTTTAGCCCGGTATTCACCGACTTTTTTATATTCATAAGTCTGCAGAGCTTCTGTAGTGTTTAAAACATCAAACGTGCCGTCTCCGTCAAAGTCCCAGGAGTAGGTAACCGAATCCCCTTCATCCGGATCATAACTGTCAACCGCATTGAATTGAAAACGGTTGGGGTGATTTGGCATCGGAACGGAATACGTGAAGTTTGAGACAGGCGGCCGTGACAGCACAGCCAGCTCTCTTACATATTTATCCTGCGCACCCGTGATGTCGGTAACGAGCAGGACGATTTTATAAAGACCAGGGCGGTCAAAACGATGGGTAAAGATATCTTCTTCGCTTTCTGCAACGATCCGGCCTTCTGGATCCTGAATCTCCCAGGCATAATCCCGGATAATCCCGTCATCGGACCGGGAGCCCCGGCCTGTGAACGTGAATTCTGTATTTACATTACCGCGTGTCGGATTGATACTAATATTCGCAGCTAGTGATTTAATAAATAATTTAACAATGCGTTTGTCCGTAATCTTTAGGTTATCGGTGACTTCCAGTTTTATAAAATATTCACCCGCCTTGGAGTATGTGTGCACCACCGTGGTGGGCACCAGACGGACTTCAGAGAAGGTGTCTCCGTAAGACCATTCGTATTTCTCAATCACATGCCCCAAAGCCGGTGTAGTAGCGCTTGGATCAAACGTAAGGCCGGCCTGGCCTTCATCGAGGGTTACGTGGAAAATATCGTACACATCCGCACCGTTGATGCGGAAACGGACATCCGCAACCGGAGGATTAGCTTTCACGCGGACCACCGAAACCCCGTCCATAGCAGTATTAAAGCCGCCCTCATCGGTCTGAGACGTGGCAACTCTTAGTTTGACCGCATAGTTATTGGGTTCTGTAAAATCGTGAACGATCACCGGCTCCGAACCAATCACTTCGCCGTTCAGCGTCCATTCATAGGTTTCAATGGTGCCGCCGGTAGGATCGATTGAATCCAGCCCGTCGAATTGTACGGTAAAGGGCACATTCCCCTCTCCGGGATACGCCCAGATGCGGGACTGCACCACCGGAAATTTGCGGACCAGTTCTTTGAGCGCTTTATATTTAGCAGTAAACCGGCGGAATTTAACCTTATCAGCAGGATCATCGATCACAGCATCTAAGGCATCAGAAGTTTCGGTATAAGCCGTATTGATTTCCTGAGATTCCGGACGGTTGGTATTCAGTTCATCCAGTTCATCCCGAATCAGCCTCAGACGTTCTAAGGCATCTATTAAACGTTCTAAAATACGGACATCATTAGGACTTAACACTCCGGATTCAAGCATGGCTTCAATCTCACCAATCTTCCCATCCAAAGTCGTGGCTGAATCTCCGAGGATATTCTGCACATCTTCTCCTGCTTCATCGGTCAGACCGGTAATATCAAGCGCATCTTCCAAACCATCCATTAACTTATCGATATCCCCCAGGTTCTCATCGACCACAGGATTGCTCTGATCACCTTGAGTGCCCCCTTCCTGGCGTCCGGGCTGATTACTGGGTATACAGCGCCCCGTGGCATCGTTACAGGCAAAGCCAAGCGGGCAATCATCATCTGCACGGCAGATATTACCTGGTTCATACGTAGTGCATTCGTTAGCGTTGGTATCATTATTGTGCAAACAAACAAGCCCCGAATCACATTCACGATCGCTTTGACAGCCGGATGAGCCCGGATCCGGCAGGCTCCAATCCTGACTGGGCGGCCCGGCGGAACCGGTAATAAAGCCGACGACCGAATACGACAAGATGACCACCACGATTCCCAAAGCGGCGTAAGTCATGATCTTTTTGGCTTTGGTAATAGTTTCCTCACCGCCTCCGCTTAAAATCCACAGCACCCCTGCATACACAAAAGCCAGGGTGGCCAAAAGACCAAGGAAGCCGATAAAGTAATTCACCATAGAGATCAAAATCTCTCCGAACGGCTTCTGGGGGATCGATTCACTGATCTCCACATCGCCGGTGGGAATAGACAATCCTGTTCCGCCTTCGCTGAGATCCTGCGCATAAGCCGTCATCGTATGCAGGCCTTTTCCCGCCATGGAAACGAAAACATCCGCGCAGAAAAAGACGACCACCACGATCAGAGTGATGCTAAGGATTTTAAGCCAGCGATGAGAACAAAAAAGCTTCATAAAGTATTAATAGTCTTACGCACCGATCCCCTCGACCAGGTCGCTGGTAAGCAACTGAACGATGCTATACGAAAGCATTACCAGCACCAAACCGGCCACCGCGTAGATAAGGATCTTTTTGGATTTCTGAACCTGCTCATCATTTCCATACGCCGTAACATATAAAAATCCCGCATAGATAAAACCGAGGAATGCGGCCAGCGCCAAATAAGGCAGAGCGAAGTTCACGTATTTTAAAATCAGGTCTCCTAAATTCGACTCCGCCGTCACGCCAGTTGTCCCCAAGGCGTCCCCCAATCCCTTAACCCCCTCCTGTTCAGGATCATCACCCCCGGAAAAAATCGGCGTCGTCTGTGCCCATACAAAAGAGGGTAAAAACGCGAATGCTAAGACGAGAAAGGTAGTGATTTTTTTGATGATTTTTTTAGCCATTTATTTGTTTGTCTTTTTTATATCGTATTCAAATCTAATTATTATAGCAAATTTATCTCTAAAAAGCAATACCTATAGCCTTAAGCTCTAAGTCCTAAGTCATAAGTCGAAGATAAATCAAAGACTTATGACTAGCTTATCAAAACTTACAAAAAAACCCACCCCTACCGAAGCAAGGATGGGAATTTTATAATCAATTAAATTACTTCTTCTTCATATCCAGATCGTAAACCGCACGACCCACACGAATGAAGTGTGGATTTTTCTGGAGGTTTAGGGAAATGGTACCGATCTTGACCTTGCGCTGTTTCAGCACCGATTCCACAATCTTCTTTTTAGGCATAGCGCCGTTCTTTTCCAGTAACTTTTCAATCACATCCGCCACAGTGCCGGGTTCATAACCCCAAGTAGACAGAGCATAAAGCCCGCGGCCGACGAGTACGAACTGATCGTAACGGATAAGCTCATTGTGTACGGCCTGAACCGTGACCACCTTTTTATCAAAACCAGTTTCCGCAATCGCGTTGGCGATTTCCACAAAATGAAGTGGTTTGCTGGATTTTTCGAGAACAATAATCGCTTTATCGCGGATACTGCGAGGGTTAACATGACGCCATTCCATAAGACCCCATTTAGCCTCTACGCAACGAGCGCGCTTATCAGTTTTAAGGCAGGAGATAATAAGCTTGCTGGAAACAGATTTGTCTTTAAATAAATTGAGATTTTTGACTGCTGAAATAACCTGATCTTCAGTCATCACATCGCCATGCTTCTTTAAAGCGCTGATGGACGCTTCCGCAATCTTGCGGATTTCGCCCATAGAGATCTCTTTAAACATCCAGAACGCTTCGGAGGTAGCGGTGCGGGGAGACTTGCAAAGCTCAGCATCACAGTTAAGTGACAGGACAATAATACTGCCGTCCACTTTAGAATTACTGTAAATGCCCTGAAGCATCTTATTGATGATCTCAGATTCCAGCATCACCCCCCCCTCTTCCTCGATATACTGTTTAGCTAAACGGTTAACCAGTCTCAGTTTAGTATTGCTTACCGTTCGGCGCAGTTTATTGAGCGCGATATTCTCGATCTGGCGAATGCGCTCGCGGGTCACTGAATAGTGTTTGCCGATTTTATCCAGCGTTTGACGTGGCTTATTGTTCAGGCTGAACCGCTTAATGATCACATCTTTCTCTTTGTCGGTGAGTACCAAAAACATATCGTCAATAACCTCTTTCAAGTTAAGCGTATTTTCTTGGAGGACTGCCAAAGCCGGGTTAGCTTTTGAGTCTTGTTGTTTGCTTGATTGACTGTCCATAAAACCAAGGGGGGTTAGGAATAAGAAAGAGGAGGGCAAAAGCTAGTAATTCAAATCTTAATGTGTTTTTTCAGTATACGTCAAGGCTATTCAAGAAAAAGGTCAAATGAAGGGTTCTTAAGTCTGAAAAAACAGTAAGATTAAATGTTAAAGGTAGTTATTATATATACTTATTTAAAATTTGTCAACTATTTTTATACTACTTTTTTAAAGCCCGTCGTTCCGCTTTTCTTAAAGAAGCTTTTGCTTTGTTGAGACGGTTCCTTAATTTTGCCTTAGGCCGCTGCTTGCCAGCCATATGCAATCCGTGCTGCTTGCTGGATGATTTATTAGTCATAGAATCAATTATCAATACTTTTCTAGGAGAGGACTGGGGCTAAGTTTATCCTTTAAATACTATAGATGTCAAGTATCTTTTTCCCCTAAGAAAAATTAAAAAAACCTGAAAATGAATCATCTCCAAGTTTAGAATTGTAATTCTATCCCGACAGGACAATGATCTGACCCCATCACATCGGGTAAAATAAAAGCGTCTTTAAGGTGCTTTTTAAGTTCTTTTCGAAGAAAGAAATAATCAATCCTCCAGCCCACATTCCGTTCTCTGGCACGCGTCTTATAATCCCACCAGCTATAAAGCTCCGGTTCAGGATGAAACTCGCGCAAAGCATCCAAATATCCATCTTTTATCACCCTGTCAATCCACTTCCGCTCAATAAGCAAGAAGCCAGAAGTTTTTTCGTTATTTTTAGGATGAGCAAGGTCAATGGCTTTATGAGCGGTATTCACATCTCCGCAAAAGATGATTTTTTTACCTTTTTTCTTCAATTGATCGACGTAAACCAAAAAGGCCTCATAGAATTCCAGCTTGTAATTCAGGCGTTCGCTATCCTTCTTGCCATTCGGAAAATACACATTAAAAAGAACGAAATGCTCAAACTCCGTCATAACGACTCTGCCTTCGCAGTCAAATTTCTCTGTACCGAATCCTGTTTCAACATGAATCGGTTCCTCTAAAGAAAAAGTGGCCACTCCGCTATACCCCTTTCTGGAAGTGGCTGAATGCCAAAAAGAATGATAATGCTTGTGATCGGTAACACTCGCGGGGAGCTGAAGGCGGTCTGCTTTCGTCTCCTGAATGCACAAAATATCAGGCCTCGCCTCATCGAGCCACTTTAAAAACCCTTTCTTCAGAATCGCCCGGACTCCGTTCACATTCCAGCTGAGTATTTTGATTTTTTTTGGCATAGAGAAATTTGTTAGCAAAAGTATATTAACATAAATTTTAGACTTGATTCAGAGGAAAATTTATTTCTTCCGTTTCTTTTATTTATTTTCTTTCCCTTCTTTCTTTATCCCCTCTTACCCCAAAAATGAAGGGGTATATGCGTACACGCGAGAAAAAATGAAAACTAAACAACAAATAAAATAAGTGAGTCCGGTATTTGGGGAGTGCTGAACCACTTTTTGAAAGGGGTTCAGCATAAAAAAAGCCCCGCAGGAAGAGGGGTTTTTAGGAGGGTGGTTCGTAGTGCTGGAGGTCCGATTATCTACGTCGTAACTGATCGTACTAGACTCAGCACTATCTACGACCAGGACAACTCTATCACGTATAAATTTTTTATGCAAGTGTTTTTTTAAATCTTTGCCCAAACGGATCCTTTTCGTTAAAATACTTTTAAAGAATTTTTAATCTTTAATTTCCAATAAAAAGTCATGCATAAAATCAAACTCAATGGTAAAACCTACGAAATCGATGAAAAAAGTGATGAGCCCATGATGCAGCAATTGGTAAAACAAGGAGCGGAGATCGTAGCCGCCTGCGGTGGCGCGGGCATCTGCCAGACCTGTGCGTTTAAAACGAAAAAAGGGAAATTCACGGAAAAGACTGAAACTGAAAAAATGATGGATCTGCCCGACGGCCAGCGCCTTTCGTGCCAATGCAGGCCTGAAAGTGACGGGGAGATCGAAATGATTTACTAAAACAGTGCAAGTGCAAGCCCACAATGCAAGCGATTGAACAGCGATATGTATACACTTGCACTTGCCACTTGCACTTAAATTTTATGTTACCAAAAGTAATCCTAATCGACATCATCCCCCCTCAGACCTCAAGCGAAGAGAGCCTGGCTCGTTTAAATGAACTGGAACGGCTGCTTTCGACATACGGCGGTTTTGTGATCATCCGCAAAATCCAGCGCCGTCAAATGCCGAATTACAAAACTTATATAGGAAAAGGGAAAGTGGATGAGATTCTGGAAGAATCCTTAAAATCCAAAGCGGACTACGTGATTATCAACAACCTTTTAAAGCCTGAACAGCTCTATAATCTGGAAGCGCTTTTTGAGAAGCACCATATCAAGGTGTGGGATAAAATCGACCTGATCCTGGAGATCTTCGCCAAGCACGCCACCACCAAAGCGGCTAAATTACAGATCGAGCTGGCCAGACTCCGCCATTTAGGGCCGCGCATCGCCAAAATGGGAACGGAACTGATGAGACAGGGAGGGGGCATCGGAACGCGCGGTAAAGGAGAAACGAATATCGAAGTGATGAAACGGCATATACGAAAACGGGAACAGATAATCAAGGATCAGCTGAAAAAATTCGAAAAAAATCAGGAAGGACAACGGCGAAAGCGCCAAAATGCCGGTTTTAGGACCGCGGCCATCGTCGGCTACACCAACGCGGGGAAATCTCAGCTTTTAAACAGCCTGACTAATAAAGAAGTAAAAATCAAAAACGAGCTTTTTGCCACCCTGGACAGCCGAATCGGCAAGGTATTTTTGCCGGGACTGAATGATTGCGTGCTCGTGAGTGATACAATCGGCTTTATCCGCGACCTGCCCCCGGAACTGATCGACGCTTTCCGCTCCACTTTGGCCGAGACAATTGATTCCGACCTGATTCTGCATGTGGTAGACGCGGATGATCTGGATATGGAGTGGAAGATGGATGTGGTGAATAAAGTGCTTAAGAAACTGGATTGTGGGAATAAAAAAATGATTTACGCCTTCAATAAAACAGATCTTTTGGAACCGGATCAGCTGAAACTGATTGAAGACAAACACCAAAAGCTCAAACCGGTGTTCATATCCGCCCTGAAAAGAAAAAATCTGCAAACGCTAAAAAGCCGGATTGCCCGCACGGTCTAACGATCTTCGATCCGGATCGCCTTTCCGCTGACCAGCGCTTCCGCTATCTTTTGGTTAGCCGAAGACAGGATGCGCTGAAAAGTACTTTGAGAAATGCGCATTTTTTTGGCGGATTCCGTTTGATTTAATTTTTCCTTATATTTTAAACGAATTGCTTCCCATTCATCTTTTTTAATTACAACCTCTTCCAAGTCCTGTAAAGGAATCCCACGAGGCTTAAAATAAAGCACGTCTGGATTAAAACGGATCCGGCGGTTTTTACGGGGTCGCGTCATAAAAAAATAAATTAAGAAGAAAAAAGGCTATTTCTCTTCTTTCTCGGATGAAGCGGCCGATCGGCGGCCGAATCCCCTGCCGCATCCGCGGCCCATCCCACGTCCACCCCCTCTTGGGGCATCGGGGTTACAGGAACCCACTCCGCGGCCAGTCATTTTACCCTTTCCTTCCGGTCCGGTTTTATCAAATCCAGGCATATCATTTAAGTTAAATTATATTACATTATGAATATATATTCATAACTAATAAAAGTCAACCTTTTAAAAATTCACTTGAAAAAACCAATAGGCTCCGATAAATTGGTGAAGCTGAATTTTAGATTGAAAATTTAAAAATTAAAATTTAAAATTAAGCCACGTTCCCCTGTAGCTCAGCGGTAGAGCAACCGGCTGTTAACCGGTAGGTCACTAGTTCGAATCTAGTCGGGGGAGCCATCACAAAACTATGCTTTCGCTTACGAATACGCCTTCGTGAACTGCGGCGGCTTCTTCAGCTTGCGCATTAGTTTTGTTCCTTCCCCAAAAAATACCCTCCTCCTGCTTCCCTGCCTCGCATTTTTTGGGGTCCCCGGCAAAAATGGTGGAGGAGACTGGATGAGAACGTTCACCTGAGAAAATGAAATTACCTTGAGCGTAATCGAAAGGGAATGAATATTTCGAAGCTCGACTTCGCAGCGTAGCGAGAATGTAAGAAATATAAAAAAGAAGGCCGAACCTATTTGCCAAATATAATAAAACAGGCAGGATTAATAACTATTGCTATAAATTTTTAATTGAATCGATACCCCTCTTCTTCCTGTATATCAAATATTTTGAGCAAATCAATCGCAATTTTTTCAGTATTTTTAACGTTAAGCTTAAGTCTATTGGAACATAGATACAGTTTTTTATTAATCTCCATCGAAAACGTAAAAACGGAGGGGTACTGTTTCGATATCCATGCTAGAATATGCCCTCCTTTATAAGGCTGATTGATGGCGCAATTTTCGTAGCCCATAGCAACAATTTTCCTTTTTAAGCTTGTCACAATAGGCAGATAAAACTTGGGGATATAATGAGTCCCAAAACTTACATTTGGACGTCTTTTTCCGTCCCGCATTGTATGGCCGTCAAATATTATATTAAATGAATAGGTTTCAATAACACTTTTTAATAAAAGATAAAATTCATCATAAAAACTCAGAATACTATTCCTCTCTTTTCTGGTTAGTTCCTTTTCCCATATATCACTATCAGTTTTATCTGCTTTGGGATTTGAATATATACACTCATCCATTGATCGGTTCAGATCACAATAAAAACGGGACATTTTGTTGTTAATCCAGATACCCCCCTGTTCTAAAACGATATTTCTGTACAACTTGTCAGAATGAATATCTTCTTCTTTCTTACGTTTGATGTCTGATATCTCAAATTTATTTTTGATGTTTTGCGGCACGAATTCTCCTGAATGAAGGGTGAGAAGAAGAACGTTAAAATTCTTAATATTGTAATTGTCGTAAACTAAAAGACCGTTTTTAAATATCGTTAATTTTGCCTTTTTGTTTATATGATATACCTCACTTATTTCATGCTTAACAGCAGTGTATATTTCATCGTATTTAAAAAATCGCTTAAAATAAAAACTGTTTCTTTTTTTGTAAAATTTTTCAACGGTCTCTGAAAGCGTTTTTTCAAAACTTTTCTGATAATTTAATATGCTTAAAAAGTTCAGATAAGGATTTTCTTCAATTTTGCCATGCAATCTTTCCAATAAATGAAAAAGGACAAATCGTTCTGAAAGATCAATAGATATGCCTTTTTTCGTAATACGCAATAAAAATGGAGTGATGGCATCCAATTTGATTTTATTGATAATTTTTTTTACCATGTAGTGTAGAATAGAAGTGGAAGAACACTTAAATTAATGATATTGAAACGTAATTATTATGGCAATAGTTAATACTGAAGAAGCTCAGGATCCGAACAGACCTTTAAAAAGATCTATGAGCGGCTTTGAGATTGAATCGCACATCATCGATAAGCGGGGTAATATTAGCTATGACGGATATAAATTATATAAAAAAATTTTAAAGAAATTTCCTGATTTGACGATTGAGATCGAAAAAGAATGCGGCAAAAGCATGATAGAGCTCGGATGCTTCCCTGATATAAATATGTATAATCCGGCCATCAATATTTTAGAGACACTGAAGAAGATAAACGATTACATAAAGTCGAAAGGCTATCGACTGTTTCCTTTCGCCACATATCCCGGCAAAATGAAAGCGCGATTCACCCCAGACAAATCGGGTAAATATAAAATACAGGAAAAGATTTTTGGACCAAAACAATTTGAATATGCGACAAAAGTAGTCGGTTTTCATTATCATTACACATTGCCGAAAAATGTTTTTGATGAAGATAGCAAAAGCTTAAAGTTTTTAAAAGTCAGTAAGCTAAAAAGAAGTATGATGAACTCATACAACTTTGAAATCGCAATTGACCCTATCTTTACCGTACTAACTCAGTCTTCCCCCTTTTTTGACTGTAAAAATATTGCGAAAGACACCCGTAAATTAATTTACAGAGGTGGCAAAAAGCTAAATTATAAAGGCTTATATGACAAGTACCAATCTCTTGGAGGATTGCCCCCTTATAAGCAAACCCTTACTGACCTTCTTAGCTCAATGAAACGCAGGAAAGCTCGCTGGGAAAAACTGGTTAAAAGTGCAGATCCAAAAGCAAAATTCGATACAATGTACCCTTATGGATTGGATATAAGCTGGAATCCTGTAAAAATAAACAAGCACGGGACATTGGAATATCGTGGCATGAGCATGAATTATTTAAGCATCGTTTTCGGGCTGTCTGCATTACTGAAGTTCTGTTTAAGAAAAATACAAAGGGAGTTTATTGAAGTAATCCCTGACGATGACATATCTAGCTCTTTTTCACTTGAAAATGGAATATTGCGTATCCCTGCCCACACCTACGTACGTAATCAGCTTCAGAAAACCAGCGCATATGATGGACTGGCTAATGAAGAACTATACGAATACGTTGTGAAATTTTATAAATTTGCGAAAGAAATAACGCCTAAAAAATACTACCCCTTGCTTAAAAGAATCGAGGGGATCATAGACAAGCGTAAAACGGTTTCCGACGAAATACTTGATTATGCCTTTAGAAATAAGCTTATGGATAGAGACAGACAAATCAGCGAAAAAGATGCCAACAAGATCGCGCTTTATCTTGCTGATAAATTTGAAGCCGATATGCAAAAAACGGAAAAAATCATCAGGGCTATAATGGAAAGCCATAAGAATACTAATTAGCAACACCCTGGCGGAAGTAAAAAGACCGTTCTGACTTCATACATTACGAGGGGCCATTTTTTGATGTGTGATAAAATACAAACATGTACTACCTCTACATCCTTAAATGCGCTGATAAAACTTTGTACACCGGTATTACGGTTGACTTAGAGCGTAGGATCAAAGAGCACAATGACTCCAAACTCGGATCAAAATACACAAGAGCGCATCGGCCGGTTAAACTTATTTATTCAAAGGAGTTCCGCAATCGCTCTTCCGCCTCGAAAGAAGAAAGCCGAATAAAGAGTTTGTCCCGAAAAGAAAAATTGGAATTGATAAAAAAACGTTAACACATATCGATATCATTCCGGAAAGCCTTTTATCGGTTACGTTTCCTATCCAGCTCCCTGAGATATTTCTTCCTTAAGCGCACGCTTTTAGGGGTGATCTCAACGTATTCATCCGACCCGATGTACTCAATGGCTTTTTCAAGTGTCATGGTAATAATAGGAGTCAGATTTAAGGCTTCATCTGACCCTGAAGCACGCACATTGGTCAGTTTCTTGTTTTTGAGGGCATTGACCACAATATCGGTTCCCTGATTATGTTCCCCGATTACCATTCCTTCATAAATTTCAGTGGCCGGCCTCACAAAAAGAGGCCCGCGTTCCTGGAGTTTCCAGAGGGAGTAAGCCATAGTTGATCCCGTTTCACAGGAGATCATGGAGCCAACACTTCGCTTCTCAATAATTCCCATATAAGGTTCAAAGCGATCAAAAGAATGGTAAAGAGTCCCCTCCCCTCGTGTCATTACCAAAAACTGACTGCGAAATCCAAGAAGGCCACGTGTTGGCACATAAAGTTCGATCATAGTGTTTCCGTTTTCAGACTTCATAGTGGTCATCACCCCCTTGCGCTTACCAAGGGCCTGAATCACCGCTCCGGAAAGTTCATCGGGAACATTGACCACCACCGCTTCTACCGGTTCATGCCGTACTCCGCCGATATCACGCATAATGACTTCAGGCTGGGAGATCTGAAGTTCAAATCCTTCCCGGCGCATGGTCTCTATAAGAACGGCAATGTGCATTTCTCCGCGGCCATATACCTTCATATGATCCCCTCCGCTGAATTCGATCATGAGGCCCACATTGGTTTCAAGTTCTTTTTCCAAGCGCTCACGAATATGACGGCCGGTGACTTTCGTTCCCTCTCGTCCGGCAAAAGGCGAATCGTTCACCATAAATTCAATGGCAAGCGCCGGTTCATCCACTTTGATCGCCGGCAACGCTTCTAATCCTGATTCAGAAGCAATGGTTTCGCTCACATAAATATCCGGAATCCCGGCGATGGCCACAATGTCTCCGGCAATGGCTTCTTTAATTTCAATTCGCTCTATTCCCCGAAACGAATAAAGCTGAGAAACCTTTCCTTTCCGTTCGGTTCCCTCCGAATTGATGATGATGACATTGTCATTCACCTTAATAATCCCTTCGTAAACACGCCCAATGGCCATGCGGCCCAAAAAATTATCGTAACCAAGCGTGGCGGGCTGCATTCTGAAAGGGGCAGAAACATCCCCTTTAGCCGGCTCAACATGCTCATAAATAAAATCCAATAATGGAGCAATGTCTTTTTTTTCATCATCGAGTTTACGAATCGCAATGCCCTGTTTTGCGATGGTGTATAGGTAGGGAAAATCGAGTTGTTCATCAGAGGCTCCGAGCGTTCCGAACAGATCGAATGTAAGATCCACTACAATGTCCGGCCGGGCCATCGGTTTATCGATTTTATTGATCACCACGAGTACTTTGTGTCCTAGCTCCAGAGATTTACGAAGCACAAATTTGGTCTGAGGCATTGGTCCCTCATAAGCGTCCACTAAAAGCACCACAGCGTCTACCGTTCTAAGAACACGTTCCACTTCAGAGCCAAAATCCGCATGGCCTGGAGTATCGACAATATTAAGCTTAGCCCCCTTATAAGTAATGGAGGCATTTTTCGCATAAATCGTGATCCCACGTTCCTTCTCCTGATCGTTGCTGTCCATCGCGCGTTCTTCGATCCCCTTATGAGTGTCAAAATGTTCGCTCGCCTTCAATAATGCGTCCACAAGCGTCGTCTTTCCATGATCCACATGGGCTACGATGGCAATATTCCGGATATCCATAAATGTGTGTCGTATTGAATCCGATAGATCCTAAAGCAAAATCGGGAAAATCACAACAGAGACCTTAAATTTAAATAATTGACATCGTTAATAAAATTTCCCACTATTACCCACATGAAGATAATCGTATACAACATTGCTTACGGAACCGGCCTGAATGGCGCATGGAAAAATTATTTTCTGCGCTGGTGGCGCTATTTGTGGGCCCCCAAAAATACAATAAAAAATATGGCTGAATTTTTACGGAAAGAAAACCCGGATGTTGTCTGTTTTTTAGAAACAGATGCAGGATCTTTAAGGAGTCGTTTTAAAAATCAGATGCGCGTCTCATCAGATGGCATGGAACTTCCTTTTATTTCGAGCGCTTTTAAATATAAGCCAAAAAGTTTAAGAAGAATAATGCCGATCATGAACAAAAATCACAATGGTGTATTGAGTAAAAAACAGGGAAAAATCGTAAATCATTATTTAAAAAAGGGGGCGAAGAAACTTGTCATTGAATACATTAATGACGGCATCAGTATTTTTATTGTGCACTTAAGCAGTTTTTCAGGCAGAGCTCGCGGTAAACAGCTGAAAGA
Organism: Patescibacteria group bacterium; assembly: GCA_018817125.1. Classification (GTDB taxonomy): domain Bacteria; phylum Patescibacteriota; class Gracilibacteria; order UM-FILTER-43-11; family UM-FILTER-43-11; genus JAFGCR01. The sequence goes on along the minus strand of JAHIUN010000015.1, from coordinate 48,147 downwards.
AATCTCTTCTATTTTAAAGGATTGCCCAAGGCCCTATCTTGTCTGCGGAGATTTTAATACCTTTAAAGGGGTCAAAGAGGTTGAACCGCTTATAAAAAGACATCAGCTTGCTTTGGCCGAGACCGGCTCCACTTTTCCAGCCCATAATCCCAAATACCGCCTGGATTTAGCAATGGCCTCAAAAGAAATTACGATAAAAGACTCAGGAGTAATACAAAGCCATTATTCGGATCATCTTCCTATTTATATTGAAATCGAATAGCCGATCACTTCATAGAAGCATATCAATAAAAACGGAGGCTGTTTTTTTGCAGAACAAGGCAATCTCCTTGCTTTTAATAAGTTTTCAGTATAAATTCTATCCACTTGATTAATTAACAACATAATTACAATGGGAAATTATAATGACAATAGGCGATCTGGAGGAGGAGGCAGAGGAAGTTTTGGAGGAAGCAGAGGTGGCTTTGGAGGAGGCAGAGGAGGATCCGAAATGCATCAGGCAACTTGCTCTGATTGTGGCAACAGATGTGAGGTTCCCTTTAAACCCATGAGCGGTAAACCTGTTTACTGCAATAATTGTTTTAAAAAGAATGAAGATTCGGGATCAGGCAGATCCGATCGATCAGGAGGAAGAAGTTTTGGAAAAAAGGATTTCGGAAGATCGAATGCTCAAGACAGGCAAATGCATGCGGCAACGTGCGCTGAATGCGGCAAAAGATGTGAAGTCCCCTTCCGGCCTACGAACGATAAACCGGTTTACTGCAGTGATTGCTTTGGGGGCGGTAAAGAGAAAAACTTCGGGCCAAAAAAATCTGATCAATCCAATGAACAGTTTGAGCAGCTGAATAGAAAACTGGATAAAATATTAAGAGCTTTAGAAATCATCAGCCCTAAAAAAACGCATATCATTGAAAAACCGGAGGCAAAAACGGCAAAAACGCCAGAGGATGCCGTAGAGACGCATCATGATGCGTCTACTGAAAAGAAAACAGCAAAGAAGAAAGCGCCTGCAAAAAAGAAATCCCCTGCAAAGAAAAAGGTGAAAAAGGCCAAGTCATAAAGCGCGTGCCCACTAAAAACCTTCTAGGTTATTTCTTTCTCCCCTCATAATCCTCAATCGCCTTCTTAAGCCCGTCCACCGCCAGAATAGAGCAGTGGACTTTTTGTTTTGGCAGACCACCGAGGTCTTTAACGATCTTGTTCCAGTCAAATTTCTTCGCGTCTTCCAACGTCATTCCTTTAACTTCCTCCGTTAAAATAGAGGCTGTGGCGATATTGGAGGCGCAGCCGAAAGACAGGAATTTCACGTCTTTGATTGTGCCGTCTTTTACCTTTATATAAAAACCAAGCTGATCTCCGCACACAGGATTACCGACTTCCGCGAAGCCGTCGTGATCTTTCATCTCCCCGATATTCCGGGGATGGAGGAAATGCTCCATTACTTTTTTTGAATAGTGTAGGGGCATTATTTAAGAGGGGTAAAGTTTCTCAACCGTTCAACCGTAACTTTAAGCGCGTCGATAGTATAATCGATTTCTTCACGCGTGTTAAATTTACCTAAAGTAAAACGGATATTGCTGTTTAAATCATTCTTCTCAAGCCCTATTGATTTCAGTACATCAGAGGCCTTCAGCACATCAGATGAACAGGCGGAACCCGTGGAAACACATATTCCTTTTACGGATAAATCCATCAGAATCGCCTCCCCTTCTATACGGCGGAACATGATGTTGAAGTTGTTGGGGGTGCGGTTTTTAAGATCGCCGTTCAGCTGAACATCCTCGACTTCTTCCTGAAGGCGTTTCCAGAAATAGGCAGACAGTTCGGAGATTTTTTTAACCGTCTCTTCCCGCTCCTCATAAGCCAGTTTCAGCGCCTCAGTCATGCCGACAATGCCGGGAAGATTATAAGTGCCGGCCCGCAGGCCGTATTCCTGCCCGCCGCCAATAATTAGAGGAATGATTTTGGCCCGGCGATTGATGTAAGCAAGACCAACCCCCTTAGGCCCATTGAATTTATGGGCGGATAAACTCAAAAAATCCACATTCCATTGCTTAATGTCGATGGGCACATAAGGCACCGCCTGCACGGCATCGGTGTGGAATAAAATTCCCTGTTTCCGCGCAAAAGCCCCGATCTTCTCAACCGGCTGGATGGTGCCGATCTCATTATTCACCGTCATAACCGAGATAAGAATTGTCTCCGGTTTAACCATCTTCTTGACCTGATCCACATCAACGATTCCGGATGAATCAACGGGGATATACCCAACCTCAAACCCCTCTTCTTCCAGCTGTTTGACAGTCTTCAGGATTGAAGGATGCTCAATAGAAGAAACCAGGATGTGGTTACCCTTATCTTTATTCGCCCGCGCCACCCCCTTAATGATCATATTATTCGCTTCGGTGGCACCGGAAGTGAAAATGATATTATCGTGATCGCAGTTTAAAATCAGGCCGACATCTTCTTTAGCTTTTATGAGTGCTAGTGAATTCTCCTCTCCCATAAAATGGATTGAAGAAGCATTGCCGTATTGCTCGGTCATATAGGGTTTCATGGCTTCAAAAACCCGCTCATCAAGCTTGGTCGTAGCCGAATTGTCTAGGTAAACCTGCATACGTTTTTAATAAAGAGGTTGTTTCATTTTATAACGTATTTTTAAATAATCAAACTTTTCCTTTTTTCGAGTTTCGGGTTTTTAAAAGTTCCGTATAATAAAAACATGACAAATTTTTGGACTAAATTAAAAAGGCCCATTTTGGGCCTCTCTCCCATGGACGGTGTCACGGACGCCGCGTTTCGTTATATCACCGCCAAAACCAGTAAACCCGATGTGATTTATACGGAATTTGTGAATGTGGAAGGCCTGGCACGAGGGGCGGTTTCCATGCTCGACCATTTTATTTTCAACAAAATCGAACGCCCTGTTGTGGCGCAGATCTACGGAATCGAAACGGAATCCTTTTATAAGGTGGCTCTGATGTGCTGTTATCTGGGCTTTGACGGCATTGATATCAACATGGGGTGTCCTGCCAACAAAGTAGCACGGCGGAACTCAGGAGCGGGCTTAATACGCGTACCGGAGCAAGCCAAAAAGATCATTCGAACGGTAAAGCAAGCCACGCAAGACTGGGCCGATGGGATTACGCTGGAAAAAGCGGATATCCGACCGAAGATAATCAACTACCTCACTGAAAGCGCGACGCCGGCGTCGCACCGACGAAAACTGATACCCGTTTCTGTAAAAACCCGTATCGGCATCGACAAGGTGGTTGCGGAAGAATGGGTACAGGAACTGCTTTCAGAATCCCCTGCCGTCATTGCCATGCACGGCCGTACCTTGAAACAGATGTACGGAGGCGAAGCGAATTGGGAAGTTATTGGTGAAGTGTCAAAAATCGTCAAAAAAACCGATACACTGTTTTTGGGCAACGGGGATGTGCAGTCGATTGAAGACGCGCGCGCCAAATGCCGTCAGTACGGAACCGATGGTGTGCTGGTGGGCCGGGCGACCTGCGGTAATCCGTGGTTCTTCGGCGGAGTGGAGCCAACGATCAAAGAGCGATTCAAAGCCGCTGTCGATCACGCCCGCTGTTTTGAAGAGCTATCGATGAAACACGCTTTTTTCGCCATGCGAAAACACCTAGCCTGGTACTGCAAGGGATTTGACGGCGCGCGGGAACTTAGGGCACAATTGATGCAGGCAAATAACTCCAAAGAGGTGAAGAAAATATTTGATCGATTTGTGCTAAAATAGAAACATGGAACATAAACATCGCCATGAACACGATCATGAGCCAGCCTGTGCAACCTGTGAAGCAGGAGCAGGCTCTGTCCAGCTTGGTAAAAAACTTAAAACCGTCGGCTTGATCTTCCTGATTATTCTGGCCGCCTCCTTTCACCCCATTCTGACTCCGCTCAATAAAAGCCTGATCGGCTTTATTAAAGTTATCTGGTGGGCGGTGCTTTTGGGACTCCTTATCGGCGGCCTGATCGACCACTTTGTGCCCGATGATTTTATCTTTAAATATCTGGGAGGTAAAAGGAAACGGAATCTTTTCTTCGCGGTCATCGCCGGCTTTCTGCTATCCGCCTGTTCTCACGGCATTCTGGCCATCGCTATGCAACTCCATAAAAAGGGTGCGAGCATTCCCGCTGTCATCACTTTCTTACTGGCTACCCCCTGGGCGAACCTGCCAGTGACCATCCTTTTATTTGGATTTTTCGGCTGGAAAGCGTTTCTTTTTATACTTGCCGCCATGATTATCGCACTTATCACAGGCGGAATATTCATACTCCTGGAAAAAGTCGGATGGATTGAACAGTCCAAACACATCGATTTTAAGCCTGATTACCAATGGACAGCCATCAAAAAATTCAGCTTAAAAAAAGCAATTAAAGGCACCTTTCGGGGAGCGGTGAGTTTGGCCAATATGGTGCTGTGGTGGATTCTAATCGGCTTTTTACTGGCAGCAGTGATCGGCGCGTATGTACCTGGTCATATTTTTATGAATTATTTCGGTCCGGACATTTGGGGACTGCTTTTAACACTAGCGTTCGCGACCGTTATTGAAGTCTGCAGTGAGGGCAGCGCGCCCATCGCTTTTGAGATCTTCAGCAAAGTCGGAACACTGGGGAATCCGTTCATTTTCCTTATGGCCGGTGTCGCTACTGACTATACCGAAATCGGATTGCTCTGGACAAATATCGGGAAACGGACTGCTTTGTGGCTGCCGGTGATCACGGTTCCTCAAATTGTGGCGGTTGCCCTGCTGTTCAACTGGTTTTTATAAGAGAGACAGATAAACTTAAAACGATTTTTTAAAAACAAAAAACCATGTGTAAAAACTTCTTTTTCAAAGGCCAGATCCCCTACTTTTCAGCCTTCCGGAAGCTATTAATGATCACCTGGCTTATTCCTTTTTATATCTTTGTGGATCAATCCGAGTTCGGATCATTCGGGTGGGCCGGATGGTGGCTCCTCATTTTTACCGTCTACGTCCGTCCGCTTTCGGATATCCTGCCGAAACTCGGCATCTTAAAAACACTCATTATGCTCCGAAAAGAAATGGGAATACTGGCCGGCCTGTTTATCCTGGCGCATGGAATCGGCTTTTTCTTAAAAACCAACAATCCATTCCCAGCCTCCCTGTGGAATCCGAAGTTCTGGAATTTTAACACGCTGTTCGGATGGGGAATGGCGGCATTTATTCTTATATTGATCGTTCTGCTGGTATCAAACAAATGGGGCATAAAATACCTTAAAAGGTGGTGGAAGCCAGTCCAGAGGCTTACCTACCCCGTCATGATTCTGTCGGCGATTCATATCAGCTTTGCTGAAGATGAAAATAAAATAACTATGGTCACTCTCGTGATCATCATGGCTATCCTGTGGATACTGGCGAACCGGAAGGTGGTACTCTGGAAGAACTAGGCCATAAAGCCATAGTAGCCAAAGAAAAGGCCGAGAGCCAAAACCACCAGAGAATAGATCATCATATGACCTTTCTTTTTAAACATCTTCTGCCAAAAAGTAACATGTCCCGGGAAAACCAGAAACATAAACCCTTTCAGCAAACCGAGCCAGCCGAAGACCGTGATCACGACCACCCAGCTGGATTCCCAGATGTTATGGTAGGTGACGATTAAAAAACCGGCCATCACGGCCATAATGCCCCCCAGATAAAATACAACGGGGTTCTTCATCATGTCCGTCATCGCCTTCTGGTAATAAGACGGGCTGAGCAACATACCCAAGCCGACCATCAGATAGATGACCGCGAACAGCTTCGCGATAAAAATGGAAAGTTCCATAGTAGTTAAAAGTTAAGAGTTAAAAGCCTGCCTGCCGGCAGGCAGGTTGAAAGTTAAAAGAAACTCACATATCCCAGAAAGGCGCCGAGCAGAATGGTACCCACGCCGATCGCCCGCAAAAAACCTTTGTTCTTAAACCACGATTCAAACATCGGCATACTGATACCGGGGAAAATAATAAGCGAGACCCCCTTCAGCACCGCAATCCAGCCGAAAATAGTGACAATCATCGGCCACCCTTCCCACACATTGTGGCGGGTAACGATCAGAAACCCGAAAAGCAGGGCAAAAAGACCGCCAAAAAGAATCATGCCTGACTCCTTCATCATGGCCTGAAAAGACTTTTGGTAATAACCAGGACTGAATAACATACCCAGCCCTAAAGCCAAAAAACCAAGGGCGTACAGCTGAGCGATAAAAATAGAGAGTTCCATAATAGTTAATAGTTAAGAGTTAAAGATTATACAAAGAAGCCAAAATAGCTAAACAATAAGCCTACAAATAAACCGACGCCGCCCCACCAGGCTTTGACATCAACCCACTTCATAAAGACCAGGCTCATCTTCTTCATCCATTCCGGAAAAAGAAGCATAATCGCGCTTTTTAATAAAGCGATCCAGCCGAATAAAGTGACCAGAAGAGGCCAGCCCTCCCATACATTGTGGCTGAGCACCCAGATAAAAAAGACCACCAGGCTGATAAGCCCCATGGTAAACGTCCAGACCGTATTTTTTATGAGCTCAGGAAGGAGCTTTTGATAATACTTAGCATTAAAAAACATGCTGAGCCCTGCTACCACGTACACAATGCCAATGACCTTGGCTAAAAAGATTGATGTTTCCATTTTTATTTTTGTTAATTTTTAGAACGAATTAATTATATCACTAATGACAGATTGTCCAACATAAAAAAACTCCTTGATTTTATAGAAATTTTAAATTAATTTAATTCGGGTAAAAAAAATACCGCACGATCTTTAAAAACACATTGGAATTACATCAAACAAAAAACATTACCTTCTAAAAATTAGTGAGGAACTGCATTTGCAGTTGTTTTTTATCTGAAGTGCCAAAAAAGTTTTCCACACAAACCGTTCGCCGGGGGCGGACAAGGAGGGGTACTAGCATGGGAATCGCTATCGTAGAAGCATCGGGAAAATCGGTCAGTCCGAATACCGTGATGAAGTTGAGCCAAAAAGGAATAGTCATCTTTGACTTCGACGCGCTGATGCAGGGGGATCTGAGTCACTGGAAGAAGGCTATCGGCGGGCGGCCGTCGTTTCTCGCCATCAGCCAGAATCCTCCCCGCGATAGTGGGGCACAGGCCGAGATCATCCTCTACAGCGGAGAAGAATACGACCATAATGAGGTCCGTACGGCCATCGGAAGAAATGGCAAGCTGGTTGAAGTTATCGGTATGATCACCGTGAATTTTCCGCTGGAACACGAAGGGGTGATCTGCTACCTCAACCGCGAAGTGCCAGCGGATGACCCGTTCAGCGAAACTCTCGAACTGTTCACCGCCTTGATTGAGAATATCACACCACGGCTCATCAGCCTGCCAGGTTTCAAAGTCGTTTGCGGTGAAGGCCGGCCTCACCTCGTCATGGACAGAGAATGGAAAGGTATAATCGAGATACCGAGCACAAAGCTCGATGGTGACGGCAATATTATGGTAGACCCGCAGTATGGATTTTTGGCAAGCGGGGGAAAAAATGGCTGTGTCAGAGGTGTTGTTACTCATGATAATAAGGTGCTTTGGGGTAACCTGAATGAGCCACTGAGTGCAGAGCTCATTGCACAAGCCTTGGAGAGCTTCACCCCCACGGCCCAGGCCTAACCTGATCAGGCTTAATGCCGCGTTTCCTTCCTGCCCTTCATGTAGGGATAAGGCCGTGATGAGCGGTCCTGAGGAAAAATAATTTCAATGTGTTGTATCTGGAACCAAGACCCTGCAAGGGTGAGACGTTCCGATAAACCGAGGCCGGCACATGGTGCCGGCCTTTTTATTAACTTGATTTTTTACATAAAACAGTCAGAATTTGAGCAATGAAATTTTCTGAAAACGACCTCCACCGGGAAACCGAACGCCTTTTTAAAGAACTTAAAAAAGTGAAGTGGTCCAAGCTGGACTGCGCACTCATCGCCCCGATAACGCTCGAGATCAACCGGCTTAAAAAAGAAAAAAATGCCATCATCCTGGCGCATTCCTACCTGACGCCCGACATCATGTATGGAGTAGCGGATTTTATTGGCGATTCGTACGGCTTAAGCCGGCAGGCCCAAAAGACCAAGGCAAAGATCATTCTGTTCTGCAGTGTTCATTTCATGGCCGAAACCGCCAAAATCCTGAATCCGAAAAAAACCGTACTGGTTCCCGTAATCGCCGGCTGCTCACTGGCCGAGTCCATCACACCAAAGGACGTGAGGAATATTAAAAAGAAATACCCGGAAGCAGCCGTGGTATGTTATGTAAATACGACCGCGGCCGTGAAAGCAGAGTGCAATGCCTGCTGTACCTCATCAAATGCCCTCCGGATCATTGAAGGCCTGCCTCAGAAAAAAGTCATCTTCCTGCCGGATGAGCTGATGGCTAAAAACCTGCAGCCACTTACCAGAAAAACACTGATCAATTGGGACGGCCGTTGTATTGTCCATGAAAAATTCTCCCCAAAGACCATCGATGCCGTCCGCAAAAACTATCCGGGCGTTAAGATACTGGCTCATCTGGAATGCGCGCCGGAAGTAATCCAAAAAGTAGATATGTCCGGCGGAACCGAAGGGATGATTCAATATGTCAAAAACCACAAAGCAAAATCATTCATGCTGGTCACCGAATGCGGACTGACTGACCGGATGAAAGTCGAAATGCCAAACAAGAAAATGGTCGGCGTCTGCGCCCTATGCCCTTATATGAAACAAATAACCCTAAGAGACATACTGCTGGCCCTGAAATCCCCCAGCAAAGATCAGATCATCGAATTGCCCGAAAGCATATTAAGAAAAGCAAAGCGGGCACTGGACCGGATGATTAGGATTACTGAGGATAAGAAATTTAAATAAAAACAACCTCTGATTAAAAAATTTAAGAAATCAGCACATCTCCACCAACAGAAGAGCGGAAACGCGCGAGGTTGTTGTGATCGTGCGGATGGTACGCGCCGAAATCTATCCTGCTGCTGAGGTACCAAAAGTTCGCGATTAGCACGTCGGAGTTAAGTAGAACAGAATCGTCATCCAGTATAGTGGAAAATTTTTTATCAACAGGGTTACCGTTCCTGACAGCCTCCATCATAAGAAGCGCATACCGATGCCTGTCCATTCCTTTTTCGCAAGGCTTGCGGGCTTTTCTGCGTTTTTTAATGCGATTAACTAATTTTGAATTAAAATCATCGCCTTTATTAAGGCGATGAGCGCGCCAGCCTATGGTCCAGCCGGGTGGGGAAACGGTGGTACATAGTTTATCTACGTAACCGTCAACAATCACAGTACGCCAGCCAGTTATTTTTTCTGAACCTGAATCAGTTTTGCTGTAAATTTCATTAACATAAGTATCACTTTCCAGCACGTCCTGCTTATGGGCATTTAGGGCGGCGACTTTGACAGCAAAGGAAGTTTCAGGAATGAGAAGAAAAATGGGGTTTTGAAAATTACTGGCGATTTCAAGTTCTTCCAGTTTAAATACACTCATAGCCTTTTCAAAAGAAGGCTGGGCAACATCACCTTCTTTAACCTCACCTAACTTATTTAAAAAACCATAATGCTTCAGAGTATTAAGGCGTTCACTGTATTCGACTTCAAGGTTGAGCTGGCGTATAAGATCAGGTATGTTAGGAGGCTTCACATCAACAGCATCTTCTCCTAACAAGACTTCTGTTATAGAGGGCTTTGCATATGATATCAATTCCTTCAACGCTCTAATATGCTTAGGCGTTAACTGTCCATTTTCTTTTGCGGGACAAAGCATGTCAATTAACTGTCCGGGTGCAACATCCAACTTAACCATACTGAATAGATGGTTAATTATTACGGAAGTTTATTTTATGTATAAAAATAACTTTTGTCAATTAACTCACAAAAGCCTATCCAAATCCCGGTCTATTTAGGGTTTATTTAATCATCCCTCCACCCAAACAGATGTCGCCATCATAAAACACCGCGAACTGTCCCGGCGCGATGCCGTGAACAGGTTCTTTGAGAGATACTTGAACAATTTTTTTATTCAACTTGATAGCGCACGGATGACTTGATGCGCCATGCCGAATTTTAACTTCCAAGTCCGTTTTTTCCGGCATTCCGGCAATCCAATTAAGATTACTGACAGAAAAATCCTTGCCATAAACTTCATCCGGATCATATCCGTTCGCCAGATAAATGCGATTCTCCTTAAGGTCTTTCCCAACCACAAACCACGGCCCGCCCGAAAGCCCAAGGCCGGATCGCTGACCAATCGTATAAAACCAATGCCCTTTATGCTCCCCCAGCCTCTCACCGGTTTCCTGATCAATAAAATCTCCCGGTTTCTCACCCAAATGTTCTCTAATGAATTCCTGATACGGAATTTTTCCTAAAAAACAGATCCCCTGGCTGTCTTTGCGGTCTTTATTGGGCAGATCATATTTCTTTGCCAATGTACGAACTTCAGATTTTTCCAGATGGCCGATAGGAAACAAAGCCCTGCTTAATTGTTTTTGACTCAAATACGAGAGAAAATAAGTCTGATCCTTGATTGGGTCCGGCGCTTTTTTTAGTAAAAATAATCCATTCTTCTCCTCAGCTTGCGCATAATGACCGGTCGCCACTTTTTCAAAAGACGAATCAATTTTGTCATAAAAGTGTCCGAATTTAATCTGCTGATTACAGAAAATATCAGGATTGGGCGTGCGACCCGCTTTGCATTCATCAATGGTATAACGAACAACATTGTCCCAATACTCCTTCTGCATATTCAACACCTCCAAAGGCACATCCGCTTTCCTGCAGATCTGACGTACATAAGCCAAGTCCTCCTTCCACGGACACTCCCCTAAATACTTAAATTCATCCTCCAGCCAGATTTTGAGATAAAACGCCGTCAGGTCATGGCCTTCATCCTTCAATAACCGTAATGCCACCGAACTGTCTACCCCACCTGAGATTAATACAGCTATTTTCATAAACCCGAAATTCGAAATACGAAACTCGAAATAAATTCTAAACTTAAATATTCAATGTTCAAAACGTTTTGTACATTTGGGTTTTGGACATTTTATATTGTTTCGGATTTCGGTATTCGGGTTTCGGGTTTATTAGTGTATCTGATAAAATGAACCTGTCTTTTAAAAATCTAAAATATGCCCGACTTCATGAATCTCCTCATCTTAATGGTCGTCGTATGGACAGCCGGTAAAGTATTCCGGTCGCTGAAACTGCCCGTGGTATTAGGCCAGTTGATGGGGGGTATTTTAGTCGGTCCGGCGCTTTTAGGACTGGTGGACCCGGACAGCGAGACCATTAAAGTGCTGGCGGAACTGGGGATCTTCTTTTTAATGCTCCACGCCGGACTGGAAACCGACCACCGGGAACTTCTGAAAGCTTCCAAACGCTCCTTTCTGATCGGCCTGGGCGGAACAATCCTTTCATTTGCAGGAGGATACCTTGTGGCTCAGCATTTCGGACAAACTCAAGTGGCTTCGCTGTTTATCGGAATGGGGCTTTCAGTATCCGCCATTGCCATGGCGGCCCGCGTGTTCAAAGACTGCAGCATCATGAACACCCGCACAGCGAATGTAACGCTAGGCGCCGCGATTTTTGAAAACATTTTCGCACTCATTCTTTTCTCCGTCATCATCAGCATTGTCGAACAAGGCGTGGTCGAATTGGTACCGCTTCTTATCCTGTTGCTGAAAGTCTGCGCCTTCTTCACAGTCGTCATCTTTGCCGGCCTCAGGCTTTCCAAATTCATGAACCGCATCCTTTATTTTGGCAACAAAGGTTTTACCCTCACACTCATCATCGCCCTTTTAATGGGTCTGATCGCCGAAGCCATCGGCCTTCACATGATTATCGGCGCCTTCCTGGCCGGTCTGTTTATCCACGAAGAAGTATTAGATAAAAGGGTGTTCGATAAAATAGAGGATCGGATCTATGGCTTGAGTTACGGCTTTTTCGGTCCCATCTTTTTTGCCAGCCTGGCCTTCCATCTGGATCTTTCCGCCTTCACCACCATGACTGGGTTCGTGGCGGCTCTGGTAGGTGTAGCGATTTTCGGAAAAGTGATCGGCAGCGGGATTGTGGCAAAATTTGAAAAACTGACGAATCTGGAATCATTGATTATCGGTATCAGCATGAATAACCGTGGCGCCGTCGAGCTGGTGATCGCCACCATCGGCCTGCAGATGGGGATTATCGATGAACTGGTCTTCTCAGCACTGGTCGCCATGGCATTCATCACAACCATCTTTTCGATTCTGGCAACGCCGCCACTAGCCAAAAAATTAAAAAAAATCAATCAATAAACCGGTAAATCACTCTTCCGACCGCCTGATGCTCACGCGAGTATTTTAGATGGAGGTTTTTTTTGAAGCCCATTTTCTCTATTTCATGAATACAATTCAGCTCCACTTCCCGACCATTATGCAGTCTGAAAAACGGTAAAGCGCAGACAATCGGAACCTTGCATCGCATCGCTTTTAAATTTTCAAAAAAACAAATGTATAACTCATCTAACCCTTTGGCAATCACCTCAAGCTGATCGGATTTGATCGACTGATTGTGGGGCACGCCCAGATCCCCTTCAAATGCGATCGCGTCAAAAGGTTCCTCAAGCGGTTTAGTAGCGTCATGCGCAAAAAGCTTTGCATCAGATGACGCGCCAAATTCCTTTTTCAGCCACACAATATTCCTTTTCGCCCCTTCGATGTGTTTAAGATTGATGTCAGAACCGATCATCTCACACCCCATTAACAAACCTTCCATTATAAGAGTTCCGCTACCGCAAAACGGATCCCAGATCCTCCCTTTTATGCCTGTTAAATTAATCAATATCTGAGCTAATTTTGGTGGCATCATGCCCATTTGCATACTGCGGAAAGGCTTATCATAATCCCGCTTGCTGTAGGCATCGATATTCTGAACCGCCACGATTCGGCCAATGATGGTGCGGCCTTTGCTGTTCACAACAATCAGTTCAATCCCCTTTTGGCGTATCGATTTATACTGAGCCGATGAGATATTTTTAAAATCCTTATTAATAAAACGGGATTTAACGCCATCGGCCTTTAGCCGTTTTTTGAGCTTTAAAAGAAGCGGGCGTAACTGCTTTTCAGACATGCCATATAAGCTCAACCCATAATCCAGCTTTGAATCCTGATAATGGGACCGCAGAACATCAACCAGACCCTCAGCAACTGCCTCCTTTTTAACCTCCTTGATCGATTCAGCCGCTTTAATAAAGCCGCCCAACTGATTGAATTCCGCTTGATCAATAGATGTGGATAAATCGACAACAACAAAATCATCCCCCTGAGCACGGAGTTTGTAATCCGGATAACGGGTTTTAAGCTCAGCAAGAGATAATTCCGGATGATTGCCAAAGATTAGAATATATGTTGACATAATTTAATTTATATGATAGTTTAACATCCTTTCCTCCCGAAAGCCAATATTGGCGCGGGAGATTTTTGTGTAATTATAGGATAAATGGGACAAATGGGATGAATGAGAAATATAGCTTTATAATTAACTTAACAGAAAATGGATATCTTTAATGCAAAAAACTATAAAAATTTAATTGTTTGGCAAAGGTCTAAAGATCTGGTACTGAAAATCTATCATATTTTAAAAACTTTCCCTAAGGAAGAATTATATGGACTTGTAACCCAAATGAAACGATCAGCTATCTCGATTGCATCGAACATAGCAGAAGGTAACCAAAGAAGAACTAAAAAAGATAAAATTCGATTTTTAAATATTGCTCATGCATCTTTGGTTGAATTAGATTGTCAGCTTAAAATTGCGCTGGAACTTAATTTTTTAACCAATAAAGATTATAAAGAAGCTTTAGAGCTAATTAATAAAACTAGTTTTTTACTCACTAGATTCATCCAATCGGAAATGGATCAACAGTAATCCCACTTGTCCCATTCATCCCATTTATCACATTTGTCCCAACATTATGAACAAAGAACACCTCAACCTCATCTTCTCAATCACCCTCATCCTCACCATCGGTCTCATCAGCGGTTACGCGATGGGATATTTCAGAGCGACACGGAACCATTTTCCGGAAATCCAGATCGTAGAGGAAGTGAATCCGGGAATCGCCACTATTAAATTAATGGAGATGAAAAACGGAAAATTGTATGGCGAAGTGGTAGGGCAAAAGGCGCGTCTCGTTTACAGCGCGAACGATATTCTGGAGCTGGATAAAGGATCGGCTTTTGAAATTCCGACCAGTCAGATAACGCTTAAAAATTATTATCAAGTCCGTGATATACCAGATGGCGCGCAATTCGCAGCCAGTAAAAACGGAAAATATTACTATTCTGTTTTCGATAAACAAACTCTCAATCTAAAACCCGAAAACAGGCTCTATTTTTCAAGCACATCCGAAGCGGAAGAAATGGGATATATTAAAAAATAGCTTCGCTTGTAATAAAAAGTGGTTCTATGATATAATTATCTAGTAAAATAAACATAAAAAAATGATCGCATTACACACCTCATCGCTCCACAAATACGGACTAAGCCGGATTTTTGAATTTGCCAAAGAGGCGGGTTACGACGGAATTGAAGTAGAAGTGGATAAAAACAGCTACGACACTCAAAACGCCGAATACATCAAACGGCTTTCCCAGGAATATAAAATGCCGGTGGTAGCACTTCACACTCCAAGCAACGGAAACGAAAAAAGCGTGGAACATGTGATCGAGATGGCGATTTATCTGAAATGCCCGGTCGTCGTCATCACCCCGCCCAGAATCATGGATTTTAAATTCACGCGATGGCTTAAAAAAGAAGTTCCTCATCTCCGCAAAAAAAAGCACATCCAGATTGCGCTGGCTAACGCAGGCGGTAAAACGTTTCTCGGCTTTTTGCCGGAACGCGCCATGAATAACATCACAGATATCAAAAAATTCGGGATGATGTCTTTGGATACCACGGCTACCCATTCCAAAAAAAGTGATCTCATCCGCTTTTACGAACATTTAAAAAAGCTTATTGTTCACATCCATCTATCCAATGTGCGCCGGCATAAAGAATACTCTTTGCCGAACGAAGGCGTACTTCCGCTGGAAAGTCTGCTTAAAAAATTAAAAGGAGATGGTTTCAGCGGTGCTATCAGTATACGGGTCAGACCCGCAGAGCTTTCTGCCGGAAATGATGATAAAGTGATTAAAACGCTGAAGAAGGTAAAAGATTTTGTGGAGGATTATTTTAAATAATAAGTCCTAAGCTATAAGTCTTAAATCTTAAGCTGACGACCAGGAACTTATGACTTACCGCTTAAGACTTAAGACTTTTGTTGACTTTTCGTACTAAGACCATTAAGATAACGTGGCTTTTTAAGTGAATTCAAATGCTCAGTAAACGCAATCAACGCAAAATGCACAAACGCCACGGCTTCCTTAAACGAATGGATAGTAAGGGTGGCAAAAACGTGATTAAGAGCCGACGCAACAAGGGCCGAAAGAAACTCAGCGTCTAAATGTCATGCTGAATAAAAAAAATTGCATCGGCAATCACGACGTCATCGACTCACTATTCAGGAAAGGAGATCTTTTTAAAAACCATTTTTTTATTTTTAAATTCAAAAGGGTAATCGGGGAACCCTCTCAGTTTGCGGTAAGCGTCAGCAAAAAAATCCATAAAAAAGCGGTTAAGCGCAATAAACTCCGCCGGCAAGTACAGGAAGCGCTGCGCCTCAACCTCCCTCTGCTAAAAACCCAGATCAAAGTCCTGATCATCGCCCGGCCAGCATCAGAAAAAATCAGCTACGATGAAATTAACCGCAGTATCACTACCTTTTTTAATTCTCTAGCGTCCAATGCAAAATAAATTCACCCGCTTTCTTCTCTTCTTTCTGATCTTCCTGGTCGTTTTTCAGCTTTTTAGCGGAAAAGATAAAAATAGTACCGTCAAAAATGATGATATTATCTTTACTTCAAAACCCAGCTTCACAATAGGCAAGGAGGTGGTATTAACAATGGAGAACAACAGCGGGCAAACAATTCAGATTGCAAATGCCTGCCCGGCCAACCCCCTTCAGGTTGAGTTTTATCAGAATGGAGAATGGATAAAGAAAGAAGCAACCCTGAACGACACTTCTGCCTGTGATAAAACAGAGCTTTCAGGCACGCTGGAATCCGGAGATAAAATTAAGATCGGATTCGGAGCGTGGAATGTAGATCTTTTTAATGAAGTAGGCCAATATCGCATCATCTATCAGACCACTCTGGATGAAAAGGAAAAAAATTACTTCCACGAGATTACAATAAAGGAGGCAGGAATGATCAAGAAGGGGTGGAACACACTTTTATATAAACCCATTTTCAACACACTCATTTTCTTTATTTCGAAACTGCCCGGGCACAGTCTGGGATGGGGCATTATCTTTTTAACGCTTATTATCAAACTCATTCTGCTCGGCCCGAACCAGAAAGCGCTTAAATCCCAGAAAGTGATGCGGAATGTCCAGCCTCAGCTCGACGCGCTTAAGATAAAATATAAAGATAACTCTCAGCAGCTGGCTCAGGAGACTATGGCGATCTGGAAAAAGCACAAAGTCAGCCCCATGGGCAGCTGCCTGCCGATGCTCATCCAGTTCCCGGTACTGATTGCCCTGTTTTATGTGGTTAAAGACGGTCTTAATGTCGTTGACCCGGCGATTCTGTATACCCCCTTAAAAACATTTGATTTCTCAAGCATCAACCCCGTCTTCCTAAGAATTATTGATCTCACTAAAATCAACATGATCGCCCTGCCGGTGATTATCGGAGGGCTCCAATTCGCTCAGATCCGCCTAAGTCTTGGTAAGAACGCCAAATCCAACGCGCTGTCCAAACAGTCCAATCCCGCCATGCCCATGATGAACAAAATGATGCAATACCTCATGCCGGTGATGATTGCGGTCTTTACCGCCGGCCTGCCTGCCGCCGTAGGATTTTACTGGGGAGTTTCCACTTTGTTTGGCATCGGTCAGCAACTTGTGGTAAATTATGCAAAGGATTGAAATCAGTAATTTGTAACTGGCAATTTGATTAAAATTACAAGTTACAAATTACAAATTATAAATTATGGAATTACTGATCAAAGAAACACTGGAAAAGCTCCTCAATATTTTAGGGGTTCCCTACACCGGTGTTAAAATCACCAAAGAGACTGAAACCGCTTACTACGCGGAAATCGAAACGGAAAAATCAAGTCTGCTGATCGGCTGGCATGGCGAAACCATCGCGGCCATTCAGCATATTTTAAAATGCCTGATTTGGAAACAGGGTGTCGAAAGCAAGGTGCAGGTCATCGTGGATGTGGATCAATACAAAAAACGGCAGGAAGAAAGTGTGCTTCGCCTGGCAGAACGCAAAGCCGAAATGGCCATCAGCAATCAAAAAGAAATCATACTCCCTCCTATGAACCCTTATTTTCGACGGAAGATCCACCTGCATCTGGCAGACAGCGCCCAATTCAAAGACAAAATCATCACGGAAAGCGTGGGTGAAGGTGAACAGCGGCAGATCAAGATCATACCTAAATAAGGATAGCTTAAGAATGGCTAGAAGAATTGCTTATAAACTTTTACTAGAGCAATTCTTAGACAATCCTTTTAGCTATTCTTTTAAGGTCACCATTTTAAACGCTTTAGTGCATCCTCAGCAGCCTTCTGTTCAGCAATCTGTTTACTGCTCCCCTTCCCCTTGCCAACGACCCGCTCTTCAACGTAGGCGCCCATCGTAAAGACCTTGTCATGATCAGGTCCTTCATCATGCAATAACTGATAAAGCGGTGTGACACCCAGTTTTTCCTGTGCAATTTCCTGAAATTTGGATTTGGCATCAATATGCCCCCCCTTTTCAAGGATGCCTTCCAAATGGACCAGTAAAAATTTATGTATAAACTCTTTTGCTTTTTCGTATCCAAGCTCCATATAAATCACACCGATCAGGGCCTCGAAAGTATTCGCTAGTAAATAATCTTTTTTACGCCCACCGGAATTCTCTTCCCCATGGCTTAGATAAAGATATTCGCCAAGCTTGAGCTCCTGAGATATCTTAGCGAGCATCTCACCTTTTACCAAAGCAGACCGCCAATTGGTCAGCTCGCCTTCCGGATTGGGATAGGTAATGTAAAGATGTTCCGTCACCACCAGCTCTAAAACCGCATCACCTAAAAATTCGAGCCGTTCATTGCTCCCGAGTTTACTGTCTTTATGTTCGTTTAGATACGAACGGTGAACAAAAGCGACGCGCAGCAAATGCCAGTCTTTGAATTTAAGACCGATCTTTTTTTCAAGTTTTTTGTACATAGGACTTATTTTTAAGAAGTAAGCCCTAAACACTAATTTCTTATTTCAAATCAGGTTTGAATTTAGAAATTAAGATTTAGGATTGGTTTTCTTGGCTATTGTATCATCATGAGCCACAGAATTCAAAACCCCGTTGATAAATTTACCACTATTCTCATCACCATAAGCCTTTGCCAATTCAATCGCCTCATCAATCGCGACACTCATAGGCACATCAGGCTCCGGATCCATAAGCTCCGTAATTCCCAAAGTCAAAATCGTCCGCTCAACCGGATTCATCTTCGCAAGAGGCCATTCAGGAGCGTGTTTTTGGATAATCTTTTCGACTTTCTTCTGATTGCGCCTCATCTTCTGTGCCAAATTCTTGGCAAAAACAGTGTCCGTGACCTTCTCTCCGTATTCCTTTAAATTATACTCCAAAACAGCCTCCAGCTCGCACTGACGCACAAAGCTTTCAAAGAAGCTTTGCATGACAATCACGCGTGATAGATGTCTCCAACTAGCCATGATGTTAAAGATTTAAGATTTAAGATTTCGGACCTGAATCAGAAATCAGAAATCTGAGATCAGAAATAAATTAAGCTTTCACCTTAGTGATCTTATCAATCTGTTTCTCCATATCCAAAGCCTTCCTGCCCTTATAATAGCCACAGCCCTGACAAGCTGTATGAGAAAGCTTGGATTCTTTACATTGGGGGCAAGTAGATATTTTGGCGGTATTAGCCAATCGCTTACGGGCGCGATTCTGGAACGACTTGAAGCGACGGGAAGTCTGGGAATTTGCCTGTTGTTTTTTCGGGGTAGATCTTTTAGCCATGTTATTAGGACTATTATGACTATTAAGATTATTTAGACAATTACGATAGATAATTCAATTCCTAACAGTCGTAATAATCCTAATAATCTTAATTATTAGCTCAGTTAGTTTATAACAAAACATCCCCCAATGCAAATCTTTTTTAAACAACGTAACGAGATAACGAAATGACAAGAAAACGATATGATTGATAAAAATATTATTTCGTCATTTCGTTGTTTCGTCATTTCGTTTTATGGTAAAATAATGACAGTATAAAAACACAATGACTGAAAAAATTAAAAAATTCCTGAATTTTCTATGGCCGGTAGCCCTCTTCTGCGCCGTGCTTTTAGTGTTTTTCAAAACGGCGCATGCTCAGGGGGCATTAGGAGGTGCGTGGGATCAGTTTTTAAGGAATGACCTGAAGAGTTTTGGAGGAGCACCCGGTGAATCTGGAGAAGATGTGGCTGTGAGCGTCATCAAACGGCTTATCAGCATTGTAAAATATGTGATGGGCGGAGCCGCACTGATTTTCGGCATCCTGTATGCCACCAATTTGATCTTTTCCCGCGGGAAGGAGGAGACCATCAGTAAACAAAAAACTAATTTCCTATGGATATTCGTCGGCTTTGTGGTCCTGATGCTGGCCGAACAGGTGGCCAATATCTTTAATCCGGAACAATCTACCTCCGAAAACCTGATCGACTTTGAAGCCGGACGGGATAAATTAAGAGATATCACTGATTATCTAAAATGGCTGTTCGGTTCCATCATCGTGCTTTTAATGACCATCAGCGGAATCCGCCTGGTCACCGCAGGAGGAGATCAGGAGACTATCGACAAGCAAAAACGGAACCTGACCTGGAGCGGAATTGGCATGCTGATGATCTTAATGGCAAGTGGAATCGTAAATGCGATTTATGTAGTAGAAGAAGGTACTGTAGCCGAAACCACGGAAAGCCTTACTCAGATCTCCGGAGTAATCCGACTTCTATTGGTGTTTCTGGGGCCTGTCGCCATCCTTTTCACAATATCTGCTGGTTTTATGTACCTGACTGCCTTCGAGAACGAAGAACGGGCCAAAACCGCCAAAAACATGATTATCGGCGGGGTGACCGGAATCATCTTTATTTATGCCGCCTACGCGCTGGTGAACACCTTTTTCTCCCCCGCAGACCTTTTACCCCCTCAAGCGTAAATGACTTTTATCTTAAAAAAATGCGGATTTTTTCTTCTTCTTATCACTCTTTTTTTAGGAGGAATTAATCCTGTACAAGCGCAGGATACCCTGTTTGATGACCCGCTTGATGCCATTAAGGACCGGCTGGAGGAAGAAGATATTAAAGTAGCGGATTATTCCGAAACCGACTGGGGGAATCTGCCACCGGAGGTCATCGAGATTCTCGATCTGGAAGGTGCCGGGAACCTGGATGATGTAGCCGGCCTAGCCGAATACGATCAGGCTCTTGGGAATGTCGACGCACTCACAACCTATTTAGAAGGCCTGACGTTTATTGACGGAACCCCTTTCGACAACGACACAGTCAGCCTGATCGTAAACGAAATCCGCTTCCGTGGGGAAAGCCAGATCCAGTCGGTCGTGTTATCGATCGTTAAAGTGTTCCGGAATCTGCTGGGTTCCCTGGCCATCATCTGGATCGTCATCGCCGGCATCCGCATGATCATGGCTTATGGCAATGAGGAAACAATTAAGGAACAAAAAAACAGCATCATCTATGCCATGATCGGCCTGGCCATCGTCCTGATCCTGGAACGCCTGATTGTCCTGGTTTACGGAGTACCGGGCGTGGAACGCGGTGTAATACCGGAGGCCGGCGCCGGCATCGACGCGGAAATCCTTGGGCTTGTTTCTTTCATCAAAGCGCTCATCGGCGCAGTGGCCATCCTGATGATCATCATCAGCGGGTATAAGACTATTGCGGCATCAGGCGAAGAAGAAAAGATTACCGAACAGAAAAGGTCAATTCTCTGGATTGTCATCGGCCTTGTTATTATTGCGGTAAATCAGATCTTTGTGGAAAACCTTTACCTTCGCCCCATACGGGAAACGGGTGATGAGATCACAACCGGAAATGTGGGTAATATCATCGCCACCATCGGCACCATACTGCAATTTATTCTTGGGTTCGTCGGGCTGATTGCCTTTGCCGCCATGATCTACGGCGCCGCCAGCATGATCGCCAATTATGGGAACGATGAAATGGTGCAAAGGGCTAAAAGCATCATCAAAAACGCAATTATCGGCATTATTATTATCCTCAGCGCGTTCGCCTTAGTCTCGACCCTCATGCTCTGATGACATTTAACCTTTAACATTTGACTTACTTTGTCACATGTCAAATGTCAGACGTATTTGATATACTGATAAAGCAACTAAATTTTAAAATATGTCTGGAAACTCTTTTGGAACCCTTTTTAAAATCACCACCTGGGGCGAATCACACGGACCGGCCACTGGCGTCGTGATCGACGGCTGCCCGGCAGGGCTGAAGATCCACGAAAAAGACATTCAGAAGGAGCTGGATCGCCGGAAGCCCGGGCAAAGCCAATCAACAACCGCACGCAAAGAAGCGGATAAAATCGAAATCCTTTCCGGTATTTTTGAGAATAAAGCAACCGGCACACCGATTAGTCTTATCATCCGGAATACCGACACGCGATCGAAAGATTACGAAAAATTGAAAAACCTGTACCGTCCCAGCCATGCCGACTTCACTTACGACGAGAAATATGGATTTCGGGATCATCGCGGGGGCGGACGTGCCAGCGCGCGGGAAACCACTGCCCGGGTCGCCGCCGGCGCCATTGCCAAAAAGATCATCCCTTTCATCACATTCAAAACCACCCTCATCAGCCCTGATTTTAAAACCATAGAAGCGGCCAGAAAAGAAGGTGATTCAATCGGCGGTCTGATTGAATGTGTGATTCAGAACATCCCCGCTGGACTGGGAAGCCCGGTTTTCGAAAAACTGGATGCCCGCTTGGCTCAGGCTATGCTCAGCATTCCTGGAACAAAAGGATTCGAAATTGGAAGCGGTTTTAAAGGTGCGGAGATGAAAGGGTCTGAACATAATGATGAAATCCTGACAAAAAAGGGTAAAGTGATGACCAAAACCAATCACGCAGGAGGTGTAGTAGGCGGCATCAGCAACGGAATGGATATCATATTCCGCGTGGCCTTTAAACCGACTGCCTCCATCGCCAAAAAACAGCAAACAATCGACCAGAAAGGCAGTAAAAAAACTATCGAAATCGAAGGCCGGCACGATCCCTGCATTGCCTTACGTGCTCTTCCAATTGTCGAATCCATGGCCGCACTGGTACTGGCAGATGAATATTTGATACAAAAAACAGTTAAATGAAAAAATTAAAACTATTCGGCAAAAAATCAGAGGCTATTTTTGATTTTTGGTCATTTGGTCATGCGGCTTTTTATTTTATGATGACTAAATTCTTCTTAACCGCTTATTCACTGGAACATGCATTATTGATTTTTGTTGTCATGAATTATGTATGGGAATTTATTGAGCGGGCAATGGAGGATTATGATCATAATCGAAAAAAAATCTTCTTTAAAGAAAGAGAGTGTTGGATGAATCGCTATGTAGGCGATATTATTTCCGGTTTGTTTGGATTTTTTGTGGGGTACTTTTATTAAATCAAAATGGTAGCACGGATTTTCCTACTTATTTTCTATTTGTTTTTGGCTTTAAAAAAACAAAAAAATATTAATTAATTTTAAGTGAGACTTCTAATAGGTGACATTTAATGTTCCTCTCATTTTATTTGTTAGTGAAAAAAGTAAATTAAGAGTTCTGCCTACTTTCATCATAATTAATTTGTTATCATTTGCATCAGCTGTCTCATAGCCCAAATTTTCCAAATATTTTTGAACAGCAGTTATATCATTTTTCATTATAAGCCGGTTAAAGGCATAATCTAAAGACAATCCACCAAAGTTATCTCTTAATTTCACCTTGTTATCAAAAATTTCATTAAGAATTGGCATAAGTTCTTCATGAACTTCATGACTTTTTTTATTTTCGGTTTCAACGGGTTCTATGCCATCATAATAAATTTTTGCCCAACTTGTGGTTGTGCCAATTTCCGGTTCGACACTTAAGCCAAAATTTATAAATGCCCCCGGATCCGATAAAGAAACCGTTTCATAACCAGCTTCGCTCAATGAAGTAATTTTCGTAGAATAAACGGGCGTTTGAGGCGTTTTGAAAAAATCAACAGCAGCTATGAAATTGGAAATAGCAGGAATTAGATCGTAGCTTTTAATATATGGAGTCAGGTTGCCGATTGTTATGGAATAATAATCGGACACATACTCATCATTACCAGTGATATTTCCGTTAATATCAAGTTTTATTAATACCGCATCGGAAAAGAAAAATTTTATACCAGAAGAAATAAAATTAAGTACATCAGTATGATATTGTCCCGATATTACAACCCCGTAATCCGAAGTTGGATATATTTCTCCAAAATAAGTTGCCCTGTCATCGCCGATCTTTTTTACCCATTTCACATTAAAATCATCATCGACTTTAATAAGTTCAAGATGATTTCTAGCTGTATCCATCCAATTTTCTCGGGAGTCGATATAAGCGTCATAGACCGATTTGAGCTCCGGATCATTTTCTATATCTGATGGCGAACAGTCTCCACAAATATTATATAATTCTTCGGTCTTTCTTGTCATAGTATTATACTTGCTACCATACTGAGTGCTTTCACCCATCACATTTCTTACGATCATAAAATCATCATCTTTAATTTTAGTTACAGATATATCAACACGCGAATTGGATAAATGCTCGGTTTTTATAGTTTTCGCCCACTCAAAATTACCATTTTTATCAAATTTCACCCCTGCTAAAGTCGGAGAATGTATAAACTCATAATTAACATCGGTATCCATTTCACCTGTTGTAATCGGCGAAAGCGTACCAATTGCAAGGTAGCCACCATCCGAAGTCATTTCCACAGCCCGAAAGTCACCCGCCGGCATTCTCATCTTCATGTAGTCCCATTTATAACCCAATTCGTCTTCCGATTCAACAGCTATACGGTACTCCATAGGAATAGCCTCAATTGTTTTTGCCCATTCAACATTAAGTTCCTTATCCATTTTCACTACAGTGGGCATGCTTGAAGACAAAGATGCTTCAAACAAATCATCCGTTTCAGGCAAAGGAACTTCGGTAACCATAATATATCCGCCGGAAGGATCGGGTTTAAAATCAATTTTACTCTCAAAATAATTTCCATTTGGCCTTGTTTCCTTATTCCACTGAACATTCCCATCGCTATCAAACTTAACAAATACAAAATATCCCGGAAGGTTTATCGCGTCTTCACCAAAACCCATTTTGGTAACAAATCCGGAAATTAAAAATCCTCCATCCGAAGTTGCGTAAAGTTCATAAGGCTGGTCCGCGGCATAATCCCCGAAAATTTTTGTCCAAATATGATTTCCATTTTTATCAAATTTAGCAAAGAAAAAATCACCCCAGTTTTCCATTGCAGAAATATAATCGTCATCAATAAAACCATGTATGTAGCCGGACATTAAATAATCTCCGTCCTTCAATTCCACAACAGATGTCGCTATTTCCTCGCCCGTCTTCACAAACTCCGGAATAATCGTTACGGTATTTAAAGTCTGGAAAAGCTTTGTCCATTCGCATTGCCCATTACCCAAAACTTTACTTATAAAAGCATCTGTCTCAAAGCCGCTAAGCGTTTCGCCCACAAAAACATAACCTCCATCAGATGTCTGAAATACATCATGGGCGTAAGCCCTGTCTCTCATCCGATATTGTTTAACAAAAGTTGTTGTGCCTACCGTATCATTATCTTCTGAATAGAAATTGGTTGATGGCTTATTTTTAATTTTTTCTTTTATCCTATAAACCATTTCTGTCATTTCTCCGCGTGTAATACTCCTTTCAAATGAATAAACGGTTTCTGGAATCGCGGATATATTTTCCATTGCCTCAACAAAAGGCTTATACCAGATTCCAGAAGAAGAAACCTTATAGCCAAAAGCATTTATGATGATTTTTGAAGCTTCCACGAAATTGATTTTATTGCCCGGTTTAAAGCTGCCGTCGGGATATCCGTCAATTATCCCTTTATTCACTGCAACGCAAATATAAGGATAATACCATTCATTTCTATTTATGTCGGAAAAAGTTTTACTTGTTTTGCAGTTATTGATTTCATTTTCACTGAATTGGGAATTAATTACAATTTTGGTAAATTCAGCGCGATTAATGGAATTATCCGGCAGATAATTCCCATCAGGGTAACCGCTTACAATTCCGCTTTCATAAGCATAATTAATAGCATTTTTATAAAGATAGATATCGGGAACGTCCTGAAATTCGGCATAAGCCGGCAACAGAAATTTCAGGAATATAAATAAAAAGGAGAAAATGAAAGGGATATTTTTTTTCATTTTTGAATTTTTAAAAAACTTAAAAAAATGATAAAATCAACAATAATAATCTCATAATTTTATTAACTTGTTAAGAAAATGAAAAAAATAACTTTATTCACAAGTATTATTTTATCAATTTTGCTTTTAACAGCCTGTGGGGAAGATGACAATAACAAACCTGTTTTAGATGATTTTTCAGAAAGTGCTGGAGAGGAGTGGGTTGAGAGAATAATTGGGGGTGATGAAGCCCATATCGATATTGATTTTGATGTTGAAGAAGGCGGAGACGGTATTTCATGGCCAGAAAGTATACCTTCTGAATATATGAAATTTACAGAAGGCAAAATCGAAATCGTAATGGGTGATTTTAATACCGGTGATGGAGTGATGCTTCAGCTGATTGAAATAGAAGAGGGAGGAATAGAGGAATATTTGTCTGGATTGAAAAAATCAGGCTGGGAGATTGAGAGATTTGAAGAGGAAGAAATTTTACTAAAAGCCGTTGCAGTAAAAGGCAATTTGGAAATTTCTTTTGATATAGATCCCATTGGTCCAAGAACCGCTTTCCTTTGGTTGAAATAAAGAAATTAAAAAATATATACAAGATTTTTTGGTGTCACCGATCGGGATTGAATCGACGATCCGCCACGGCGGACTTATAAGTCCTCACAATATTGAAATCGAATTGACCAAACAGGCCCGGCACGCAACAATGTGTGCATGAATATTTTAACCTTGGACAGCTGGGATGACTATGAGCTCCTGGATTCTGGAGATAACAAGCGCCTTGAGCGATTCGGCTCTTTTGTATTATCCCGTCCGGACCCGCAAATCGTCTGGAAGCCTTCGCTCAGCGAAAAGCATTGGGAAAATGCAGACGCTATTTATGAAAAAACTGATTCTGACAAATCAGGATGGCATACGGCGCCAAAAATGCCAAAACAATGGATGATACACTACAAAAATCTTACCTTTCAGGCCCGACTCTCCCCTTTTAAACATACTGGCATTTTTCCGGAACAGTCCCTGCATTGGGAATGGATGCAAAGCCTTATTAAAAAAACCAAAGCGCCTGTCAGAGTGTTAAACCTATTTGGCTATACCGGCGGTGCCACCCTGGCTGCAGCTGCTGCCGGAGCCAGCGTTACCCATGTCGATGCCTCTTACCCCTCAATCGGCTGGGCCCGCGAAAATCAGCGGTTATCAAAACTGCAGGATCATCCGATACGATGGATTGAGGATGACTGCCTGAAATTCGTCCGCCGTGAAATACGGCGTAAAAATAATTATGATGCCATCATTCTGGACCCGCCTGCCTACGGCCGCGGTCCAAAAGGTGAAACCTGGATCTTTAACTATACTTTTCCCATTCTGATGGAGGAATGTATACGGATTCTCAGCCGTACCCCTTTATTTATGCTAGTCAACGCCTACGCAATCTCCTCTTCATCCATAATGCTTGAAAACGTACTTGCCGACCATTTTAAAAATGGAGCTATCGAATCCGGTGAATTAGCCATCCGTGAAAAATCAGCCGGCCGTCTTTTATCAACCGGAATTTATGCCCGCTGGCAAAATGATTTTTAATAGTCAGCCTAAAAACAGACAAAGGCGATGATGAATGGATTTTTCTGCTTATTTTCCGTTTGTTTTTGGCTTCAGATTTTTCCTGGCTTTGTATAATGTTTGCAGTATATACGAAGAAGCGCAATGATATAATCTCATAAGGACTATGTTCTCAGCTGAATTAGAATAATATGCTAACGATCTCCGGACTTACCAAATTTTACGGCAATCAAATCCTCTTTAAAGATGTAGATCTGAATATTGGCTCTAAGGAAAAAATAGGGCTCATTGGCAGAAACGGAACGGGAAAAACGACCTTTCTGAAGATCCTTTTAGGAGAAGAAAGCCCTAACGAGGGAGAGGTTAAAATGCCGAATGGATATCGGGTAAAATCTTTAGAACAACATCTGAAATTCTCAGAGAAGACCGTTCTGGCTCAGGTAAGTTCTGCCCTGTCTAAAGAGTCGGTTAATGAGGACTGGAGGGCTAAATCCATCTTGATGGGACTGGGATTTAATATTGATGACTTCGGCCGGCATCCTTCTGAATTTTCCAGTGGTTTTCAAATTCGAATACGTTTAGCTGAAGTGCTGGTTTCGGATTCAGATCTTCTTTTGTTAGACGAGCCCACTAACTATTTAGATATTCTTTCTCTCCGTTGGCTTGAGCGCTTTCTTAAGGCCTGGAAGGGGGCTTTTGTTCTGGTAACGCATGATCGGCATTTTATGGATTTAGTGGTTTCTCATACTATCGCTATTCATCGTGGGGATATGCGCAAAATGAGAGGAGGGCCCTTGAAGCTTATACAGCACATAAAAAAGGATGAGGAAATCTATGATAAAACTCGTAGGAACCAGGAAAAGAAGCGAGAGAAGGAGGATGAATTTATTCGCAAATTCAGAGCGGGCGCCAGAAGTGCAGGACTTGTGCAATCGCGCATAAAATCCTTAGCCAAACAGGGAGTAAAAGAAAAACTCGATAACATTGCCACGATTAAATTTCATTTTAGATCCATTCCCTGTAAAAGTGATTCTATAGTGCAGGCTACCGATGTCAGCTTTGGTTACGAACCTGATCTGCCTTTGATCCAAAACTTTTCCCTCACTACTTTTCCGGGTGACCGCATCGCTATTATCGGACGTAATGGAAAAGGGAAATCCACTCTTTTAAAATTACTTCATCAAAATCTGAGTCCGGATAGCGGTAAAGTCCGCATGCCGCCCAGTTTAGCTGTCGGCTACTTTGGAGTGGATTCGATTCAGGAGCTCACTCCGGAAAAGACGATTCTTGAAGAGCTCATCGCTATACCGAATACTTCCGAACAAGAGGTGCGCAATCTATGCGGCGCTTTGCTCTTTCACGGAGACGATGTAAAAAAGCACATCAGTACTATCTCCGGCGGAGAAAAAAGCAGAGTGTGCTTAGGTAAAACACTTCTTTTTCCCTCTCAGCTTCTTATGCTCGATGAGCCCAGTAATCATCTGGATATGGAGTCCGTTGAAGCGCTTTCTGAGGCGATTGAAAAATATCAGGGTACGGTCATTTTTGTCACCCATAATGAAGCCATGCTTTCCAGATTAGCCACAAAACTTGTCCTTTTTGATAATGATGAAATCCGTGTACTTGATTATGGTTACGATAAGTTTTTAGCTAAAGGAGGCTGGGCAGAAGAGGACGAACAAGCTTTCAAAGCCTCTAGGCCGGATTCAGATCAAAAGAGGCAATACCTGGAAGTAAAAGAAAATCGAAAGAAGCAGCACCTTCTAAGAAAACAGCTTGATAAGTTAGAGAAAGAAATCGAGAAGCTGGAAAAAGAGAAAGATAAGACTGCTCAATTCTTGCAAGAAGCCTGCTTAAATAAAGATACTAAAGCCATCAAAGAACAAGGCATTAAGCTAAAAGAGATTGAAGATTCTATTAATCTTAAATACGAAGAAATGGAGGAGTCGATGAGTTGAACTATCTGGAATGGTGTCACCGGTGGGATGACCTTAGACCTAAAATGCTTAATGCTATTTATGCGCTGTTAGGTGATATTTGCCCGATCTATTATTTCAGTTATGACTTGGGGTCTCCACACTCTACCAATTTCGGAGTCATCATGTATTCTGCCTGAATATATGCCGAGGAAACGAGTTCTTAGCCCAGAGGATATTATCGAATTTCCATTTTTCTGTTTATAGCCACCAGTTAGCCTTAATAGAACTGGTGCACCTGACATACCTTCACGCGTTGTTGCATCAATTAAAAAAGAAGGGCGACTATCGTGATCAAGATCATGATCACTGGCAATATGCCCCGTTTTCCAGATAGGTAAAACTCCAGCAGTTGTTAATCCTAAAGGAAAGCCGATTATTGATACTGGCATGGCACACTGGGGAATCATATCTGTTTCACTAAGTGTGAGATCGAGGTCATAAAATACCATTTTATCGCTTAGCCCCAAAGGCTCTAACGGGATAGCGACAACATCAATCTCATATTTCCTTTCGTGCTCTATCCAAATTGGCTTTCCGCTCTTATTAGCTAAACTTTGTCGCGTTAGAATCCAAGAGCCAAGCTTATCTTTTTCATGGAAAGCAATTGTAATCTGATCAGGTAACGCTGCAGTTGGTGAAAGTGGTTGGAGGGTCTCAGAATTTCGACCCGTCACGACATGCCAATTGGTAATGAGATAGGGGCGCCCTTCTTTTTTTACTACAAAACCAGTGGCTCTTCCAAGAGGTTTGCCGAGAGCACTCGTTTCTAAAAGTAAGCTTACGACACTAAGTGGGTCTATAATTTTTTTTGAATCTGTCATTATTTAGGTAATCTGGAAATTAAAGTATTATCTGTTCCTAATGCATTATAACGCTGGTAGATAAATATATCGTATTTTGTGAATTTAAAAAAATCTCAAATTAGAAACCTTGCCTGCTGCAGGCAGGTCTGAGATCTAAAATAGCTATAGTGTCACACATTCCTCTACTTATTTTTTGTTTGTATTTGGTCTCTTTAGATTTAAAAAGTATACTCAGATACTTATAAATTAAATACTAGCCTATGAAAGCCATCCACCTAATCGCTTCTACCATTTATATACTATATATATACTTTTTTAGTGGAGCATTTTTTGTTGTTTTATTTTTTTCCATTTTAAATCCGCATCATGTAATTGAAGGTTTCCATATTGTGCATAACAGTATTTTGGAGGCAAAATCTGTATTTACCTCATTTATAGTCTATGGCTTCATGATCGAAGCTATTATCAGGCTATCAGCAATAAAAGCGTCATGGGACCTTGAAAAGTGGATAGAGAAAGTCTTTCCCTATCAATACAAAAAATGGTCAACGATTATTGGGGCAAGTCTTTCTTTTGGTATAGTATTTTCCACATTTTTCCTAAAACTTTTTTAACTTATTCTAAAATGGTGTCACCGATGGGATGATCTCATGCCTAAAATGCTTATGTTCCGGGGGTAGGAGTATTATTTATTGATATCAATACAAAAGTGAAAGAAAATGTCTGTTTTTTTCGTATTACATGTACTGGCGCTATTGCAAAAAAGCTGTTAAAGTAACCGGCCATGATTAAATATATTAAGAAAATAGACTGGAAGTCTTATTTACTGGGCGTTGGAATCGGAATTGTAATTTTCGTATTTATTCCAAGCATATTTGCAAAAGAAAAGCTTGATTCGCAATTGCCGTCCAATGCAGAACGTGAGGTAATTCAACAAAATTTTCGTGACAGAGGACAGAATAGAGATTTACCTAAAATAGTTGAAGATGAAAATGAGCCTGACGAAACACAAAAGGTTGAGACAGCCCAACGAAAAAAACCAAAAATTCCAGCACAATTTCTTAAAGCCAATCAATGAATGCCATTTTCTCAGCTATAATCAATTTTTTAAAAAAAATATACTGGAAAAGTCTAGTCGTTGGACTTTTATCTGTTGTGCTATTTGTAGTGGTTGGTCAGTATTTTTTTTCCAGACCAGATGAAGCGCCGACATATACGGAGCATGTTGTTAAAATCGGCAATCTTTCTGAAAGCATCAAGTCTTCCGGAAAGGCGGAATTAGTAGATGAGCAAAGATTGCGTTTTAACCTTACCGGAAAGGTAACCAGTGTGTTTTTTTCTGACGGAGATGAAGTGAAGAAAGACGAAGTAATCGCCGAATTAGATAAAAGCCAGTTGGGAAGTGACATAAAGCAGGCGGAGATAAATTTACAAAATTCCCAAATCAGTCTGAACAATCTGCTTGAGGGTAATACTGTGGCTGAAATTATGCGGGCCAAAAACAATGTAAATGATACCCAAGTCAAAATCAGTATCGCGGAAAGTAATTTGCCGATCTCTAAAAATGATTATGATGTTGAACTTAAGAATCTGGATAACGAACTGGAACTGGCAATAAAAGATGTAGATGAAAAGGAAAAATCCATGGATATAGCAAAGAAGAATCTTGAAAATGCCGGCGTTTTCAAGGAAGACGACGACATAAGTGCAATTATAAACTACAACTCAACCCTAACATCCGCACTAAATGACATTCATTCAATTCTGATCGACATGCAGGATGTTTTGATTGAGATAGATTATGTGTTAGGGGTAAGTGATGAGAGAAAAAATCTGAATGATACTTTTGAATATTACATTGGCGCTAAAGATCATATCTCTGCGAATACTGCTGTTAATCAAATAAAGGATCTTTTTGATTCTTTTGATATTTTAAATCAGGATTATAATGCTTTAAGCAATAAGGTTTCTTTTACCAAAGCGGAATTAATTGAGCTTTTAAATACTACACTGGATTTTCTTGATAAAGCAGTTATCGCATTTACCAATTACCACAGCACGCTTGAAAATACGGTTGCTTCAGAAAATTTTACCCAAAGTCAGATCGATAGCAAAAAAAGCGCTGCAATGGGATATTTGAAATCCGCCAAAAGTGAATTAGAAAGTATTCGAAACACCAGAAACAGCTTAATTAATTTAGAAGCTTCTGAGACTGCTTTGCTGAGAAATGAGGAAGGTTATCTGCAGAAAGAAACCGCATTCAGTTCAGCTGAAATAAATCTAAAGAAATCTAAAAATACTCTCGATAATTTAAAAAAGACTATCGACTCAAAAAGGGAAAGTGCCCGCCTTAAGCTGGTAAGCGCTGACAATGATTTAATCAACCTTAAAAGTAATCTGGCGATTCAGCAGGAAGATCTTGCCGATATACTGGATGGCGCGGATAAAAATGATATTGCGAAGGCCAGAAACGATGTAACTATAAAAGAATTGGCTTTAGAAAGAGTTAAAGATGATGCCAGTAAGTATGAAATTATTGCTCCGTTTGATGGAATTGTAAGACAGATAGACTATAAATCGGGAGACAATATTCTTTCAGACGACGATAAGTTTGTTTACATCGAAAATCCCAATCTTCTTGGTATTACAATCCTCCTTGATCAGATTGATATTGTAAGAGTAGAAGAGGGGCAAGCCGCTAACATCGTATTTGACTCGCTTCCTGAAAAGACATTTACAGGCACCATAGATGAAGTAAATCAAACCCCTGTTGATAGCTCCGGAGTAATTTCTTATTCGGTAAGCATTACCCTAAACAGGGGGGAAGAAAAAATATATTCCGGTATGACAGCTGAAGTAGAAGTGATTATTAATGAGGTGAGTGATGTACTGCTTTTGCCTAATAGCGCGATTCGTAACCAAGGTGGCCAAAAGGGAGTTTTAATCAGAGATTCTGATGGTAATCCAAAAATTGTGAGAATTGAAACCGGTGAAACAGACGGAAAAAATACCGAATTAAAAAGCGGTCTGAATGATGGCGATATTGTGCTTGAAGAAGTACTTTCTTTAGGTGTCAGTCCTGTTCAGCAAAACGGTACTAGTAATCCTTTTGGTGGCAGGCAGGGGGGTAGTCTTCCTTCTGGCGCAGGGACAATGATTCATAGTATCCAATAATTTATAAATATGAATCTGGTAGAGCTTAAAGAAATCACCAAAACTTATCAGATGGGAGAACAAAAAATAGATGTGCTTAAAAAAGTATGCCTCACCATTAAAAGCGGTGAATTTTCCGCTATTATGGGCCCTTCAGGTTCCGGTAAATCCACACTGATGAATATAATCGGAATGCTGGATACTCCCACCAGTGGTCAATATTGCTTTGAGGGTGGAGCTGTAGAAAAGTTCAACGAAACCGAACTGACAAAAGTACGCAGTCGTAAAATTGGCTTTGTTTTTCAGCAGTACAATCTATTACCCCGTATGAGCGCATTAAAGCAGGTAATGGTCCCTCTTATGTATCAGGGGGTGTCTCAGGCAGAAAGGAGGCGAAGGGCACACGAAGCACTAAGTGCTGTTGGATTAGGTGACCGAATAGCAAGCAAACCAAATGAGCTTTCCGGCGGTCAGCAGCAGCGTGTCTCTATAGCACGCGCTATTGTTACTAACCCCAGTATGATTTTAGCCGATGAACCTACCGGAGCCTTAGATACTCAAACCGGAGAAGATGTAATGAGGATTTTTAAGAAACTGAACGACGACGGCAAAGCTATTATTTTAATTACCCATGAATCGAATATCGCAGAACACGCAAGCAGACTTATCCACATTGTTGATGGAATAATTCAGAATTAAACATGGACATTTTTGAAAACATCATCAATTCGTTCGCCAGTATCTGGTCTAACAAATTGCGCTCAGGCCTTACAATGCTTGGCATTATTATAGGCGTTTCTTCCGTGGTAGTTATGGTGGCTATAGGAACAGGCGCCCAACAGGGGATTACCAGCCGTCTTCAGCAAATGGGGACCAATGTACTCTTCGTTTCTCCGGGTGGAGGTTCGGATATAAGAACTGTATTTCGTGGCGGGGGCAGTGGCACCCTTAAAAACTCAGATTTCCAGGCACTGGAAGGTATGGATGGAGTACGTGGAATTTCCCCCGAGTTATCCGGGAACAAACAAGGAATTTATAAAAATAACAATACCCGTATAAGGCTGATTGGCGTACAGCCGGAATATTTTAATCTGAAAGATAAGGAATTGATTGCGGGAAATTTTTTAAATGATGAGGATGATCTTAAGCGAAATAAAAACATTGTTATAGATGAGACGGCATGGGAAGACCTTTTTGGTGGTATTAATCCTATTGGAGAGGATATTCGTATAGAAAACAGCATCTTTCGTGTAGTCGGGCTTATAAAAGGTGAAAGTGGCGAAAGCTTTATTCCTTTTTCTACAGCCCAGCTTCGCGTTTTTGGACAAAAAACCGTCAGTCAGATTGCTGTATTTGCTAACGAGGCTGATGAAATGGATGCGATTAAAGCCAATATCGAAAAAATCCTTCTTGCCGAACATAACATAAATGATGCTGCAAGTGCGGATTTTTCTGTACTTAATCAGACAGAATTACTGGATACCATAAACGATGTAACAGCAATTTTCACAATCCTGCTTGGCGGAATTGCTGCAATATCCTTACTAGTGGGTGGTATTGGAGTAATGAATATTATGCTGGTTTCCGTTATGGAAAGAACCCGTGAAATCGGAATCCGCAAAGCGATCGGCGCTCACCGCAACGACATTCTTATTCAATTCCTGATTGAATCCGTAATCCTAAGCTTGCTCGGTGGAATACTTGGAATACTGTTGAGCTTTGGCGTGAAGCGTATTATCGCTTCAGCAACAGAGCTACAGCCCATAATAACCACAGGCTCTATACTTATGGCATTCGGATTTTCGGCGGGGGTTGGGATTTTCTTCGGCCTGCTTCCTTCCTACAAAGCCAGCAAATTAAAACCTATTGATGCACTGAGGTTTGAGTAATTGTGAAGTGACTGAAATGGTGTCACCGGTCAGAATTGAACTGACGACCTCAGGCTTATGAGTCCTGCGCTCTAACCAACTGAGCTACGGTGACATGACACATTTCTTCTATGCTGTGTAATCCTGTGCTCTAACTCCGATGCAAGATCGGAGTCCGAGTCTACCCGAACCAACTGCCCTGCCTGCCGGCAGGCAGGGCTACGATGACACGCTTAGCGAACATAAAATTACCTGTTTTGATAGTTTGACGCAAGTTTTTTTGGGTATAATAGATCTATGAACAAACTCCCCCGCTCCTTTTTTAACCGCCCCACCTTACAAGTTGCTCAGGAACTACTGGGTAAGATTTTAGTGATCGGAAAAACAAGCGGACGGATCAATGAAGTGGAAGCCTATATCGGCCAAAACGACCCTGCCTGTCACGCCTGCCGCGGAAAGACAGAAAGGAATAAAGCCATGTTCGGACCGGCAGGACATTTGTACGTGTATTTTACCTATGGCATGCACCACTGCGCCAATATTGTGACAGAAAAAACGGGCTTTCCGGCTGCTGTGCTGATTAGAGGCATCCAACCGCTAGAAGGGGCTGAGCAGATGGAAAAACGACGCGGACGAAAAGACCATCTGGCCAACGGACCGGGTAAACTATGCATCGCTCTGAATATGACTAAAAAAAGCCATAACGAAATGGATCTATGCGGAAAGTCAAAAGACGGCGTTTATGACGACGGGTTTGTGCCTCCAAAAATCAAAACTTCTCCCCGTATCGGCATCCGCGAAGGTTTGGATAAAAAATGGCGTTTTTATTTTTAATTTGGGAGTTGTGAGATATGCGTGATTTGTGGGAGTTGTGGGAGTAATACCGATTTAAATCCCACAGTTCGCACAACTCCCACCGCTCCCACAAATCCCCAAAATAATGTTTGCATAAAAAAAATGTTCAGCGTATAATCAACGTGGATAAAAAATAAAAACGAAAAATGGAGATTAATCTGAGCTGGGACCTCCTCATCATTGTTTTCTTCACCGTCATTATTGCCTATACATTTATTATTGGGCGTGATCAGAGTATAAAAATTATTATTAGCACCTACATCGCCATTCTGGCGGCAGACGGCGTGGGAAATATTATTGAACGTTATTTCCTGGGAACGGAACCGGCGATCCGGACCGTTGATCTTGCCTCAGACGCCAATGCCCTGATCCTCACAAAAATCATCATTTTTATCCTCTGTATTATTCTGATAACGACCCGGGGGCGGTTCCATATCAATATGGGGCACAGCACTTCCCTGATGATGCGGGTCATACTTTCGCTGGCTTACGGGGTGTTAAGCGCAGGACTCATCACCAGCACCATTCTCATCTACGCGTCCGGCGCCTCGCTGGTACAGGAAAGCAGTGTGATTATGAATGAGGCTGTTTTAGATATCTACCGCCAATCCCAACTCGTGCGCCTGA
This sequence comes from Patescibacteria group bacterium, assembly GCA_018817125.1. GTDB lineage: Bacteria > Patescibacteriota > Gracilibacteria > UM-FILTER-43-11 > UM-FILTER-43-11 > JAFGCR01. The sequence goes on along the minus strand of JAHIUN010000015.1, from coordinate 11,704 downwards.
TGATCAATAACTACAACGCCTGGTTCTCATTACCAGCCGTCGCCTTCGTCATTTCCAGCTTCTTCGGTCAGGAAGAGTAAAAGCGTTTGACTTTTAAGGGTGAGGAATTTAATATAACGGGGCTTTTTAAAAACGTGGGTGTTTAGCTCAGTTGGTAGAGCAGTAGCCTTTTAAGCTATTGGTCCTGGGTTCGAGCCCCAGAACACCCACCATTCGATTCCGCTTCGTAGCTTTCACTACTCCGCTTCACTCATGGCGGGCCATGTTAGAGAAAAGAATCGAATGCCCTGAGCGTAACGGAGCAGAGCACAGTGCAGTCGAAGGGCAGAATTAAATTGATTATATTTTGTATCCAACCGAACCAATAGTTTATGAAAAAATATTTTGCATATCTTGCACGATGTGCAGATCAGTCTTTATACGCTGGTCACTGCAATAATATTCTGGCAAGAGAAAGCATAATAAAGGTGAAGGAGCTGAACACACTCGTACAAGACGACCAATTAAGATTGTTTATTTCGAAGAGTTCAATGCTAGGAATGAGGCAATAAAAAGAGAAAAACAGATCAAAGGATGGACAAAAATAAAAAAGGAGAATCTTATCAAATATGGTCATCCGACAAAGTTTTGATCTACCCAAGAATAACTTCAGAACACCCACGGTTTTTTAAGTATAATTAATACTTGACAAATTTAATAAAATATACTAAAATAGACAATGTACGTAAATCGTCCCAAGCAAGCCCCAAGAGGGCATCAACTATGGATCCGAAAGGAGGTTCGGGTGTATCCCTCAGGGTTCCGTTAACGGGGTCCCAACCCCAACAGAAGCCCAATGACTTCCTCTCCTGTGCGTACCAACCCCCCGATCAGACCACGCCGGTCAGGTTGGGGGGTCTCTTTAAATATCGATATCGACCTTGGAATACTTGTTGATTTTAAAAGCCAGTTTTAAACAAAGCAGACCGATGACGATCAGAAGCGCGCTGACCAGAATAGCCAAAAATGTCGGATAAACAAAAATCAGAATGCCGACAAGAATCGAAAGAATGCCGGCCAGTATCAGATTGACCGCCATGTGCTTCATGAATTGGAATACATGTTTGTGGTGCATAATAAAAGGGGTTAGGGCTGGGCGACAAACCAGAGGTTATTGCTCTGATCAGGGCCATCATTTTTAAACACGTACAAAGTCCTTCCGTTCGTGGCTGTTAAAAAAGAGCCAGCATTCTCTTTTGTTCTGATCCGAAGAGTGCTGGTACCCACCAAAGCCTGTTTTTTCTGAACAGCCTGACTTAATTTCATCTGCACCGCCTCTTTCTCAGCAGAAGTGATGGCCAGCTTTTGACTGCCAAGCGTACGATATAAATAAAAACCGCCAAGCAGGATAACCACAAGAGTCAGTGCATATAAAACCTTTTTCATAAGGATTTTACTTTACTTTTTTAGAATCGATTCTATCTTAATATAGTATTGATTAATAAAAAATATGAAAAAGGTTTTACTCCTTGGCGCCACCGGCTTTATCGGGTCTCATTTTAAATGTACCCTCATGAAAGAAGGCTTTAAAGTCTTCACGCCCCGCATCGAGATCCGCAACCATACAGAAGTGGAAAAAGCCGTGTACGAAACCAAACCCGATGTCATCATCAACGCGACCGGGATTACCGGTTACCCGAATGTGGACTGGTGCGAAGATCACCCCGGCGAAACGATGAGCGTGAATGTGGGCGGCAGTATTAATATCGCGACCGTTGCTGAAGAATTCGGCACCTACATGGTGCAGATGGCCAGCGGTTGTGTGTATGACGGTGGTAAAAAAGGAGGCTACACCGAAGACGACGAACCTAATTATTTCGGCTCACTTTACAGCCGATCCCGCGTGTATTCCGAAAAAGCCCTGAAAGAATTTAAAAACGTGCTTCAGTTGAGAGTGCGCATCCCCATTACCGGCAAACCGCACCCAAAAAACCTGATCAATAAACTGCTGAAGTATCCGAAAATGATTAATATCCAGAATTCCTGCACGATTATTGAAGATTTCATTCCCGCCGCCATTGAACTGATGAAGCGAAAAGAAACCGGCATCTTCAACATGACCAACATCGGTGCCATGGATCATAAATCCATCATGGAAATGTATAAAGAGATCGTCGACCCGAAATTTGAGATTAAGATTATGGGGAAAAGGGAGCAGGACACACTTTGTCAGCGTCGCGCCAATTGTGTGATGAATACGGATAAGCGTGAAAAACTAGGCGTTCACATGCCCCCCTTAGAAAAATCGCTAAGACGAATGCTGGAGAAGTACAAAGCGGTGATGGTTGAGGAGTAGATCTATTTTTCTCCGGATTCTGAAAGGGTTTCTTCAACGAATTCCCGTACCATTTGATGTGGGTCAAATAAGCCCTCACCCGTATTCACAACCAGTATCTTTTCCTTTCTTCCGATCAGTCCAAGCCTGAAATGGGTTAAATACAACGCTAATGACGCGGCTCCGGAAGGTTCCGCACGAATCCCGCGGCTTTTTAATAGGGCAAAAGCCTCGTCAATAGACGATTCAGACACTGGATTTTTACTCGTCCCACGACCCGTAAAATTCATAAGAGTCAGTGCGTTTATATCGCTGTCCTTAAAGAGTAAAAAGGGCTTAAAAGGGGCTGTTAACTTATCAGCCACACTGGTAGGAGACGATGGTTCCGCCGCTAAAATATCCATTGACACCACGTGTCCGACATGAGCTTTTAACCGGGGATCACGGGTGTTATTGCCCTCATTGCGCATGGTGCGCATTTGCCAGTACAGATAATTCTCCGCTAACCGTCCGGAGCCGTAAGGCACAAAAATCTTATCAGGTGAAAAATTAAATGATTCATGAACATGCCAGTCATAGAAAATGGCCTGGGGCTGCAAGGACCGGACAGAAGTAATATCGATCCCCCCCTCATTATTAGAAACACAGCGAATAGCATCAGAATCCAGCGCTTCGTCCAGATCCACCGCATAAAGATCGGCGCGTAAGACTTTAAGGCTTTCCAGATAAGCGGGAAGAATATCCTGGCTGACAATCAGCTTCGGCGGCGGGAGGTCATGCAATTTGAACCGTTCCGCCACCGCCCTGCCCTCATTCCCGCTGGTCATAAACGAAAGACGCGGAACAGGGATGTTTTTCAGCTCCTCTTTGGTCAGTCTGCCCAGCCTTAATTTAAAATAAAGCGCCCGGGCAAAATCACGATAAAGCGTGGCAAGTTCCCAAGCGGCACGGTCTTTGATGGTGCCGGTAGGATTAGAAGTGCGGTCCGCTTCGTTTTTCACATACAGCTCTCCATAACCCTCCGGTGATAAATCAAGGGGGATAATGGGTGTCTCCTGCCATTCCGGATGATGAGGATCGGCCTCAGGGAAAACCGGAATAGCATCCCCCACTTCTCGACCAGTTCAACCGGAGAGCTGTTTTTTTCAAAAGAGCGCATAAGCTTTCCATTAATTTAAGAGTTATTAATATCACAATAGTAATGTTTTGGCAATTCAAACCCTTTCTACCCGGAAGCCGCCCTTTTGTGAAAAAAAGATAAAACCAAAATCAGCAGAATATAATACCCCGCCATCATCCAGAACCGCATCCCCGGAATATCCACACTCGCGTACGGCACCGCCGCCATCAGCTCAATGACTTTGATGATATAGCTTAAGATTCCCCAAGTAATGTAACCAAAAACCAAGCCAACCCCCTCAAATAAAAAAGAAGCTAAAACCGCTAAAAAACCAAACAGCATGGCTGGGGGAATAGCGAAAATCACCAGTAAATTGGCCAACGGAGCGATGAGTGACAGACGCTCGAAGTTGTAGATGATGATGGGAAGCGCCATTACCTGAGCGGATAGTGTCATCTGGATAGCCTCACGAACCCCCATGGTTTCCGGAAGATATTTACCGAATCTATCCAATAGTGGTGCAGCATAAATAAGACCTAGAACCGCGGCAAACGACAGCTGAAATCCCACATCGCACCACAAGATTCTGGGATTCCAGAACACCATAAAACAGGCGGAAAATAAGACAGTAAGGTGAATATTGTTCTGGCGACCATAATTGAGTGCCAAAAGCCCTAAAATGCCCATAATACTGGCTCGTACAACGGCCGGACTGGCCCCTACAAACAGCGTAAAAAGGATGATAACAATGACCGCCGCCACAAAGCCGATTCGCCTGGGAAGGCCTTTTAAAGCCGCCATGACAAAGATGATGATAATCGTAATATTGTACCCGCTGATAGCGATGATATGAGTAAGACCGGTGATATTAAATTTTTCCATTAGATCCTCAGGAATCCCCTTTCTGGCACCCACCAGCAACCCCGCCTCAAAGCTGGCATGAGGTTCAGGAAAAATCTTATTGATCCGTTCCATAAAGAGGTTCTGCAAAGCCGACATCCCGCGCCGGAAAAAATGTCCCTGCCCTGTTTCCAGCACCTCCACCCACGGCCGGTACATAACGGAATAAATACCGTACCGGCTTAAATACGCGCCGTAATCAAAGCCATCAAACGTACCTGGTGCCTGAAGCTCACCATACACCTTCAACCGGTCGCCGTAATGATACTGGGGGTATTTATCCACGGAAATGAGTACATTTCCGTCAATTTTCAATTTTAAGTTTTCAATTTTCAATTCATCAGTTGAAACAGTATATTTAGCCTTATCTCTCCTGATGTCTGCTGCCACAATCACCCCCTCAAATTCGATCTTCTGTTCATTATAAAAATCGATCTGGTCAGGCGTCACCCGATGCTCCGTAAGGCTGGCCCGGAAAAGCCCGAAACAAACTGAAAGGATCAGTATGAACAGAGCTGTGTAAAGACGCAAAATTTTGCGTCTCAACAGCAACCCCACCGTACAGGCCAGCCCCACCCCCAAAAGCACCCCCCAGCCTGGCTGAATAACCAGATACAGAGCCACGCCCGACAGAAAGCCGACAAGGGCGGTGATGGTATAAAAAATCCTTCCCATAGAACATGCCGGGAAGGACGTTAGAGGAGGTAATTATACCTATTTTCCTAATTTTGTCAATCCTTTCGACTTCATTTCGTTCCGCTCAGCATTTTCCCAAGTTTTCCCCAATCCTTTATTGTTAAATCCTGCGCACGAATATCGGGGTCAATATCAGACTTAACTAAAATATCACGTACTTCTGCTGGCTTTATGTGAAGACCAGCACCAAGGGAGTTGGCGAGTTTTTTGCGTTTTTGAGAGAATCCAAACTTCACAATACGGAAAAAATCCTTTAACTCCTCCTCTGGGATAAGCGGTTTGTCATAAACATCGATCTTCAAAATCGCCGAATCCACCTTTGGCGCAGGATAAAAGGAGTTAGACGGCACATAACCAACGATTTCCGGCTGACCGAATAACTGGGTCTCAATCGTGATCAGGCTCTTGCCCGTGAGCCCACAGATCTTTTCCGCCACCTCCTTTTGCACCAACACCACCATAATCGATGGCCGATGATTAGATTGAAGGAAATGTTTAAGGAGCGGTGAAGTGATGTAATACGGAATATTAGCAACTACCTTGTAATCGGACATCGGAAATCGGACATCGGACATTTTTAATATATCGGATTGAATCACCTCCAGATTCTTCACATCATTAAATCTCTCCTTCAAAATTCTGACCATCTCCTTATCCAGTTCAATGGCGGTAACATGCTTGGCTTTTTTAACCAACCGCTCCGTTAAAAATCCCGTTCCCGGCCCCACCTCCACGACATTGTCGGATGGTTTGAGGTCAGCCGCCTCGACAATCAAATCCAAAACTTTCTCATCCACCAGAAAATTCTGCCCCAGGCCTTTTTTAGCCCAAAGATTGTGTGATTGAAGCAGTGATTTAAGCTGATCTAAATGAGACATACGTTTTTATCCTAATACAAATTGAAAGCATAAGAAAGACCCCGCAGTGCTTACGCACATGCGGGGCTTCCGTTTTGATACAAGGAGGAGAATGTGGGACTAATCCCAAGAAAAGGCGGCGCCGATTTCCCAGGAGACTCCCCCCATACTCCTGGTACCCGAGTAGTCGCCATTGCTGACGGCAATGCCAGCTGTTCCGACCGACACGTAGAAGCGCCAGCTGGAACCCAGCAACCGGAGCAGCATGAAGTCCGCGAAAGGCGCAACCCGGTAGCAGAGGCCATGGATGTGGCCATCCTCGTAGAAATGAGCATAGCCCAAGCCGACCAGTAGGCCGACATGGAACCAGCCCTCGCGGGGGCCCACGCCAAAACCATAGTTGAACGAGACGGTCTGGCTATCGCCGAGGCCGAGTTCGAGCTGGAAGGCATGGATGAGAGACTCATCCACATACAGGCGTCCTACACTGAGCTTGGCCATGTGAGCCTCACCATGAGGCAGGGGCTGATAGAGGTGGCCTACGGAAAAATTCCAATATGACCGATCCTCCACGATGCCAGGCTTCATAATTCCTGCATCAGGCTGAGTGGTGTCAGCAAAGACGAGTGAAGGGAAAAGCAGGCTCGTGAGCAAAAGAAACTTTTTCATTTGTTCCTCCCTAATTCTTGTTCAGCGTCACCCATTTAAGGGAACGCTAAAAATGTGTTAAAGACCAAAACGGTATTTAATTGTATAAGATTTTTTTAAATTTGTCAACATTCAATTGCATTCATGTTGACCCTGAAGACTTTGAAGGGTCAATCTATTTCACTTTTTCCAGTGGCGCTATATTCGCCGCAAACATTTTAATGCTGTAAAGCGGATTTTTAAACGCCACCGTCACCAGATCCCCCCGCCGTTCCACCACAATCCCCTCACCGAACGTGGCGTGTTTGATCTTATCTCCATCTTTAAACTTCTGCTCAGCCGTCAATCGGACTTTAGGCTTGATGGTCTCCCCAAAATCAGAGGGTTTAGCCGGTTCAATAAAATTGGTTTCAACCCCCACACGGTTCACCAGTTCTTCCGGAATGTCGTGAATAAAACGGGAAAGTTGATTCCGCTGATAGTCTCCGAAAAGCATACGCTGTTTAGCCGCCAGAAGATGGAGCTTTTCCATGGCGCGGGTCACCCCCACATACATCAGACGGCGCTCCTCTTCCAGCTCTTTGGGGTCAAACGCGGAACGGCTATGCGGGAAGATATTTTCCTCACACCCCAGAATAAAAACATAAGGATATTCCAGCCCTTTAACAGAATGGAGGGTCATCATCGTCATGGCGGCTTCATTCCGATCGATCTGATCAGTGTCCGCCACCAAGGCGACCTCTTCTAAAAAGGAGGCTAGTGAGATCAGCGGCTCAAGACCATCGTATTTAGAGGCCACCGAGATAAGTTCCAGAATATTTTCATGCCGCATCTCCCCTTCTTCAGTGCCATCCAGCAGATAGGCTTTGTAACCGATGTCTTTGATGATGATGCGGATGAGGTCACTCACCACCTCTTTCTCACTGAGCTTCTGCCAGCTTAAGACCAATGTCCAAAAATCCGCCAAACGTTTTTTCGTGCCGTCATTCAGGTCCTCGATCATCTCCACATGTTTCATCACCTCCGCCAGTGTAAGTGAACGGGTCACTGCGAATACCTGAAGTTTGTTGAGGGTGGTCTGGCCGATCTTACGGGACGGGACATTGATGACCCGAAGGAGCGCCTCGGTATCATTCACATTCAGGATAAGGCGGAGATAAGCCAGAATATCTTTCACTTCTTTGCGGGCATAAAACTTCACCCCGCCGATCACTTTGTACGGCAGGCCGTAACGGAGCAGGATTTCTTCCATAATACGCGACTGGGCATTGGTGCGGTACAAAACCACAATATCTTTCAGAGAAATCCCGTCGGTTTTTAAGTTTTCGATTTCCTGCGCCACTTTCTCCGCCTCCTCATACTCATTTTCAACATGCCACACCTCGATAAGGTCTCCGCCCTTCTTCTCCGTCCACATCTTTTTGGACTTCCGCTGTTTATTCTTTTCGATTACCGCGTCTGCCGCATCGAGAATGATCTGGGTAGAGCGGTAATTCTGTTCCAGTTTGATAAGTTTCGCTTCCGGATAATCCTTTTCAAAATCCAGAATATTCTGAATATCCGCCCCGCGGAATCCGTAAATACTCTGATCACTGTCGCCGATCACACACACATTCCGGTATTTATCCGCTAATAACTTAATAAGAACATACTGAGCGTGGTTCGTATCCTGATACTCATCCACATTAATAAACCGCCACCGTTCCTGATAGGTGTCGAGCACATCGGGATGTTCTTTAAAAAGCCTGACGGCATAGAGAAGCAGATCATCAAAATCCAGCGCATTATTAGCCTTCAGCCGCTTTTCATATTCCTCATATAAATCAGCCACCAGCTTATCGAATGATCGGACGGACATCCCCTTAAACTGACCCGCAGACTGCAGACGGTTTTTAGCATTAGAAATAATCGAAAGTACCAGACGCGGCTTAACACGGTCATCATCAAGCTGACGCTCTTTAATGATCCGTTTCATAATGCTTTCCTGATCGACGGTATCGTAAATCACAAACGACTTATCCCGGCCGAACCGTTCAAAATTCCGGCGCAGAATCCGTACGCAGATGGAATGAAACGTGCCGAGCATAGGGCGATTGTTCACATCAAAATTCCCAAAACTTTTCCGGAGTAACGTCTCAATTCTGCCCTTCATCTCGTCCGCCGCCTTATTGGTAAAAGTGACCGCCAGAATCTGCCAGGGTTTTGCCACCCCTTCGGCGATCAGATTCGCAATTCGGTAAGTCAGCGCCCGGGTCTTTCCGCTCCCCGCTCCCGCAACAATCAAAAGCGGACCTGTTAAGGTCTCCGCCGCCTCCCTCTGCCGATCGTTTAATTCACTTAAAAAGCTCATAGCTAAGTAAAGATACTAGAAAATAGTCCGAGTCTCAAGAACCATTTCACTAACACTTGAGACTTAAGACTCACACTCGCACTAAAAAATACTGCAGATCGGACATTTTTTCGCATCATGCCCTCGCGCCGGACAGTACTCCCTGCCAAAAAAAATCATTTGAAGGTGTAATTTGTTCCAAAGTTTCTCGGGAAACAGGCGTTTCAGATCTTTTTCGGTCTGCGTAACGTTTTTACCATTGCTCAGCCCCCATCGATGCGCCAGGCGATGGATATGGGTATCCACGGGAAAGGCAAATTCTCCGAAAGCCTGGCTCATCACCACCGACGCGGTTTTATGGCCCACGCCCGGCAAAGCCTCCAGTTCTACAAAGGTCGATGGAACCCGGCCACCATGCTTTTTAACAAGAATTTGTGAAAGCGCTTTGATATTTTTGGATTTGGCAGGCGACAAACCGACCGGCTTGATGATTTCACGGATTTTGGATACAGAAAGCTTAGCCATATTTTCGGGCGTGCCGGCCAGACGGAATAAGGCAGGAGTGACCTTATTAACTGATTGATCGGTAGATTGCCCAGAAAGAAGCACTGCCACGAGCAAAGTGAACGGATCTTTGTGTTTGAGCGGGATCGGCGTTTTTGGATAAAGCTTATCCAGCAAACGGATAATCTGACGGACCTTTTCTTTTTTGGAAATCTTTTTCATACTCATATACTAAACTGAAATCTTTAATCTGTAATCTATAATCTAAAAAAACCTTGCATTTAGCCAAAAAACCCTTAAAATGACTACGCTCAGGTACTAAGAGTACAGAGTCAACCATCTTTGCTCCCTGTTTTAACGGGGAGACGTTTAGTCCATAAAGATTATCATCATGGTCAAAGTCAAGACAACGACCTCTGAAAAGGTCGAGGCTGGAAATAGCAGCCTCTACGAGCTTATGCTCATTCTAAACCCGGATCTTCGTGAATCCGAAGTGAAGAAAAAGTTAAAAGAACTGGTAGAAATGATTGAAAAAGCCGGCGGTCGTGTGACCGAAGAGGATTTTTGGGGTCGGCGCAAACTGACTTACCGTCTCAAGAAATACAATGAAGGCATTTACATGGTCTATAACCTGGAACTTCCGAATGTCTTTTTGAAAGAATTTAAAGAGCATCTCCGCATTGAAAAGGAAGTAGTGCGCTCTATGATTCTGAAATTGCCGGCAGGCCACACTTATACTAAATACGATCTGGACAAACCCATAGAAGAGAGTGAACGGAAAGAAAAGACTAAGAGATACCCTTCTAGGAATGAAAATATCAGCATCAAGCACAATTCCACAATCATCGCCCCAAAAAAGAAAGCGGAAGAAGTAAAAGAAGCAATGCCCACCGAGGAGCCGAAAAAGAAAGAAAAGACGGCTAAAGACAAAAAGGCAGAACCCAAAAAGGAAGAAAAAGAAATCGATGAATCGGAACTCGACAAAAAATTGGACGCCATCATCGGCGGTGAAGACTTCAACCTGTAGCTCCTAACTCTTAACTCCTAACTCTTAACTAAATCATGTCTGTTATTTTTTCCACCAAGCAGAAACACCCACTAGGTAAGCGCCGATGCGCCTTCTGCACCAACCAGATGAAACACATCGACTATAAAGATATCCGGACCCTTAAATACTTTATCGATGGTTTTCAGCGGATTAAACCACGCTATTACTCAGGAGTGTGTCTGCGTCATCAAAAAGTCCTCTCAAATGCCATCAAGCGCTCGCGCGAAATGGCTTTGATCCCGTTTGTGAATAAATACAAAGCCTAAACATTTGACATGTGACCAGTTAAAAGAGTCAAATGTTAATTGTTAATTGTTAATTGTTAAAAATATGAGTGGGCACAGTAAATGGCATTCTATTAAACATAAAAAGGCGGCGACCGACGCTAAGCGCGGGAAGATTTTTACTCAGCACGCGAACATGATCACCATCGCAGCACGCCAAGGAGGTGATCCGGATATGAATCCCGGTCTTCGCCTGGCTATTGATAATGCTAAAAGGGCAAATGTACCCAATAATAACATCGACCGGGCTATCAAGCGCGGTACTGGCGAACTTAAAGACGAAGCGGAAATCAGTGAATTGACTTATGAAGGGTATGGCCCTGGCGGCATCGCGATAATCGTGGAATGCTTGACCGACAACAAAAACCGTACCTACACAAACGTACGTACCATCTTTAATAAAAAGGGAGGAAACTTAGGTGCGTCCGGCTCAGTCGCATGGATGTTTGAACGAAAGGGATTAATCACTATTAATAATGAGGGAGTGGATCAGGAAGAACTGGAGCTGGCTGCCATTGACGCAGGCGCAGACGACATCAAAACGGAGGGAAATCTGACCGAGATCTTCACCGCCTCCAATAAAGTGACTGAAGTGAACGAAAAATTAAAAACCGCTGGTTTTGAATCAGAGGAGGCAGAAGCTCAGCTGATCCCGAAAGAAGCGGTCAAAATAGAAGATGAAGAAGGCGCCCAAAAAGTACTGGAATTCATAGAAGCGCTTGAGGAGGATGAGGATGTGACCAATGTTTTCAGTAATTTTGATATCAGCGAAGATCTGATGAAGAAAATCGGCTAAAAACCCCGCCCAATAACCAATCTCCGGTATACATCTGACCTCATCACTCAGCTTATATCTTCCTGCTGTTCTTTCCGGTCGCCTGACGGCGCCGGCAGCGTCCTTTTTCTGTGATCTCATTTCTCTTTCTACTCCGATGTAACTTCGGAGTAGCAAAAGCCCCGGGGGATCATGAACCGTAACTCCCGTCATGGTCTCCTTATATCAG
>JAHIUN010000001.1 GCA_018817125.1 Patescibacteria group bacterium | reverse complement strand
TCATGGGACATGTTGGCCAGGAATTCAGATTTTACTCGAGCGACACGTTTTAACTCGGTCGTCACCGTCTTTAACTCTTCATGGGCTTTTCCCAGGCCGGCTTCTATCTTTTTGCGATCGGTAATGTCTTCGATGGCCAGGAGGATGATCCGTTCCTGGCCCATGGCTCGCTCAATCTGCCGGGCATCCAGCAACATGATGCGCTTGCCGATGGTGGTAAAATCGTGTTCAACCTCATAATTGTCAAAGCTGGTCTTTTGGGGAAGGATGGTTTCCAAAAGTTCCCGAAGTTTGGGGATATCCCATTGCTTATTACCCAGGTCATAGATAAGCTGACCCAAAGTCTCCTCCGGTTTTACCTTAAAGACCCCATAGAAGGAACGACTGACGGTGACCACCCTTAAATCTTGATCCAGAACGATTAAGGGTTCACGCACGGTGTTGATAATGCTCTCGGCAAATTCACTGGCTTCATCTGCGGTTTTTTTAATGATGGCGAGTTCTTTTATGGTCTTTCCCAGGCCGGCTTCTATTTTCATGCGCTTCGTGACGTCACGTGCGGCGGCGAACACGCCAAGGACGTCGCCTTTGTCGTTCTTATAAACGGCGGCATTATAAAGTACGTCGGTGATCCGGCCCGTCGTGTGGCGGATGGCGAGCGGATAGTCTCGCACCAAGCCTTCGGAGAAAACCTTCTGGTAGCCTTGGCGCGCCTTGTCCGGTTCGGTGAAGAAATCAGAGAAGTCGCTTCCGATGAGCTTCTCTCGCGTGACGCCGGTCACCTGCACGGAGGCTTCATTCACGTCGGTGATTTTGCCCTGGGCGCTGATGGTGACAAGCGGGTCGAGCGAGGCTTCGATAAGCGAGCGGGCATATTGCGACTGCGTGTTAGCGGAAGCGGTGCATTGCGGTGCCTTTGCCATCTTGTGCTCGGTGATGTCCTCGATGGCCAGGATGATGATCCGTTCCTTGCCCATCTCTCGCTTAATCTGACGGGCATTCAACAGCATTGTGCGCTTGCCGATGGTGGCAAAATCGTGTTCAACCTCATAATTGTCAAAGCGGGTCTTTTCGGGAAGGATGGTTTCCAGAAGTTCCCGAAGCTTGGGGATATTCCATTGTTTATTGCCCAGGTCATAGATAAGCTGCCCCAAAGTCTCTTCAGGTTTTACCTTAAAAACCCCGTAGAAGGAACGGCTGGCTGAGATAACTTTTAGATATGAATCCAGTACCAAAAGGGGTTCCCGTATTGTCTCTACTATGTCTTCGAATAAAGAATTCATAGCGGTATTCTCCCCACATCGGGTTCCTTGATCAATTCTTCATGGACGACTCTTTTCCAGTTCATACGCATCTTTGTCTTCCATTTTCTCAATAAATAGTAAAACCTTAAAAGAAACTTTCCACTTTTGGTTATATGCACCAGTTTAAAACGAATCCCGTGTGGAGTCAACACAACATATACACACAAAAGAACCAATTGATTGCCTATCTAGAATAGGCGCTATTGGAGGGCCAAAAGGAAGGATCTCAAATTTACTTTTTTGTTTTTCAGGCCGGTTTTTTTCCTGATATTCTCACGATGACGGGATATGGTATGGGTGGAGGTGTTCAATATTTTCGATATCTCTTTGTTGGATTTTCCTGATTTAATAAGATTTGCGACATGAATTTCTTTGGGAGTTAAATTCACCATTCGATCGGATAATTGTTTTGAAAAGGGGGAAATGATATGGGTTAATTCTGATTCCAGAAGGTTCATCATCTCTTTCTGGCTTTCCTGTGTGAGACTTTTTTTCAGATGATCCATGATGGGGGCAAGGATCATTTTGTGATTGGCAAATATCATCTCTCCGATTTCGTCTTTATCCTCGTCTCTTTTTTTTAACAATATTCTCAAGGTGGCGTTCATATCTTCCAGTTCAGCCGTTCTTTCTTTTACTTTATCTTCAAGCCTTATATGGATCTGTTTTTGTTTCTGTTCGATCTTTTTCCGGTCGGTAATGTCTTTTGCAATTTCCAGGCGAACAAACCGGCCGTCCATCCATGGAATCGCAAGATCATTGACTTCATACCATTTTCCAAACACCTCGTTGTAAAATTCACAGGAATAGGGCTCCGAGGGGTTACCGGTGTCATCCAACAGTTTATCATTGGTGCAGAACTTACAGGGCCCCTTCGAATTTTTATGAATTGATTCCCAGCAGATACTACCGGTTAAGTCTCGCTTATACATTTGTTTCATGTATCTATTCATAAAAAGGATTTTATATGAGGTCATGTCGGCAACATAGATAGCGGCTTCAATATTATTAAGGACCGATTCCAATTGGCGTTGGCCATATTCAAGCAGAAGCTCGGCCAGTTTTCGCTGTGTAACATCAATAATCACGGTGCGGTACCTTGCATCTCCTTTGCAGTAATCCGGAATAACCGTAGTTTCCAGTTGTACATCAAAGAAGGTTCCATCGGCTTTTTTTATTTGGAGGCCACAGATCTGCCGTGTTTTTGATTCAAACAGAGCTTGCAGAGTAAGCGCTCAATGAACCCCATCTTATAATCCAGTTCAGATCATGACATATTGAGTCTACTTTTAAATCAAAGTGAGGCTTAAATCATGTCTGTGAATTCAAAAGAGTTAAATGAAAAGCGTCGCCAATTCTGGAAATAT
>JAHIUN010000014.1 GCA_018817125.1 Patescibacteria group bacterium | reverse complement strand
GGAATAATTTCCGCAGGTGGCCGCATTGGTCCATGTCGGAGTGGCTGTGCTGGCGGCCAGCGTGCCATTATTTTCATACGTACTGTAATCCTTAACAGCATCCGCGGCGGTCGAGGTCATATTGCTGTCAAACGGCATATTTAAAACCGCGATACTGCTGCCGTCTTTTTCCCAGTTATAAATTGTGGTGGTGGTGTCGCTGTCATGGTCATCAATGGTTATCGGCTTAGCGGAAATATCCATATTGGAATCTGTATAAGCCGTGGTACCGGGAGTGGTGTAAGCATTGTATATAGCTGTGATCTCATCGGTTGTAAGGGCGCGATCGTAAATGTGAAGTTCATCAACAGAGCCGTCAAAATGTCTAAGAGTAGGCTGGGCAGCACCTACAAACAACTTATCCAAACTGGCATGTTCGGTATACAATGGGTAATCTCCTGTAGCTTCCTGATCAGTTTGAAGCACTCCATCCATATAAGATTTTAATATCTGGTCATTCCTGGAATAAGTCATTGCCACATGATGCCAAGTTCCATCGCCAGGCAATGTTGAGTTAAATGCGGAATCTTCCGATACACCATCAGTAGTTCCGTCATCCAAGTCCACACAAACCGAACTGTCCATAATTTCATACAAGGCATAACAACCAGCAGGAGCATCTTTCCTATAGCTAACAACCTCCACATTATCCGTGGTATTGCTTTTTACCCAGGCCATGACAGTTATTTCTTCTGTAGGTCGTAATAATGGGTCGTTCCCAAGATCAATAATATCGCTATTAGCTGTAGTAAAATCATAAGCTCCTCCGATGACACCCTCCTCTGCCCAGTCCGGACAATTTGTACAGACCCCATCAAAATCATTTGAAGTCTCATCATCAAAAGCTGTGGCGGATGTTCCGTCTTCAAACTGCCAATAACCAACGGAATTAGGCAATGTGGGTGCGTGAACATCCAGTTCAGGGGTATCATGAGTGGGCGCGGTATTGGCAATATCGTAACTTTGTGCATTCGTTCCAGTGCCAGTGAAATCATGACTGTCTTCGACGTAAACCTTGAAGTTTTCAGTGCTGTGAATATCGGTAGCAGGAACTAATGTATTTCCTGTTTCATCACATGTGGCATCGGTTGATGTTGGATCAACACCTGTATCTGAACAGATAAGTGAACCGTTTGTACAGGAATTACCAGAATAATCAAAAGCGGTTGTCGCATCTGTGCAAATGTACATGTTAATAGTGTCCTGAGTATCGTCAGTATCAGTATCAGCTATGTCTGCTTGTGCAAAAGTAAACCGAAGTGTATCGCCGGGGTTTATTTCAGTTCCAACAACGGAAACATCATCGAATTCTGAATAACCCGCTCCTGTCGCAAGTGTCTGTAAATAAAAGATAGAACTTCCCCATATGCGCACAAAGTCGAAATATTGCCAGGAAGTTGATGTTGTTCCTGTCCAGATATACGCTGCACCATCCTGTATATTCGGTCTATTTGTCCCATCTCCCCTTGCCCATCCTGTTACGTGATAACTAGTACCGGATGTCATTACGTTTTGATAAGCATAAGGATTGGTACTGCTGCCATAAGCAATTCTTAATACCCGGCTTCCTCCATGTGGTGTTCCTGTTTCCTTAGTAAGGGTAGCATCATTTCCTGCAGTCCATGCGCTGGCATCCGCCGCTTCCATATCACCATCTGTCAAAGGGTCATCATTATCTGTTGTTGTTACTGTTCCAAATGTAGATGCATGATTAATTTTAAATGGTGACTGGCCTGTGGCTGATCCGCCGGAAAGAACAGTGCCGGAAAGTACAATTTCACTTGTTGAACCGCCTTCGTTTGCATCCGGTTCGGTCATGCCGATAGAATTGCCGCCGGTTCCTTCAGCATCTGCGTACACGTACACCACGGCGCCGCGGACGGCCATATGAGAACTGGTTCCTGCTTCGACGGCTCCCAGTTCGTACGCTGCGTCTTGTTCGGAAGCAGAAAGGGCAGTGTCCACCTCAGTGCCTGAACTGATTCCGTCACCCGCAGTATCAAATTCGTAGGTAATGCTATCGATTGTAATCGTATCGCCGTCTTCAGGCACATCAGAAAAAGTGATGGTACCAAGCGCAAAGCCCTGATCACCGGAACTGTTGGCCGGGTAACAGGACCCGCCGACAACTGCATCACAAACAAAGGCATACCACGGGCAGGATTCATCATCGGTGCAGCCATTGGTGCCGCTGCTTTCACTGCCGGTGGTTGTATAAGTAATACCGGAGCCGCTACCGATAGCCGTATTGCTGACCGTGGAGGAACTGATGGCCCAGGTATGGTCCGCGTCTTCACAGATGGGGGCGGACGTGCCATTATGCGTCACTTGGTCGCTGGAACAAAAAGCCATATAATAATTCTCACTCCCGACATCAATCCCCTTTCCGGTAAACGTCACATCATCCTCTGCATTAGTGGGCGTCGTGGCATCGGAATCATCGGCTGGGGTTTGATTGATAACGGGAGACGCATTGCTCACACCGGCTTCTGTATCGAACGTATCTGCTTCAATCATTTCATACAGCCCAAAAACCGCCAGCCCTAAAAGCAGGATGGGGACCATGAGCAGAGTGCGGAAAAGGCGCGTTTTGGTGGTCATTAATTTTTATTTTTATTCCAATTAAAATTATTGTACCACGACGAGAGAGAGAAAACCAAAAAAATTTACTCGAAAAACGCCAAAAAGATGTGGTAATCATTTATGAATGTTTTTTGGCTTCCTTAAGCCATTTTTAAGCCCTCAGTTTTTTCATCATCTCAATTCTTTCTGAAATCAGTGCTTCGGTGCCGATATCCTTTCGGTAAAAAATGGGGCCTTTTACACTTTCAACGCCACGTTGCGCAAGTCGTTCGGCTTCTTCGATAGTATCGGCGATCCCAACGAACGCCACCGCGCGTGAACCGGTCATCACCAGCTCGCCTTCCACTTCATCCACCGACGCGTAAAAGACTTTCAGCCCTTCCGGAAGCGGACCGATCTTGATCCGTTCTCCTTTTACCGGGTTTACCGGATAACCTTCCGGCACGGCGTATTTGCAAACGGTGGCCTTTTTGGAAAATCGGATATCGAGCTGATCCAAAGTGCCCTTGATCATCGCCTGGCACACGTCCACATAATCGGTTTCGAGAAGCGGTAACGCGTTCATGGCTTCGGGGTCACCGAGGCGAACGTTGTATTCAATAAGCCGGACACCGTCTTCCACCGCAATGAACCCACCGTACAAAACCCCTACATAATTTTCACCAGTTTCTTCTTTAATCGCCTTCGCCGTTCCGACGTTGATAGCGTGCGCGTCTTCCAAATCTTTCTGTGTGAGAAAGGGGAGATTTTTGGGATAATTGTACGTTCCCATCCCGCCGGTGTTGGGGCCGGTGTCGCCTTCATACGCACGCTTGTGGTCCTGGATTGGGGGCATATCGACGACATGTTCACCATCTACAAAACTCATCAGGCTGAATTCCTGGCCGACAAATTTTTCTTCGATCACCACCTTTCCATCCCGCTCCACACATTCCTTGGCGTACAGCACGCCGTCTTCCAGTGTTTCAAAATGGTCGCCCTGAACCTGAACGCCTTTTCCTCCCTGTAAACCATCTGCTTTAACGACAATTTGTCCAAGTTCATTCGCGAATTCCATCATGCCGTCGATGGAGGTGAATGTTTTGAATTTGGGACCGCCGGATACGTTGTGTTTGGCCAGCAATTCGCGTGTAAAGGATTTTGAACTTTCAATCCGCGCCAGTTCTTTGATGGGCGAAGCTGAAGGAATGCCGATCAGTTTAAGGACGTCGACCACTCCGCCGGCCAGCGGATTTTCCGGACCGATTACGGCAAAATCAGGTTTGTTTTCCCGTGCGAATTCCTGAATGGCTTTCATGTCTTTCATATCACCCACATGGTAAACGGATGTGAGATCCCGAATGCCGGGATTGACCGCGCTGGCGTATACCAGTAATTCAGTGCATTTGGGAGATTTTTTAAGGGCTTCGGCCATCGCGTGTTCGCGGGCTCCGTTGCCGACTAACAGGATTTTCATAATGTCTGATATTTAAAAAATACTGCCCGCCCATTATAGCGGAGATTGAGGAAAAACCAATGTCTGAACTGTGATTTTTATGATTTACTGATTTAACATGATTCTATTTTGCATGAGGTATAACAATCATATCAAAATCATGATAATCAATCATGGCTATCATTTAATCAGATTAATCAAAGTTCAGACATTTTATTCAAACTTTCTCTTCCTCGAGTACCGCGTCAGCAATATTTCTTCCTGTTTATGTTTAGGCAGTTTGGCGATGTAATTTTCAAAAAAATCGATGACCACAGGATTCTGGTGGGCGGTGCGGAGTGTCATTTTATCGTCAATCTTATACAAAGCCTGGATGCGTTCCCAGATGATGGCTTCGGAATTGGGATACGGCTGACCGCCGCCGCCAATACACCCGCCCGGGCAGGCCATCATCTCGATGTAATCGTAGGCCAGTGGATTTTTTTTGATTTCCTCGATTAAAATATGGGAATTTTTAGGCATGTAGGCCACCGCGACATGAAGCGTGCGGTTTCCGAATTTGACCATCGCTTTTTTAATGCCTTTCATGCCGCGGACTTCTTTGAACTCGACTTTCTTCAGCTCCTTGCCGGTGATGAAATGATAGGCAGAACGGAGCGCGGATTCCATTACCCCGCCAGACGCGCCGTAAATCGCGGCCGCGCCGGAATAGGTGCCGGGCAGATCTAATTTTCCTTTTTTCAGCGTCGGCAAATTGATGTAATGTTTTTTAAGAAGCGCGCCGGTTTCACGCGTGGTTAAAACGTAATCCACCGGATACAGACCGTTGACTTTTAATTTTTCAAAGTCCGCTTCATATTTTTTAGAAGTGCAGGGCATTAGGGAAACAATGACGATTTTTTTCGGATCCACGCCGGCTTTTTTGGCCCACCAGGTTTTATATGCGCCGCCGGAATGGATCTGCGGGGAGCGGGCGCGTGTGAGGTTTGGGAGAATTTCCGGATGATAAAATTCCGCGTACTTCACCCATCCCGGACAGCAGGAAGTGATCATGGGTAAAACGCCGTTTCCCTTGATGCGCTCGGCCAATTCCGTGGCCTCCACATAGGTAGTGATGTCCGCGCCCATATTCACATCGAATACATAATCGAATCCCAACTTTCGGAGCGCCGTGATCATTTCGCCTTCCATATTTTTGCCTGGCGGAAGACCGAATTCCTCTCCGATGCTGGCGCGGACGGACGGAGCCATTTGGGCAATGAGCACCTTACCCTTCCTGTTCTTCAGTAAGTTCTCGACGGGTTGCAGGTGATTCTGCTCGCGGACCGCGGCCACCGGACAATGGGCGGTGCACTGACCGCAATAAATACAATCCACGTTCGGATCTTTGTTGTAACCAAGATGAGTTTTACTGCCTTTCCCTTCCAGCTTCAGAAAGCCGATACCGATTTTTTCACACATCTCCACACACTTGTTACACGAAATGCACGCCTGCGGGTCGAATTCCGCGGCCGTGCCTAATTTATGGATTGGGGCTTTGATTTCGTCGCGGTGGTATTTAGTGCCGGTGATCCTGTACTTTTTCATCTGGCGCGCGGTGCGGCAAAAATACCCCTGCTGACATTTGGGGCAGATTTTTTTGTGGTCGGCGAGCAGGAGTTCCAGATTTTCGTCGCGCAGTTTTTTGACTTTGGAAGAATTCGTGAGCACCTTCATGCCGGGCTTGGCGAACAGATTGCAGGAGGTGGTCACATTCCCCTCGAATTCGACCAAGCACGTACGGCAGTGGACATCCAGCTGGAGGTCTTCGTGGTAACAGAAATGCGGGATGTCGATGTTATTCCGTATGGCAATCTGCAGAATGCTTTCGCCTTCATTGCATTGATATTTTTTGCCGTCGATATGGATGGAGATTTTTTTCATAATCGTTTAACTGATTTCTATTTTTTGTCATTTCGACCGAATGAAATGAGTGGAGAAATCCCTTTTAAAATCCTGTTATTTGATTATTTGATAAGGGATTTCTCCGCGTTGGTCGAAATGACAAAAATGGGTCGAAATGACAAAATGCTATGCGCGTTTTTTCAAAACATTTTTCATATAACTTTTCACCGGAATCACAATCGATTTTCCCAACGCGCAGAAGGAGATTTTTCCCATTATCTCGACGATTGTCATCATCTTTTTCCAGGGCACCCGTTTGTTGCGCTTAAGGAGTTCGTATAATTGAAACGACCCTTCACGGCAGGGCGTACATTTACCACAGCTTTCCTTCGCGTAAAATTCAAACCAGTGGAGGAGTAACTGGCGGGGGTCAGTGGTAGATCTGAAAACCTGAAGCGAACCGGCGCCCGTCATCTTTTGCGTTTCCATTTGCTTTTGGTTGATTACAAGCCCGCTCGCCCCGCCCCCGATCTGCGCGAAAAAATCGTAACGGGGGTAGCGCTTGGTCTTTTTAAGAATCTGTTCAATCGTCCAACTATCGGGCAGGTAGTAGACGCGGTTCAGTTTTTTAGGGCCGGACAGGCAGTAAAAACGATTAGGTTCAAACTTACCCTCTGCCACCCGTGCCACATTGAATAAGGTTTCCACGTTGTGGATGAGTGTCG
Organism: Patescibacteria group bacterium; assembly: GCA_018817125.1. Taxonomy (GTDB): domain Bacteria; phylum Patescibacteriota; class Gracilibacteria; order UM-FILTER-43-11; family UM-FILTER-43-11; genus JAFGCR01. Next base: position 46,594 of record JAHIUN010000014.1, on the reverse strand, counting down.
GTTTGCCGAACAACCCGGCATCGCACGGATAAGGAGGTTTAAGGCGCGGTTCAATCCGCCTGCCTTCAATGGCATTTAAAAGCGCGGTTTCTTCCCCGCCGATGTAACTGGGCTTTTCTTCGTAAACGGTGAACCGATACCCCTTCGCTTCATAGCGTTTTAAAATCGGGTCGAGCTTTAAGATGATCCGACGATAATATTTTTTATTGAAATTAAAATAGGCCTGTTTGGTTCCCAGATAATCCATCGCCAGCACCATGCCTTTTACCACATCCTGCGGGAATTTTTTTAGAATGTGAAAATCTTTAAACACACCCAGTTCTCCTTCGCTGGCATTGCAGATAACAACTTTCGTCTGGCCAGACGCTTTTTTGACCATCTCCCATTTGGCCGCGGTCGGGTAACCCGCGCCCCCCCGGCCGACCAGTTTTGCCGCTTTGATTTTGTCGAGTAAATTGTTCATATAAAACATTGGTTAACCCATCCCTTTCGCCTACACCGACCCCACCGATTGAGAATTGATAGAGTATTGAGAATCGATTATCAATCAATTCTTTTTCCATTTAAGAATAAAGAATGCCACTCCTCCTCCGATTACCGCGGTAAAAAACTGCGGCCAGCTCATCATCACCGCCAGTTTAGCGACGATCTCCTGCTTTAAAAGTTTGCTCATGATGAGCGTGACTGATTCGTGAAGAAAGGCGAATTTAAGAAATGCGGCGATTCCGACCGCCAGTAAAAAATGCTTCTTATATAGGTAGTGAAAAACAGCCACCAATACCGCGTTGCCGATCATAATAAACGGTACCATCGGCGCCAAAGGCAAGGGCAGTAATCCCGCAACAAGCGCAATCGTGCTGGGCATCAGGCCGATCAATACCGCCTCCATCGGGCCAATAAGAACTGTTGCCAGAATCAGTGCCGTATTGACCATCGGGCCGGTGACCCACTGAATATGGATAAAGGCGGGGACCGCAATGGATAAACCGAGCAATCCCGCAAAAAGGAGGATTTTGGATTGAGTGGTATCGATTATTTTTGCGATTGATTTCATATTTTTAAATTATTTTATAAAGGATTGGTTAACCCACCCTTTTCGCCTACGGCTACCCCACCGATTGAGAATTGATAGAGTATTGCCAATCGATTCTCAATCAATTCTTTGGCTATTCTTTTCTATTTAAACCGGCTCATATGTTCCAGATACAGGTTTTCCGCCTGTGTGTCATCAAACACATAATCAAAGATCTTTATTTCCGCGATCTTGCCATCCAGATAACCCGGATTAACACCGGTTCGGCCGATCCATGTTGTACTCGCGGTATCCGGATCCATCTGAGCTGGCAGACCAGTGGTCTTATTTGTCATCTGCACTCCATCAAGATAAATCCTCATGTATTCACCTGCCTTATACGTTCCGATGACATGGATCCAGCGACCCGCGTAGGTAGAATTAAATGTTGTAGCATCGGTGGCAGTAGTACCAGTCGTGTAATAGTCCGTTCCGTCCGCAATATTAAACTGCCAGCCCATCGTGTCAGTAGCCTGAGAATAATAGGCATTCAAATTAAATCCCTCCTGACCGCCCACATCCCATGTGTTCCAATCTGATATAAAGGGTGTCCTTATATTGGTGGAAATATGTGTATTAAACGCATCTACATATACCCAGGCACTGGCAGTGAATTCAGTTTGATTAGTGGTAAATACATCGCCCGCGTCAAAGTAATCACCGCCGTCCAGTTCATAACCCACCATAGGGCTTAGCTTGGTTGGATAAGTGGTGGACGTTGCCCCGTCACCAAATATCGCATGATTACCGTTTGGACTTGTGTCGAGCGTGCGATTATTGCCGCTGTCATGCTGAGCGGTGCCCATGGGCAGATCGAGCTCTGTGCATAAAGCGGACAAATCACAATCGTGGTGGTCAGCGCAATCCGTCCGGCCGTCCCCGTCATCATCGGTGCTATTGTTACAGGTCTCCGCGTCACAACCGGCAGTTGAGGTGAAGGTATTACTGCCTTGATAATTACCGGAGGATTGGGAGCTGAGAATACGAAGTTTCCAGTAAACAGATTGGTTGATGGACGTACTGCTGTAACTATCCCGTTTTCTTAAATCGTGATCAATACAGCCCGCACCGCCGCCGCCTGTTCCGGATGTCTCATCCAATATATAAGGGCCATCGCCGGTTTCAGAATCATCCCAGTCAAATGAATTACTGCCCGAATGCCATCGCTGCTGTTCCTGGCCGATGGTGTTCGAACCGCATGTAGCCGATGTCTGGCAGGTCATATCGGCGCCATGGATAAGGATATCGATATCGGTATTACCCACATTGCCCATCGATGTTTCAATCGGATCCGATGTGCCGCCGATCTCAACCGTAGAATAAGCAATCGTGGTCTGGACCACATCGATCCCCTGCAGGGATGCAATCTCGAAATCCTGAGCGGTGGAAGCTCCCAGATCCGTACTGCCATTCCCATCGACAACGGTGGCCGCCACCTCCCAGTTAGTGCCGGCATTGGCATTAAAGTAAATGGTGTAATCGCAATCCGCTCCGAGCGCATTATCCGTGCCGGAACCTTTATTGGTCCATGCGCAGTTGCCGGCGATATTTTCTGAATAACAATCGTTTTCATCCGTATCGCAGTCGCTGTTCACTTCATTGGAATCAAAGAAAGTCATGGAAAGGTCGGTGACGTCGTTATCACCGTTGTCATCCGTAAGCGAAACCGAATAAGTGAGCGTGTCGCTGCCACCCGCCGCGATCGAGAGCGTGTCGATTGTGGAATAGCTCACCAGTACCGGCAGTACATCCTCCACGGAATAACTTTGCTGATTGGTGCCGGTGCCTGCCATATCGTGGCTATCTTCCACATAGACCTTAAAATTATACGAACCATGAGCGGTTGGCACTGGCGCCAGCGCATTGCCGGATTCGTCGCACGCGGCATCCTGAGAAGTGGGGTCAACGGACGTGACGGAACAGATGAGGGAGCCGCCTGTGCAGGCATTGGTGGAGTAATTGAAAGAGGTGGTGGCGTCCGTGCAGATGTGCATATTGAGGGTATCCTGTCCTCCTTCCGTATCGCTATCGGCGATCTCCGCCTGGGGGAGTATGAAGCGAAGATTATCACCTGGTTCGATGCTGGCTCCGACAACGGAAATATCATCCAGTCTTGCCGTGCCTCCGGAATCGCCGCTGATCGTATACCAGACCCGGGTCGTTGTGTCCTCGGCGACAAAAGTAAAGCTGGTGTATGTCCAGACAGTGGCTGTGATAGGAGTATCTGAATAAACGACACTATTGTTCGAATTTGAAATAAGCACACGGGCGTAGGTCGCGTCGATGTTCTTCAGCCACGCGCTTCCGCGATACGTATCTCCGATAACGGTTGTAATATCCTGTCTGGCGACCCACGTGTTCACATCTTTGGTCGCCTCCATGGAACTCGAACCGCTTCCTCCATCCCGTTCATCCGCCACTGAGGTAACCGTTGCGTCAGCGGTGATCGGCCAGTTGCTTGGAGGATCGCCTGTTTCCATAGTACCGTTGGTTAAAAGTTCAGTGGCGTCGGTTACGGTAACACTGCCAAAAGTCGGCCCATGATTTACATTAAATGGCGACTTGCCCGTATCACTTCCGCCGGAAAGCGTGGAACCGGACAAGGCGATGTCATCGCCCGTATCGCCGGATTTGCTCATGGCGATGGAATTGCCGCCCACCCCTTCGGTATCGGCGTACACATAAATAATATTCCCGCGACGGACCATGGAAGAGCTGCTGCCTGCTTCCACCGTCACCAATTCTTCAGCCGCTTCCGCGGGAGTTTGGGAAGCAGAAACATCGACCTGCGTACCGGTGTAAGAACTGTTATCGTCGAATTCATAGGCAACGCTATCGATGGTCACCGTCGCTTCATCGACCGGAATATCAGATAACGTTACCGTTCCTAACGCGGAACCCTGATCGCCTGAATCATTGCCCGGGTAACAGGCAGGGTTATCGGCCGACACTTTTTTATCGCACACAAAAGCAAACCAATCATAGGTTTCGTTAGTCTCACTACTGGTAACGGTATAAGTGGGTGATACGGTGGGCGCCGATCCGCTGTTCGTCACGGCGCTGATATCCCACTCCCCACCCGTACAGGTGGGGGCCGCATTATCGCCTACCGACACCGCATCGGTTTTACAGATCGCCAGATAATACTGGTCGCCGTTTAAATCAGTCGCGGCGCCGGTAAAGGTCACATCGCTGCCAATATTGGTGGGTGATGAACTATCGGAATCATCCGCGGGCGTGGTGGTGAAGACCGGGCTGACATTACTGATCGTGGTGGCCGTGGGAACATCCCAATCATCCGCTCGCAATCCGATATTCTGAATATCATCATAAAAAACACCCCCCATAATAGCCATTATGGCAAACAGGAGCGCGAAAACGTAGTAATGAGATTGTGGGCTAAAAGCCTTTTTCATTTATTTATTTTTGTGATTCGTGATTCGTGACTCGTGAATTTATCAGACACGAGACACTAGACACGAGACACTTACAATATTTTAGTTTTTAATTAAAAGTATTTTAGCACAGCAAGAGCTTATATATAAATATATTCCTTAATTTATGGCTTCTTTTGAACGCGTTTTTATGGTAAAACTAATTTTGCTATTTAACCAATCAATCATGACTCAGAAAAAACCTGACGAAGAACGTGATGTCATTGATTCCGAAAATCAGAAAAGAGGGCACCCGCTCAATCCTCACTACCTGGCTATTGCCATGGGTCAGGCAAACATGACGCATGCGCGGGCTTTGGCTACCATAATGGGGGATGAAAAAGATAATCCGGATACCGATGAATAAACAGCTGATCCGCCTAAAAATATTACAGATCATTGTGGACGGTTTGCTTTTAGCGGCCGCATTCGCATCGGCTTATTTTTTGCGTATCGGGTTCTATTTTTCCACGGATTTTCCGTTCGATAAATACATGACCATCGCGCTTATCACCACGCCGATTACGCTGGGGTTTATGTTTTTTGCGCGCGCCTACAAGCTGACCCAGCAGATCCGGAGCTTTCGGCATATGCAACGGATCGCGTTTGTGGCGATTGAGAATGTGGCGGTGTTTATGGTGCTTTATTACTTTGCGTACCGCAATTTCTTCTCGCGTCTGATTCTGGTTTACATCTTCCTGCTGACGTTTTTGTTTGTTTACTTTTGGCATCGGATCTTTAAGTGGATTCTGCAAAAAAGTGCTGAGCGGGAGGTGGGGGTTTATAGAACACTGGTGATCGGTGCCAACCGGCCCGCGGAGGAGATCATCAAACACCTGCTACAGACCAAATCCCACATCAAACCCGTGGCTATTATTGATGCCTACGGCAGTGGTAAAAGCGTGATTGCGGGGGTGCCTGTGGTTGGCAAGATGAATGTGTTTGAAAAAGCCATCGCCCAACACAACATCGACCATATCCTGCAAGTGGATCACCTGGAGCAAACTCTCAATATCATCAATTACGCACTGCAGAACAACATCAAATTCATCATGCCGCCGGAACTTTTGGGTATCTTCCAGGGCCATCAGCATGTGGAGGAAATCGAAGGACAGCCGTTTTTGAAAGTGGTGCGGAAAAAGAAGTGGTGGGATAAGATTTGGTAATTATATTTACCCATTGAAGGCCCAATGGAAGGCCCATTGATTGATTATCAGCTTGATAGTTATTTACCATCAATTGGGTCCTCAATTGGGTCCTCAATTGGGTCCTCAATTGGGAATTTATGAAATGTATTATCCTCGCTGGCGGTTTTGCAACGCGGCTCTGGCCGCTGACGGAAAATAAGGCCAAGCCTCTCCTGCACCTGAAAGATAAGCCGATTATCTCGCATATTGTCGAGGGTTTGCCGGAAAATATGGAAATCATCATTTCCACAAACGCGGTTTTTGAGGATAAATTTAAAAAATGGGCTGAAAATTATCCCGATCGGCCGATTAAGATATTTGTGGAGGATTCGTTTGAGGATGAATTTAAAAAGGGAGCACTGGGCGCCACGGCGATGGTGATCGGCCATGAAAAACTGGATGAAGACTTATTACTTATCGCCGGCGATAACTATTTTGGTTTTGAGATGAAGGATTTTATCGATTCATACCAAAATCATCCACTACTGGCGGCGTATGATATTCAGGAGCTGGATTTAGCCAAACGGTTTGGTGTGGTAATCGCAAACACAGATCCTGAATCAAGTTCAGGAGGACAAGTTGTCGAATTCCAGGAAAAACCGCAAGAGCCAAAAAGCACCTTGGTAAGCACGGGTTGCTATATTTTCCCCAAAACCAATTTAAACGACATTGTAGATTATGCCAAAGAAAAGAATGACGACCTGGGCGGTATTTTTGAATATCTGCTTAAAAAGGATGTACCGATCAACGTGTTTTCTTTTAAAGAAAAATGGTTTGACGTGGGTTCGTTTGAGGGTTATCTGCAAGCGAACCGGGAGTTATTGAATGGTCAGGTGATTGAAAACGGACAGGTGGAAAAAACAGGTTCACAGTTTAAAGGCGGTGTGTATTTGGGCGACCACGCGAGCATTCAGGATTCGACCCTGGAAAACACGGTGATTTTAAAAAACTGTAAAATCATCAACTGCGTGCTGAGGAACTGTATTGTGGATGAAGGGGCGGAGCTTAAGAATATCGATTTAAGCCATAAGATGATCCGGCAAGGGAGTAAGATTGAAAAATAAACAAAGGTAAATTACAAATTATTATTTAAATATCTGAAGGCGCGATTAATCAATCGCGCCGGCGCGGAAGCATTTCCGCGCCTTCAGTAAAATGAATATAAATTTAAAATTTGCCTTTTAGAAGTTTGTCTTTGATATAATATTGCACCACAGAGCGGTTTCCGCTAAACTGATTCCGCCCGTTTTACGGGCTTAATTCTTACTGATTATTCCTTAATTTTTAATAAAATGTTTTCCAGATTTTCAAAAGGACTTGTCACTATTATCGTCGCCTCCCTTTTTATGGGTGTCGTGGCGCTTCCCTATTCGGTCAAATCGACGTGGCCGGACAATGCGTTTGTAAACTTTTTCAAAAATCCTAAGATCACCCTTGGTTTAGACCTACAAGGCGGAACTCAGCTGGATTACCGCATTGACCTGCGCAATGCTTACGCTAAAAACGAAGACGATGATAAAAACAATGATGTGCGTATTAACGATGTCATTGAAGGGGTGCGTACCACGATTGAACGTCGTGTGAATGGCCTGGGGGTTTCAGAACCGCAGATCTACCTCTCGAATGTGGCAGGCGAAGAGCACATTATTGTGGAATTAGCGGGTATTAAGGACATTAATGAAGCTAAAAAAACAGTGGGTAAAACCATCCAGCTGGAATTTAAAGAGCAAAAAACGGAAATGGAAGCGGATGAAAAGGGGAAAGTCGAAGCAGAAGCCAATGCAGTCCTAGCTGAGGCGCTTAAGCCCGATGCGGACTTCAAAGCTCTTGCTTTCAATTCCCAAACCAGCGACAAGAAAATTGATTTCCGTGAGAATGAAACCAAATGGGTTTCTGAACTGCCGGCCCGCTACAAAGATCTGCTTCCAACCATGCAGCCCAATGCTATCAGCAGAACCCTGATTGAAGGGTCGGATGGCTATGTGGTAAGCGGTGATGGACAGATTTCTGAACGGCATGGGCTTTATATTGTTCAGTTCCTTGGTAAAGAGACGAAGGAGCGCACTAAAGAAGAGGTGAAAGAATTCCGTGAAGTAGCCGAAGCTTTTAATAAACTACGTGACACGGAAAACCTTAAAAAACGTGCTGATTTTCCGGAAAACGTGGCTGATATTCTGTGGCTGACGCCCGTGAATGAACTGACCGGTATTATTGAAGTGGATAATGAATTAAGAGTCTATGAAGTGCTGGCAAAAGATGAGGGACTAGGAGAAGTGAAAGCCAGCCATATCCTGATTTCCTATCAGGGAGCGGAACGGGCAGCTGCCGAAGTGACCCGCACCAAAGCCGAAGCAGAAAAAGAGGCGAAACAATTACTTAAAGAAGTTCAGGCAGATCCGGATCGTTTCGCAGAATTGGCTAAAGAACATTCCGATTGCACCTCAGCCCCCAGCGGAGGAGACCTTGGCTTCTTTGGAACCGGCCAAATGGCCCCTGCTTTTGAAGACACTGCTTTCGGACTGGAGGTGGGTGAAATTTCAGATGTCGTCGAAACGGAATTCGGTTATCACATCATCAAAACTACCGATAAAAAAGGGGAAGAGGAGACAATTTCGGTAGCCGTACTGACTCTGCCGAACAACGAAGCCAACCGGCAAAAACTGGAGGAGGAACTGAAACTGACTGTTCCATATGAAGTGACAGTAGACGAAGAAGAATACAATTATCATGAACTTTTTTTCGACCTGACACCGGATCCGTGGAAATCCACAGGGCTGGATGGCGCGCATTTTAAATACGCGACTGTTACTTACAATCAGATTGGCTCACCTCAGGTAAGTATTGAATTCGATAGTGAAGGGGCGGATATGTTTGCGGACATTACAGAGCGGTTAGTGAATAAGCCGTTGGCGATTTTTGTGGGCGGCGAATTGATCTCTGCACCGAATGTAAACGAAAAGATCAGTGGTGGCGCGGCCGTTATTACCGGTAATTATTCCATCACTGAAGCTCTTCAGCTGGCCAACGACTTAAATACGGGAGCCATCGACGCCCCTGTTATCCTGTCTGGCCAATACACCATCAGCGCCACTCTCGGGAAAGGCGCCCTTCGTGTCTCGCTCCTGGCTGGCTTGCTCGGATTAATTGTTCTGGCCCTTTATATGATTGCCTGCTACCGATTAATGGGTGTTTTCGCCGTTTTGGCACTCATCATCTATTCGATTATTATCCTGTTCATTCTTAAAACCACGGGTATTGTTATGACGCTCGCGGGCATCGCCGGTATTATCCTTTCTATCGGCATGGCGGTCGACGCGAACATCCTGATTTTTGAACGTACGAGAGAAGAGCTGAACTCCGGCAAAGGTTTTCAGGCAGCGGTTATAACCGGCTTTGAACGCGCCTGGTCTTCCATTCGGGATTCTAATGTTTCTTCTCTGATTACCTGCGCGATCTTATGGTTCTTCGGGAATTCTATCATCCGCGGTTTCGCCCTGATGCTGGCTATCGGTATCCTGATTTCCATGTTCACTGCCATCACCGTGACGCGCCAATTCCTTAAAACCTTAACAGGAACCCGATTGTCCAAAAATCGTTTTCTGCTGGGCGTGAAAAAGATTGAGACGATTAACCGATAAATCAAAGAATTGTCTAAGAATAGCTAAAGAATTGTCTAAGCTATTCTGAAGCAATCCTTGAGCAATTCTTATGATTTCAAAAAGTATTCAGAAACAATTAGACAAACATATCCCCAAACGCGAACAGCAGGCATTCGTTGAACTGGCAGTTAAAACCCACATTCATAAACATATAGCCATGAACGCGGAAACTATTGAGGTCTATGTGGATGGTGGCTCCCGTGGCAATCCAGGGCTGGCTGGCGGAGGTTTTGTGGTGTTCCGTGGCGGAGAAAATGTTTTACAGGGGTCAGAATTTTACGGCGAAAAAACCAATAACCAGTCTGAGTATCTGGCTTTGCGCACGGCGCTTCGGGAGGTTTACAGCCGTTTCCCTGATTTGAAAATCCATTGTTTTATGGACAGCCAGCTCGTAGTGGAACAGATGAACGGAAATTATAAAGTGAAAAGTGCAAATGTCCGCCCGTTATTTGACGAAGTTCAGCGAATTGTGGGGCAGTTCAAAACGTTTACCATCGAACATATCGAACGCGCCCAAAACAGCCTGGCTGATGAACTGGCGAATGAGGCGATGGACCGAGCTTCTTAAAACAAGAATAGCCTAAGAATTGCTTAAGAATGGCTTACGCAATCCTTTTTAGCAATCCTTTAGCTATTCTTTTCGATCACTTCCATCAGCTGGTCTTTTTGATGTACGCCGACCATTTCCTCCGCCACTTCACCGTTTTTAAAAACTTTTAGAGCTGGAATACTCATAATGCCATATTGGCTGGCTAGTTCCGTATTTTCGTCCACATTGACTTTCATAATCTTCGCCTTCCCCTCCACTTCACCGGATAAATCATCTAAAATCGGCCCCTGCATCTGACACGGACCGCACCAGGGAGCCCAAAAGTCCACCAAAACAGGAATATCTTTAACGTCTAATACATCTGTCTGAAAGGTATCACCGCTTGTTTCTTGTGCTGGCATAATAAAGCATTTAAAAAATTAAATTTTGTACAAAGAGGATACAAAAAACCAATGACTTTTTCAAGTTCACAGATTGCTTTGAATATCCCTTGATAACAAAAACCCCCTCCTTCGCACAGAGCCAAGGAGGGGATCAAATTTTTTATTTGTGTTTACTATGACTTAGCGAACAGCGTCTTTAAGGCTTTTGCCAGCTTTAAAAGCAGGGATGTTCATTGCAGGAATTTTGATTTTTTGAGATGGATTGCGAGGATTTACACCCGTGCGGGCAGCACGTTTGCTGATGCGGAAGGTGCCGAAACCAGTGATGGTCACGTTTTTTCCTTTTTTAAGTTCTTTAGTAATGGATTCAAGGAGAGCGTCTAAAGAGACACCAGCTGTTTTTTTGGTCACGCCAGCGCTGGACGCAATCGCCGTAACTAAATCTTGCTTAGTCATAATAAAAAATATTAGGAATTAAAACAAAGGCAGTATAATCAGCGAAAATCAGCATGACAAGGGGTTTTTCGCTTTAGCTAGCGAAAAAGTCGATTGATACAATTTTGTATTCACATTTAATTCAGTATTTAAGCCAAAAATCGAAGATTTGACGAAAAAGGAAATTTACCAGTAAAAATAATGTTCTTTTTGGCTTATTTAAAGCAAAAATTGACATTTTAATAATTTTAATGTCTTTAAATCCTGAACATCAATTCATTTGCCCAAATTATTTGACAAGTGACCTTCTTACCTGTAAATCTTTCAGTTGTTAATCACTAGCGTTACCAACGAATCCATGAATCATATCATTATCGTCGAGTCTCCCGCTAAGGCTAGGACTCTCAAAAAATTTCTAGGGGCTAAATATAATATTAAAGCTTCTATGGGGCATATTCGGGATCTTCCAAAAAAAGAATTGGGTATCGACGTTAAAAAAGGATTTGAGCCAAAATATGAAGTCAGCCCGGACAAGACAAAAATTGTTAAAGAACTCAAGGGACTTGTCCATAAATATAAGGATACGATGGTTTGGCTGGCATCTGATGAGGACCGCGAAGGAGAGAGTATTGCCTGGCATCTGATACACGCGCTGGATTTAAAAAAGGGACACTATAAGCGAATTGCCTTTCATGAAATCACCAAATCAGCCATCCTGAACGCCCTGGAAAATCCCCGGAATATTGATATTAACCTCGTCTACGCTCAGCAAGCCCGTCGTGTACTGGATCGCTTAGTGGGCTATAAACTTTCTCCTTTATTGTGGGTCAAAATCAGAGGAGGTCTGAGCGCCGGACGTGTGCAAAGTGTTGCGGTCCGCCTGGTGGTTGAACGAGAGCGGGAAATCGAGGATTTTAAACCGGAAGAATACTGGAAGATCGATGTTGACCTGAAGGCGAAAAATGGGAAGTTCAATGCAGAACTCGCTCAGATCAAGACCAAAAAAGCAGAAGTGACAAATGGAAAAACAGCCGCGACGATTGTGAAAGATCTTAAGAAAGCTGATTATAAAGTGGCGGATCTCGTTACCAAAGCGGCCAAACGCAGTCCTGCCCCCCCATTCATCACCAGCACCCTTCAGCAGGAAGCTTCCCGCAAACTTGGCTTCTCGGTAAAACAGACCATGGTAGTAGCACAACAACTTTATGAGGGAATAGAACATGGCCAGCACCATACCGGTCTTATTACCTATATGAGAACAGACTCGTTCAACATTTCTATGGAATTCCTGAAAGTGGTGCCTAAGGTCATCAAGAAAATATACGGAGAGGAATACGCCCTCTCAAAACCCCGCTTTTTTACCAAAAAAACCAAAGGGGCTCAGGAGGCTCATGAAGCCATACGCCCCACGGATCCGAGCAAAACACCCGAAAGTTTAAAGCCTCATTTGGATCCCTCTCAATATAAATTGTATAAATTAATCTGGGAGCGCACTATCGCCTGCCAGATGCCTGACGCGCAACTGGATGTGACGACGGTAACCGTGGAAACAAATAACGGCTACACCCTTATTACTAAGGGGCAGGTGATCAAATCAGCGGGTTTTATGAAAGTCTATGTTGAGGGAACTGATCATCCTGATGAAGCGTTGGCAAATAAAGAACGAATCCTTCCGAAAATCACAAAAGACGAAGTGTGTAAATTGGAAAAGGTCAACGACGAGCAAAAATTTACTCAACCCCCTCCCCGCTACACAGAAGCGACTTTGGTTAAAAAACTGGAATCCGAAGGGATCGGCCGTCCTTCTACTTACGCACCGACTATTTCTACGATTATTCAGCGGGGTTATGTAGAAAAAAAACCGGATAAAAAACTTTACCCGCTGGAAATCGGCGTGATTGTAAATGATTTTTTAATGGAGCACTTTAAAGATATTGTCAGCTACCATTTTACAGCGGACATGGAGGAAAAACTGGATGATATCGCGGAAGGCAAGGTGGAATGGGAACCTGTAATAGAGGATTTTTATAAACCTTTTGAAAAAGTATTGGAAGAGAAGAAGAAGACGATTAAAAAAGCGGATGTAGTTAAGGAAAAGACAGATGAGAAATGTGATGTCTGCGGTGCTGACATGGTTGTAAAATTGGGCCGGAACGGCAAATTCCTCAGCTGCTCAAAATATCCTGAGTGTAAAAACGCCAAACCGATGAAAGAAGACCGGAAAAAAGAAGCAGCACTGCAAAAAGAGTTTAAAGATGAGAAATGTGATAAATGCGGCTCAGCCATGGTGATTAAAACCGGAAAATTCGGTGATTTCCTGGCCTGTTCTGCTTACCCCAAATGTAAAACGACCCGTCCACTGGCTCACGCCATTGATGTGGAATGTCCTAAATGCGGCAGTAAGCTTGTAGAAAAACGGACAAAGCGGGGAAAGGTATTTTATGGCTGCGGGAACTACCCTAAATGCGACTTTGCCACCTGGAGCAAACCGATTGAAGACCCCTGCCCTGTCTGCAAAGGGCTTCAGGTACAGGCGAAAAGGAATCTAATCAAATGTGAGAAATGTGGCAAAGAGACTGAAATTTAATTTCAGATTTCGCATTTCTGATTTCTGATTTTTGTTGTATCGTTATTTCGTCATTTCGTTATGTTAAATGAGTAAAAATCTGCTTCTCAAAAAATTACTGGAGCGAAGAAAGAGCAAGGCGACTTTTCTGGATCGTCTGCTTTTTGGCATCCTTGGAATTGGGCTTTTGATGATGGTTGCCTTTTTCGTCTATCTGGTCTGGTTCATGTTTACCAACCGAAGCGCTACCTATACATTGCCGGCAGAAAAGACCGTTGCTTATTTTGAGCTGGAGGACTTAACACTCCCTCCTCGTCTGAATCAGGAAACGGTTTTGGATCTGATGGGCTTAAGCACTGTGCTGGAACAAGCCTTCCAGCTTGACGTGGAGGATTTACAAGAGCAATTGTCGCAAGGCCGACTGGGCCTAGCCCTGCTTAAAAACGGTGACAATAAAAATAAGCTCGTCTTGTTTTTCCGTGTCCGAAGCCAAAAACAGGCATTGGCCTTTTTCGAAGAGTTGGGATTGGAAGGCGAAAAGCTGATTGTTAGTGGCGATAAAAAATTACCGATTTATTCTTATTCTCAAAGCAAACATTTTTCTTTCAGCTTTATCGGGCCTTACCTGTTTATCACGGAAAAACCCTCTACGCTGGAAATGATCCAGGCGGTTTACCGCGGTGAAGATGCCAATCTTAACGCTGATCCGGATTACCGGAAGTCACTGGCCAACCTCCCCCGGCAAGCCTGGGGATACGGATATCTTAATGTTCAGGCACTTTATTTCGGAGAAAACAATGCCCTTAACCAGCTCATCGAGCCCCTTAAAAGCATTACCGATCATCTGGTTCTGACTATTCAGAAAGAATACAATGGCTTCCATTTCAATACCCTTCTGTCGCTTGATCCCAAATTACTGGCGCTGAAAAAAGGTTATACGGATTCGACCCGTTTCGCCTATAGTCTGGCAGACTTTTTAGGCTCCCAAAATCTGGCTGCCTATATTGGCGGCGCCAATTTAAGCGATGAATGGCAGAACACGCTCGAAACCATCAGTCAGCTTAACCCCGCCTACGGGATTATTCTGGAAGGAGTGGTCCGGGCGCAGGTGAGCCGTGTGTTCGGAGAAGATGTCAGTCTTCGGAATGATATTTACCCTTTATTTTCAGGAGAATATGCCTTGGCTTTTGACTATCTTGAAAACGGCCAACTTGGAATCAGGCTGATCTTAAAGCACGATGACCGGTCTTTCGCCGAAATCAAATTAAAGAAGTTATTGGAAGGTTTTCAGACCCTTGCTTCCCAGTTTGCCCCCCGTCTGAAAGAATTTACGTTACCGGATGGAACGGAAAGTCGTGAATTGGTAGTGGACCCTTCACGCCTGAAAGAAATAACGGAGACCTATAAAGATTATGAAATCAGTTGTCTCGACGTTTCTGATTCCGCCTACGGATTTTGCTACGCGATCACCGATGAGCTCATCATTATGAGCAATCATCCTGAATCGATTAAAGAGACGATTGACCTGAGCGCTTCTCCGCGTTTTGTTTTGTCGCAATCCCAATCGTTCCGTCAGGCGCTGAGCAACTTGAGCGCGGTCAGCGATGAGATCACTTTTATTGAACTGAAAAACCTTCACCCGCTTCTTATTAACACACCGCTGGGCGTTTACAGCCAAAACCTCCTCAAGTCTTTTGAGGCCGTCACGTGGATAAAACATTATTTTAATGACGGAGTGAGTACGGAAGGTTACCTTTTACTGAAGTAAAAGGATTTGTGATTTCTGATTTGTGATTTCTGATCTAGAAGAAAAAATAATTGACTTAGTGTCTATGATTGCTAAAATGATTTAGCACTCAGTTATTTAAAGTGCTAATCTTATTGAAGATTGAAGATTAAAAATTCTAAGATTAATTTTCAATTTTGAATCTTTTAATTTTTTAATTAAAAAAGTATGAACATCAAACCTCTTAATGGTTATGTTGTTATTAAGCCCCTTGAGGCAGAAGAAATGACGGCTAGTGGAATTGTTATTCCCGACACCGCGAATAAAGAAAAGCCTCAGGAAGGCGAAGTAATGGCTATTGCCAGCAAAAACATCAGCTCGAGCGGTACCGAGCTCCCCATTGAAATGAAAGTGGGTGATAAAGTGCTTTATGGCCGTTATTCAGGCGAGGATGTGAAAGTGGACGGAGTGGAATATAAAATTGTTGAAATGACCTCAGTACGCGCCATCGTTGCGTAATCCGATTTCCGATTACCGATTACCGACCACCGGTTAAAATGTAGAATTTAAATTGAATCAAATATGTATGTAGAAGACTTACGAGTTTATAAGAAATTATTCAAATTAGCTCTTGAAATTCATCAATTAACTCTCTCCTTTCCAAAGTTTGAATTATATGAACTAGGATCTCAATTGCGTAGAAGCTCCAATTCAGTTCCGGCTAATCTTGCAGAAGGCTTTGGCAATAAACATACTAACATTTATCTTGAATGTATTAGCCGGGCAAAAGGAGAGCTGAGGGAAACAAGACATCATTTAAAAATCGCTCATAATAAAAATTACTTACCTGAACACCAATTAAATAATTTCCTTACTGACTATGAAGATTGTTCGAAAATGTTATTTGGACTAGAAAACGCACTGGCCAAACAACATCGGTAATCGGAAATCGGTAATCGGAAATTAAAATTTACTTCATAAATTTTAAAAAAATGCCTAAAGACATATTGCACGGTGACGATGCCCGTCAAAAATTATTGGATGGGATTGAAAAATTAAATAACACCGTCCGGGTGACGATGGGACCCAAGGGCCGGAATGTGCTTTTGGAAAAGAAATACGGCGCGCCCGCCATCACCAATGACGGCGTGACCATCGCCCGCGAGATCGAACTCGAAGATCCGTTTGAGAACATGGGCGCTCAGCTCGTGAAAGAGGTGGCCAACAAAACGAATGATGTGGCCGGTGATGGTACGACGACCGCGACCGTTATGGCTCACGCCATCATCAAGGAAGGTATGCACCACATAAAGACAAACAAGGTAAACCCGATGCTCCTGAAAAAAGGGATTGAGGGGGCGGTTAAGATTGTGCTGGATGAGCTCAGTAAGATGAAAAAGGACATTAAATCCAAAGAAGAAATGGAGCAGGTCGCTACCATCTCCGCCCAGAATCCGGAAGTCGGCAAACTGATAGCCGAGGTGTTTGAGAAAGTGGGCGAGAACGGCGTGGTACAGGTCGAAGAGGGCCAGACACTCGGTCTTTCCGTGGATATGGTGGAAGGCATGCAGTTCGACAACGGCTACATTTCTCCTTACATGATCACCGATACCGCCCGCATGGAAGCGGTGTTTGAAGATGCCTACATCCTGATAACGGATGAAAAGGTCAACAACATTAAAGATATTCTTCCTCTGTTGGAGAGCATGGCGCAGGCCGGCAGAAAGAACCTGGTGATTATTGCCGAAGACATCGAAGGCGAAGCCCTGGCCACGCTGGTGGTCAACAAGCTCCGCGGGACTTTTAATACCCTTGCTGTTAAGGCGCCGGGATTCGGCGACCGCCGAAAAGCCATGTTACAGGACATCGCTATCCTGACGGGCGGACGTGTGATCAGCAAAGAAGTGGGGCTGAAATTAGAAAATGCCACCATTGAAGACCTGGGCAAAGCCCGCAAAGTGGTTTCCAGCAAAGATGACACTACCATTGTGGAAGGCAAAGGAAGGAGCGAGGCGATCCAGGACCGCGTTAAACAAATTAAACTCGAACTCGAAAAATCCACGTCTGATTTTGATAAAGATAAACTACAGGAACGTCTGGCTAAACTATCCGGCGGAGTCGCTGTCATCAAAGTCGGCGCGGCCACCGAAGTCGAATTAAAAGAAAAGAAGCACCGCATTGAAGACGCCCTCTCCGCTACCCGCGCCGCGGTTGAAGAAGGCGTGGTAATCGGCGGCGGAGCCGCCCTGCTTCAGGCGAGTTTAAAAATCAACCCGAAAAAATTTGAACATGAAGAAGAACAGCTCGGTGCTGAAATCGTGAAAAACGCCCTTAGCTACCCTGTGAACCAGATCTCGGAAAATGCCGGCGTGGATGGCGCGGTCATCCAGGGCAAACTGATGGATGCCTGGAAAAAGGATAAAAACATGGGTTACGATGCCACCTCGCCCATCAGCAAACCGCTGATTGTGGATATGTTTAAAGCGGGTATTATCGATCCGAAAAAGGTGACCCGAAGCGCTTTAGAAAACGCTTCCTCCGTCGCCGCCATGTTCCTGACCACCGAAAGCGCGGTAACCGAAATCCCAAAAGAAGAACCGGTGATGCCGATGGGCGGAGGGGGTATGGGTATGCCGGGGATGATGTAAAACCTAAAACGCCTGTCCGTTAGGTGGAAATGAATTGTGGTTAGTAACTAGTTAATCTAACATAATCTTATGAAAAAAATATTTTTGATTATAATTATTGGATCTATGTTTATTTTATCGGGATGCGATGTCTATTCATTGCAGAATTTATCAGACAAAAAACAAGAGGAAAATAATCAAGGCTTGGTAACAAATGGAAATAACGCCCATGAAGAAAATATGAATTACGCTGAAGAAGCTCTTATCAAATATTTTTCATTATTGAATGAAGAAAAATTTAATGAAGCGGCTCAATATTATGGTGGTGATTATGAAACACTTAGAGGTTTTAATCCATCTGTCGATCCGGATGACCATAGCGAATTATTTTTAAAAGCGTGTCGATACAGCGGTTTAAATTGTCTAAAGGTTAAAAATATAGTGAATAAAAAAGAAATTTCTCCTACAGAATTTGAATTTAGCATTCAGTTTCTAGGTAGGAATGGGGATGTATTTGAGTCAGGTCCATGCTGTGGAGAAGTTGAAAATGAAGAAAACTTCCCCATGCGGACTGATTTTACTTTTAGGGTGAAAAAAATTGGCGATAAATTTGTTGTTATGAGTTTGCCCGTTTATACACCTTAGGGGGTGTGAAATTGACCATGAAAAGTTTTCTATTGACGAAGGTGGCAAAGAGGAGATGCCGGGTCTTTCTGATTATCTCGCCGAAAAATCAGCTATTATTTTGCACTCTTGTTCAGTAATGGCAGGAAAAGAGGGTAGTAATAATGTGGCAAATTTGATGGGTAATGTTTTTCCTCAGGTAAAAATTTTTTCACTAATAATTCTTGGAGGTATATATAAGTGTGTATATATGATTCTAATAATCGGGTAATTGATGCAGATTATTGTACATTTCCTGGAATATCTATGAGATTGATCCAAAATAGCTTCTCTGGGCATTTAAAAATAGAGTTTATGCTTCACTTTTAAAATCTAGTCTAAAATAATTCTGAATTAAGGGTCAATTTATTGTTACGTCCGCTAACATTCTTTACTAACTGCAACCCACCCATCTTCACGATGACTTTATAAACCCATAATGCTACCATTTAGGTATGCGTATAATGATTCCTTTTATCATCCTATCTGCCCTCATCCTTACCGCTTGTTCTCCGACGGTTCCGGTCGTCCCATCTTTGCCGACGAATGTTCCGGTGGAAGTGTTTAATGAGGTGGAAGGGGGGCTTATTGCGGAGCCGATTACTGACGCCTTAAAACGAGTTACCAAAAAGCCATTTGGCCTAAAAATTTCCTCAAACGATTCGCCCGTTGACACTGAAAGGTTCTCCGGATATCACACCGGCGTAGACTTTGAGACATTTCCGGAGGAGCAGGAGTCTGATGTGAGCGTTTACGCTATTTGTGAAGGGCCGGTGGTTTTAAAAAGGACGGCCACGGGATATGGCGGTGTGCTGATACAGCGGTGTATACTGGAGGGCGAGGATATAACGGTTTTGTATGGCCATCTTCGGTTAAGCAGTATCCCGATGGAGTTGAATGAAAAGCTGTTAAAAGGCCAGCGGATCGGCATTCTGGGGCAGGGATACAGCAATGAAACGGATGGAGAAAGGAAGCATCTGCATTTAGGCATCCACAAAGGCTTTTCAACTGTCTTACTTGGATACGTTCAGGAACCGGAACGTCTGCAAGAATGGATTGACCCTTTAACCCTGCTCAAATGAATCTTAAGCGCCTCGCTATCATCGGAGTGACTACCCTTATTGCTTTTTTGATCTTTTTCGCTTTTTCTTTACGCGGGATTTACAACGGTGTCAAAACCATCTGTGATGAATATCGGGGGCGTTTTGGGGGCGAAAGCTGTGCTCAATCACTGATGTCATCCATCAATTCGATTGAAACATCGATTAAAGAAAAAAATGACGCACTGTGGGCGCTCAGCCAGCTGGGGCAGGAAGAATCCCTGCCGTTTTTATATGAACTGGAGGAAAGAGAAAACTGTGGATTAGATGAATGCATTTCTGATATAATGCTTAACCGCGCTATCCGTTTTTCGGAAGGATGGACGCTGACCAAATGGATGTATAAAAATTTGTAAATTTGACTTTTCTTTGATTAATTTGATATAAGTTAATCTCTTATTTTGTGTTTAAAAGAATTTTTTGTATGGGGCGATATTTAGAATTTATAAAAACTTATCGGTTATTGCATCGGAATTCTCAAAAGCACATCATTTTCCCCGATGCGTGTTATTTTGTTACATGCAAAACGCAGGGAAATGTCCCGTTTTTCCGGGAGCGGATTTTTTGCGATTTGTTTGTGGAGAATTTACGGTTTTGTAAACGATTCAAAGGATTTTTGTTGTTCGGATGGGTATTGGCTTATGATCATTTTCATTTATTGGTGCAACCGGGGGATGAATGGAATGTATCGGAGATAATGCATTGTTTGAAACGGAATTTTTCACATAATGCCAATATTATTAATGGAATAATCAATCCCTCGGAAGGCCGGGATAATTATCCCGGCCTTCGGTTTCGGGGGATGTTGGATAAATACCAACAACAATTCATCCAAAAACACAAAAACCAAAATCCGTATCCAAAATTTAAATGGCAGGACAAATTCCACGACCATTATATCCGAAATGAAAATGATTTTGATTATCATATGGAATACATCGAACACAATCAGATAAAACACGGTTTGCCTTCGGATTGGCCATACATTTACACCAACCCAGAATATCTACACCAACCCAGAATATCAAGATTTGATTGATGATTGTATTTAGACACAAAAATTGATAATCTATGAGGCGTCTTTTAATCTAAAAATATGAGTGTTATCCGAATTTCAGACGCCAAAAACCATGTTGATAAAGAAGCCACCATCCAAGGCTGGATGTATAACAAGCGTGGCAGCGGGAAGATCTATTTCCTTCAATTGCGGGACGGCAGCGGACTGATGCAGGCCGTGGCTTTTAAGGGCGATACGCCTGATGATGTGATGGAAACCGCTGATAAACTGACGGCCGAATCCTCCGTTAAAGTAACGGGAAAGATCACCCAGCACCCCAAGCATGACGATGTGTTTGAGATGCAGATATCGGGTATTGAAATCATCCATCAGCCGACGGACGAATATCCCATCAGCAAGAAGGAACACGGGCCGGAATTCCTGCTCGACAATCGGCATTTATGGCTGAGGAGCAGTAAGCAATGGGCTATCCAGCGGGTGCGGAACACCGTCATCAACGCGACGTATGATTATTTTAATCAGAACGGATTTATTAAAATCGACTCCCCTATTCTGACGCCCAATGCATGCGAAGGGACCACGGAATTGTTTGAGATCGAGTATTTTGATGAAGGCAGCGCGTACCTTTCACAATCCGGACAGCTTTACCTGGAAGCCGCGGTGATGAGCCATGGGCGCGTGTTTGATTTTGGCCCTGTTTTTCGCGCGGAAAAAAGCAAAACGAGACGGCATTTAACGGAATTCTGGATGATGGATGCGGAAATGCTGTGCGACCATGAGGAAAACCTGAAAATCCAGGAAGAACTCATCTGCCACATTATAAAAAAGGTACTGGAGGTAAATCAGAAAGAGCTGACGATCCTGGAGCGAGACACCGAACCGCTGAAAAAGATCAAAGCGCCCTTTATCCGCAAAACCCACGCGGACGTGGTGGAGGAACTGAGGGGAATGGGTTCGGATATCCAGCCAGACCATGACTTAGGCGGAGATGATGAGACAATTCTTACCAAAAAATATGACCAGCCGATCTTTGTGGAAAAATACCCCGCTGAAGTGAAAGCGTTTTACATGAAGCGTGATCCGGAGGATGACAGCCGGGCGCTTTGCGCGGACCTGCTGGCGCCGGAAGGGTATGGTGAGATCATCGGCGGTTCTCAGCGTGAAGACGATTACGACGTACTGATAGGGCGCATCAAAGAACACAAACTCGACCCGAAAGTGTTTGAGTGGTATCTGGATCTGCGGAAATACGGTTCCATGCCGCACAGTGGGTTTGGGTATGGGCTGGAACGGATCACAGGCTGGATCTGCGGAACACAGCATATCCGCGAGACGATTCCATTCCCACGAATGATCAACCGAATAAAGCCTTAGCCTATCGTGGTTTTCGGGTGGATATACCGCTGACCTGTGGCTTTTCTTCGCCAAATACATTTTGGGGCAGGTCTTTCTTATCGATTCCCAAAATCCCTTTCCCCTCGACTTTTTCAGCCATTCTGACATCTTTCTCGCTCAGCGCTTCCCTGCCTAAAGCGACACGGAGTTTGCGGAGAGGCTCTTTTTTATCCTTGCCTTCCGCAATGCCATTGATATATTGAGCAACCTGCCTGAGCTTAAAAAGATTCATGTTTTTTAGATCACTTTCATCCAGCATCACGGCCACATCATCCTGCAATTCACTGGGCAGTTTTTCCACATACGCGTAAACATCGTCCACGGATTTAACAGGATTCTCAACCGCCAGCACCTGCTTATTAAATTCCATTTTTCTTTTTTCAGGCCCTTCTGCGACTGTCTCACCCGCATCTCCTTTAATTATATTTTCACCTTCTAAATCCATTTTTTCAAAATCCGCCACATAAACCGGCTTTTCTTCCGGGGAAACCAAAGGAACCAAAGGAATAAAATTCTTGTATTCATCCACATACGCTTCGCAGAAATAGGGTTTGTCTTTCGCGGGAGTTGTGAGAAGTTTATGGACTGTATCCCATGTCTGCGGCTTTCGGATGTCCAATTTTTTATCTGTTAAGATCTGTTTGATTTTTGGGGATATTTTCGGGTTATAAGCGCTTTCAAAGGCCAATAAGGCTTCGTCTTTAAGCCCCTTTTCCACAAGTTGATTCCGGAGCTTTTCTTTTTTGCTCAAAACTTCTTTTCCTTTTTCAGCTTTTTCTTTCTCCCTGGCCAATCTTTCCCGAGCCTCGAGCGTCGCAGCATACGTTTCTTCATAAGGAAGACTCAAATCCGCCTTTTTGACCAATTCGGAAGCTTTTTTTTGGATATCTTCACGGGGTTCTTCCGGTTTACTGATCTCTTTTTTCAGAGGGTCTGTCTTCAGCTCCTTTTTGGCGGGCGGGCTGATTTTATAAGGGGATTCTTTTTCAGGCATGATAATTTGGATTAAATTTTATTATCATAAAATTATACCATATTTAAATATTTATGGCAAGCTTTTTGAAGGGATTTCTCCGCTTCCTGAATCAAATTCAGGACCGAAATGACAAAAATTATGACTCCTTAATCCACACCTCTCTATCACGCGGACCATCGAACTCACAAAAGTAGATGGCCTGCCATTGACCCAATTTTAACTTTCCTCCTTCCGCAAATACCTGAACGGAGGAGCCGATGAGAGAAGATTTGATATGGGCGTCGGAATTGCCCTCCTCGTGGTCGTATTCCAGATTGAGCGGAACCAGATCGTTCAGCCGGCGAAGGATGTCGCGCTGGACCGCCGGATCATCGCTTTCGTTAATCAGAATGCCTGCCGTAGTATGCGGGCAGTAAACCGTAACAATGCCGTCATCGATTTTCATGTCCGTGACGACTTTGCGGACATCATCTGTAATATTATTTATCACGGTTCTGCCTTTGGTTGAAATTTTGAAGGTTTTCATCGGAATCTTTTGTAACATTGATAAATAAAATACCAGAATGGCCTGAGCACCATCTCTTTTGCCTGCGGGTAACTGACGGTGCGGCCGCCGAATTTTTGTTTAAATCCCGTCACACCCGCCCACGCGTGCCCTTTGGCGCCTTCGGGTGAAATGCCTAAAAAATCATAATGCTTACAGCCGCGTTTTTTGGCTTCTTTTATCGCTTCCCATTGAATGAGGTACGGTGCCATGACGTTCCGATAGGTTTCAGCGGACGCGCCGTAATAATAGATCCCCCACTCATCCAAATAAACGAATAACCCGCCCGCAATCACCTGTCCATTGCATTTGGCGAGGAGCAATTGAGCATTTTTGGGCATTGATTGTAACATTTTTCGATAATAAGACTCTGGATGAATGCCGAATTTATCTCGAAAACCAGTGGTAGAAAGCAAATGGTGAAACGTGTCGACATCCAGACTGGGCTCAACGGTTACTTCGTGTTTTTCCGCTACTTTGATGTTGTAACGCCCCTTCGGCTTCATCTGTTTCAGAATATCTTCTTCACTTTGGTCTAAATCGAGGATGAGGCTGGTTTGCGGCTGATGGTCATGCTTCGCAATGTCTAATTTCCAACCTTGCCTACCGGCAGGCAGGTGTCCGATGTCCAATTGTTCAAAGGGAGACAGGCGGACAAAAATCGCTTTTTCCCTTTTGGCGGTTTTACGGATGTCCATCAGAACCTGTAACAAACTTTTTTCGTCCTTAAAAAGCGGACCCCTCGGGCATTCCAGCCAGCAAAAACCAAGAGTGAGATTGTGTTTTATGAGTAATGCTGAAGCTCCTTCTGCCTCAGCTAAAAAAACCTTCCGATGAACCGCGCTCTGAAAAGCCGCCCAAACCGGATGCTGCCATAAATTACGCCGTTTGTTTGTCTTCCAGAAAGCCAGATAATTATTCATGGATCACAACGTGGTTATCTTGAACGGTAACTTTCCCA
The DNA here is from genome assembly GCA_018817125.1 of Patescibacteria group bacterium. Lineage (GTDB taxonomy): Bacteria > Patescibacteriota > Gracilibacteria > UM-FILTER-43-11 > UM-FILTER-43-11 > JAFGCR01. Next base: position 22,298 of record JAHIUN010000014.1, on the reverse strand, counting down.
TCCGCGAACAGCTGGACGACTTTGGGATACCACTCTTTTTCCAGCGCCTGCACTTTTTCTTTCAGGATTTCCGGTGTGTCGGACGAATCGACGGGGCAGGATTTCTGGAGGACAATCGGGCCCGTGTCCACCCCTTCATCGAGAAGATGGATGGTCATGCCAGTTTCTTCTTCACCAGCGTCGATAACAGCCTGATGCACAGACACATCTATTCCTCCGCCATATTTGGGGAGTAAGCTGGGGTGAATGTTAATGATGCGGTTGCGGTATTTATCGACCATACCATTGCTGACAATCCGCATATAACCGCCGAGGACAAGGAGGTCGGGCTGGTATTCATCCAGAATGGTCATAACCTTATCATCAAATTCCTCACGGCTTTCTCCCTTTTGATCGACTATATAATAGGGAATGCCGGCTGATATGGCTTTTTCGATGGCGCCGCACTCTTTATTAGTCACCAAACAGCAAAGTTCGACATTGTCTTTTAAAACCCCTGACTTTTTGGCGTCGATGAGGGACTGGAAATTGGTGCCATTGGTAGAGGCGAGAACGGCTACTTTGTACATAATAACGAAGTGACGAAATGACGATATGACCATACAACAAAACAGACCGAATTAACAATCTTATGTCATTTCGTTATATCGTCATTTCGTTTGCAATTGACATATAAAATTTTACGGATAAAATAGGGGCGGTCTGTTTTTAGACTCTTGCCCACCCTATTCGGTGTGGCTGATCTTAAGACCAAAGGGAGCATCGCAAACCGCAAACCTGTAAGCGTAGTACTGAAAACCTACCTCAAGGAGGAGTGTACATGGCACAAAAAGGCTGCTTTTCTACTCTACACCCAGCTGATCAGCGGAAGTTGAAAAACGCCGCACGCAAGCGGCGAAATGGGATTGAAAGTTATCCGACGGACATCACCCTCAGGGTCCCGTCGGTAAGAGGTGGGACAGTGCGCATCCGTGCCTGCGTCACCGAAACCAAGGTGTGTGATGCATACACCGGACACCAGATCCTGTAACATCCTGACCTAGAGCGGTTCGAACTGGTTTGCATGCACCCATTTGGGACGCTCGAAAGGGCGTCCCATTTTTTTAGGTATTCAAAAGTTTTTTGCTGTAAAAATGCTTATAAATACATTCTTTCGGGTGGATGAAATAATCTTTTTCCGAAAACTTTTTTTCTGACCATTTTACTTTTAATCCGCGCGCGATGACAAAGGGAATGGAGGCGTTGGTCTCGCCCATCAGCAGATTAGCGGATGAGGCAAGGTCGTCGGCCACCGCGATCTGCGTGTATTCCATTTTTTTTCCGAACAGATCCTTATTACCCCGCTCATCCTGAACGCCCATAAAACCTGCCCAGCCAATCGCGATGCCCGATGTTCCTGCGCGAAGGGGCTGACAATGAGAATCACTTATAACAATTCCTAAATTTTTAATTTTGTAATTTTTAATCAATTTCTGACGGATTTTCTGGGCCGCCTTAAAAGGTTTATCCGGCCATAGGACGACGGTATTTTTTGGTGTGTTACTATTGTCGATCCCGGCGTTGGGAATGAGGATGTGATTTTTAAGTGTGATGACCATTTCACCTTCATCCAGAACCGCATCGGCTTCTTTTTCAATCAGCTTTCTGAATTCTTTTTTACTTTTAACTAGCACTAAACGGCCCTGGCTGTACGCCACGGCTTTGGACGCGATCACGAGGATATCGCCTTCTTTAAGCTTTCTTTTTCCGAACGCTTTTTTGAGCGCCGCGAGGAGATCGTCGTTGGGTTTCAGGCGCCGGCTTTTTAGCGAGATGAGTTCCATACTGAAACAAAATACGAAATTCGAATCTCGAAATTCGAAACAATTTTCAAATTTTCAAAATGCTAATGTTAAAATATTTGGAGCATTTGATATTTGAATTTAAGATTTTTTTCGGGTTTCGAGTTTAGGATTTTGAGCTTTTTTAAGACTTAGTTTTTGCAAAACCAAAACAGAGGCAACGATTAACCAAAATATCATAGCCAAGTCATTTTTCCAGAACGGCATATCAAACAATCCGTGAACCAAAATGCCCCACAGGGCAATCAATGGGAAGGTGAAAGACGTATGGCATAAGACGATGAGAATCAGGAAAGCTATTAAGCCGATCAGACCCGCGTTGAGCCAGAACCCGATAAAAATATTGTGGGAATGGGGCATGTTCCATTCCAGGGGGGCGCGCTCAAGTACTTCCGGAGCGCTGATCTGATAGTTGGCCTGAAAAAGACCGGGGCCTATTCCTGTAAAAATGTTGTTTTTTACCAGATGGTAGGATGTTTGATAGATTTCTAAGCGCACGGTGGTGCTGGAACGGTTTTTAAAATCTAAAAACTGCCTGAATTTCGGGGTATTCAGCTGGCTCACAATAATCACGACAAACGTGGCAGTCAGGATCAGCAAAGAGACTCCAATCTTCTTTCGTTGCTTTGGGTTTTTGAATAAAAAATAAAGCGCGTACAGCCCTAGCGCACCAAACACACCAATCACTCCCGCGTAAGATTGTGTAAAAAACAAACTGTACAGCAATACCACCAAGGTGGATAAATCGATATAATCCTGATGGGAAGGAGGGGCGGTTCCGCAGCGGAGAAGGAAATAGATGTTGATGAGGACAGCCGGCACGATGTAAAGCGCCAGGTAATTAGCGGATTCATAAAACCCTCTCAGCCGGAGGTCGATGGTTATGCCAGCGCCAAAAAGACCAAAAAAGTACGCAAGCAGACAGACAAGTGTGGCAGAGTAGATAAGGGAGCGGAGGATCTTTTCAGCATCTGCTTCCGTTTTCAAAACCTGAGTCAGCACCGCAAAATACAGAATAGGCGCCATAGCCCACCCTTTCCAGACCCCCAGAGTGGCGCGTTTCGCGTTAAGGATCTCACCGCTCGGCAGACTCAAAAAATCCGGCGCCGTCAGGGCACCCAGCGTGGCTCCGGTTAAAATTAAAAAAACCACATACCAATACCAGCGCGTCTTTACATCCCAGTCTACCTGACGATGCGCCTGAAACAAACTCAGAATCCACAGACCAAAAAGCAGATAAATAAAGATTTCAGCAGCAGTAAACGGGATTCCGACCACCTGAAAGCGCAGTAAATAAGCCGGAAATACAAATGGCGAAATAAACACTAGTTTTCGGACGAATTGTGAGAAGGGTGGTCTCATTCAATAAAAGTCTTAAGTCTTAAGCAGTAAGTCTTAAGCCTCAGGACTGTGGCCTGCTTAGGACTTAAGACTGATGATTTAAGACTGATTAGTCGTTATTCATCTTCGGTTCAATAATGCCGTAGTACCCGTCATCCCGTTTATAAACGATGCTGAAGCGGTTGGTATCCATATTATTGAAGAGAAAAAAACCGTGACCGATCATTTCCATCCGCTCAATGGCCTCTTCTTCTGTCATCGGTGCCTTCGCGGAAAATCGTTTTCGCCTGAGGATCTTAGGAATTTCAAATTCATCGGATGGCTTTTCTATATCTTCCAATCCTTTAGCGCCTAAGCCCTTTTTATCTGACCGGTGCATTTTGGCTTTATAGCGTTCGATGGGTTTGTAGATTTTATCCAGACAATCATCCACGGCGTTTTCGATACTCTCCTCCCGGGATTCGGCCCGAAGAACCGCGTTCGGGACAAAAATCGTTAACTGACAGACGTACGCATCTTCCGCTTTGCGGGCTTTTTCATGCCTTACCTCTACTCTGAACTCAGCCGATTCATCGTCCAGACGGTCAGCCAGATTTTTTAGTTTTTCGACTTTGGATTCGATCAGCGCTTTTTGTTCATCATTCAAATTAAGGTTTTGTGACTTGATTTTGATTTGCATATTTTCTTAAGTTACAAAAATGATAAGGTAACTTGATATTAGCAAATTGTCGGGGAAAAATAAAAAACAAAAATTATTTTGCTCTCTTGAACCAGTCGGGGAAACATGATAAGCTTGGAGACACGGAGGGAGATTACGGAGGGAGAACCCACATCTAACCAAAATAAAAATGTTTTTTAAACTCATCGCTGACATCTTTTCCGTAGCGCGTGATTCCGATCACTTTATTCAGCTTAAAACTTTAAAAAAACCCAATGTAGAGGATCAGGTCTGGCTGGCAATTGAGATCGTCGGGGATAGTAAATATGCCCGCTCCACAGCCCAAAGTATTATCGATACGATTGAGGAGGTCTATTTTGACCAATTTAAACTGAGCCCGTACGAACGTTTTGAACAAGCGCTTAAGGAGGTAAACCTGATTATTAATAACCTGAAAGAGAGGCGCAAAAAAACGTTTGGAAAAATCAACGCGATCATGTCGGTTTTTGTGGGTCAGGAAATGCATCTGACCCAAGCGGGTGACAGTGAAGCGTATCTCATCCGCAACAACAAATTCTCCATGATCAGCGAGGGGCTTAGCAGTAAATCGAAAGATCTTTTTGTGAATATCGCGAGCGGTGAACTGGCGACTGATGACAAACTCATCTTCTCTACCGGCCGGCTGCTTCGCCTGGCCACTCATTCGCAGATCGTCCAACTGTTTGCTGATGGTGTGGCTGAAGCAATCGAATCAACTCGTGAGCTCACCATGAATGATGAAGATCTGAGCCTTGGTGTGATCTGTATGCATGTTAAACTTCTGCAAAAAGCATCGAACGATGCCTCAGACCGCTCTCCGAATCCGCTCTGGATTCAGCTAAAAAAGGTTCTCAGATCCGCGACGAACTTTTTAACTGAAAAAACCGGCAGAAAAACCCACATGAGCAAACGAAATGTCCTTTTATCCCTACTGGCTGTCGTGATTGTTTTGACGGTAAGTGTTTCGTTTTTGATGAGCAGTCGGCGCGACAATGCGATTCGTGAGGAGTACCGCACCAGAATCGAACAGTTAAATCAGGATCTTCATGTCGCTAATACCAAAGGGTATGCCAATGATAAAGAAACGGCCAACGCGATTCTGGAAAAAGTGGAAAAAGAATCCCGTGAAATTCTCGAATCCAGTTATTTTCGCGCTGAAACACTAGCCCTGCTCGACAAAATCCAGGACACCCGCGACAGCATCAATAATACCGATCGCTTAAAGGAGTTGGCACCATATATCGACCTGTCGACCAAGGGGGATAATGTAAAAGCCCTTGGCCTGATGAACCTAGATAGCAATTTCTTTATTTATGAATACAACAAGCTTTACGAAGTAATTCTGGATCAGGTACTCGATCCGCGTCAGATCGATGACACGGAAGTGGTCATCGCCGGCACAGCGATGGAAGATCAGGACGCGCTTGTATTCTTAACTCAATCCGGTCGTGTGATGGAATATTCGAATGGACTGATCCGCTTTGCCAACACCGATGACCAGGCCTGGAAGTCAGGTATTGATGTGGCCGCTTACGGCAAATATATCTATATACTGAACCCCACCGATAATCAGATCTACAAATATTCCCGATTGCGTGATAAGTATTCCGCCCGCACCGATTACAATGGTGACGCGGACCTTTCGGGGGCGATCTCTATAACGATTGACGGAGATATTTATGTGCTGAAAGACGGTGGACGGATCGTGCGGATCTATAAATCCAAACAACAGCCGTTTAAAATCGAGGATCTGGCAGTGGATATTTCTGCTTCAACTCAGATCTTTACACGGCCTGAAATCGACAATCTTTACCTCCTCGACCCGGTCAATAAACGAGTAGTTATCCTGAGCAAGAGCGATAGCGGGAACTCCCGTTACTACGGTCAGGTGGTCTTTGAAGAGCTTAACAACATCCGCCAGATCTATGTGGAACAGAATGAAAGTGTTATGTATGTGCTGACGGATAAGGAGGTTTATAAAATTGATATCTAATTTAAGAATTGCTTAAAGGATTGCTTAGGCCATTCTTGGGCAATTCTTTTAGCAATTCTTACTTTCTAGGTTATAATGCATACCACTAAAATGACGTAATGAATACCATCCAATCCGCACTCAAAGACCTGCAGGCCGGAAAAATGATCATCGTCACCGATGACGAAGACCGTGAGAACGAAGGTGATCTGATCGCCGCGGCCGAGACGATTACACCCGCCACCATCAACTTTATGGCCAAAGAAGGCCGGGGGCTTGTTTGTGTGGCCATGGAACAGGAGATGGCCTACCGGCTCAACTTTCACCCCATGGTGGCCAATCCGGACGGCAACTGCAACTTCACCGTGTCCGTCGATGCCAAAAAAGGCACTACCACCGGCATTTCCGCGGCCGACCGGGCAAAAACCATTCAGACCATGCTGAACCCAAGCTCTTCGGCAAAAGATTTCATCCGCCCAGGCCATATGTTTCCGCTTATCGCCAAACCCGGCGGAGTATTGGTACGTGCCGGCCATACCGAAGCGGCCGTGGATTTGATGCGACTGGCTGAACTGACGCCCGCGGGGGTGATCTGCGAAGTAATGAAAGACGACGGTACCATGGCGCGCCTGCCGGACCTGAAAGAATTCGCGAAAAAACATGACCTGAAGATCATCACCATTCAGGATCTTATCCACTACCGCAATCAGCACGAGAAACTGGTGACCAAAGAGGTGGAAACCGATCTGCAAACGGAATACGGCACGTTCCGCATCCATGTTTACCGCAGCCAGATCGACCTAAGGGAGCATGTGGCGTTTGTGATGGGAGGCATTAAAAAAGCCAAAAACGTTCTCGTACGCGTGCATTCCGAATGCCTCACCGGCGACCTGTTCCACTCTAAACACTGTGACTGTGGCCAGCAACTCGACCAATCGCTTAAGCTCATCAGCCAGCGGGGATGTGGGGTACTTTTGTATATGCGACAAGAAGGCCGTGGTATTGGGCTGGCGAATAAAATCAAAGCGTATAAATTGCAGAGAAAAGGTTTAGACACCGTAGAAGCCAATCATCAACTCGGCTTTAAATCCGACCTCCGTGATTACGGTATCGGCGCGCAGATCTTAGCGGACCTTGGATTAAAAGAAATCGAGATTTTAACGAATAATCCGAAAAAATTAGTGGGGCTGGAAGGTTACGGCTTAAAAATCACCAAACGGATTCCTATTGAAGTGAAACCGAACGACATCAATATTAAATATTTGAGGACGAAGAAGACGAAGATGGGGCATATACTTAAAAATTTGTGATTTTTGAAATGTCCAATGCCCAATTTCCAAAAATGGTTCCGATAACCTACCGGATCCTGACATTTGTTGGCAAGCATTTATGTATGAACAGTAGTTGTACGAAATACTGCGCATTTTTTGGTATCCTTTTATTTTAAAGGAAACCCTTAGAACACTTTTAACAATTACTAATTCAATCAAAAATATAGTAGAATAAAGCCAAAGCTTTTATATTAAAAAATATGAATACTGTCCACTCACCAGATTGGCAAGAAACTGAAAATATCGAATTTAAGGAAAGTCTTAATGAAAAACAAGAGGCAGGTAAAGATCTTGTTGCCTTTGCTAACAAAAGCGGTGGGGTAATTTATTTTGGAGTTAAAAATAACGGAGATATAATTGGATTAACTGGAGTTTCTGAAAAAACCCTCCGCGACTTAGCACAACTCTATACCGATAACACTGAACCCAAACTATATGCTGAAATAGCCCTTGAAACTATTGAAGGCAAGCCAGTCATTAAAGTTGGAGTAAAGAAAAGCGGGACGCCGTACCATACATTTAAAGGTGTTTCATATATCAGAGTGGGCTCAAGTAATAGGAAAATGGATCAAGCTGAATACACAAAGCGCTTGGTTGAATTTCAAAATGCCACTTTTGATTTTTCTGCCGAGATATGCAAGCAGCTTCGTTTTGAAGATTTGGATATGGTAGCATTGGAGTCATTGCAAAAAAGGTGGGCAACAAAAGAGCAAAAAAAAGAATATTTAGACTTCTCACACCGAGAGGTTCTTCAAAAATTACTTCTCGTACGAGGAAATAAATTTACTTACGCTGCTTTAGTTTTATGTGGGAAGGCAGAAAAAATTGCTGAATATTTACCAGAGGCAGAAATCCGTTTTGGCTGGCGAAGTAATGCCAATAAGCTCGATTTTGATTTTACAAAAGATTGGAAAGCGCCATTTCTCAATGTATTTAATGAAATTTGGGAAGTAATAAATGCAAGAAATACTCGATTCCCTTTCGAGCAAGGCTTTATTGAAGGCGATATCTGGGCATTTGATCAAATTAGTATACGTGAAGCAGTATTAAATGCCTTTGTTCACCGCGATTACCAAGAGCGTGGTTCAATTTTTATAGAAGCGAATTCAGCTAACTTCAACATTAAAAGTCCTGGAAAATTTCTACCGGGAGTCTCGGCACAAAATATCCTCGACATACAAGGAAAATGGAGAAACAGGCTACTTATGGAAACACTTGGGAAAATTGGACTAGTAGAGCGATATGGTCATGGTCTTGATCGTATTTTCCGAAAATCTATTGAAGAGGGGAAGGGAACGCCTGTTATAGCAGAACTCCCAACGGGATTTGTAAATCTTACAATCCCCGCACAAGTGAAAGACAAAAAATTTATTGTATTTCTAGAGCGAGCTGCAAAAGAAAAACAAATAATATTTGATTTTGCTAAGGATTTGGTTTTTCTAGATGAAATACGTGAGCATCAAAACTCCACTGACATGGAAAGAAGAAATAAATTTATGCAATTAGATATTATTGAAAAAACAGGAAAAGGTAGGGGGACGAAATACTTTTTAAGCCATAAGTTATATAACTTTTTAGGAAAAAAAGCTGAATATACTAGAAAAAAATGGCTCTCAAAAGAAGAGCAAAAAGTAATTTTGTTGAAATTTTTACGACAACACAAAAAAGGACGAATGAGTGAATTTCGTGAGGGACTTTTTGAGAGCAAGTTAAGTAATCAACAAATTAATTTATTATTAAATGAGCTTAGAGCTGAAGGAAAAGTCTATTTCGAGGGACCGCAAAGATCACAGAAAGCTTTTTGGAAAATAAAAGATACAACATAATATAGAGAATGATAGATTTTGTTAATAAAATAGCAGTATAAAGCCATTTTCTCTATATTAGTAAAAAATGTTAATTAGATAGAGTATTGATAGAGTATTGATAGAGTATCTATCAATAATTAGGTTAAAAGTGTTCTAGCTCATATTGAGTAAAAATGCGTAGTACATCGTACAACTCCCCCTGTTTATACGTAGTTTTTGCCCTAAAGTGCTATAATACCCTCCGTATTATTAAGCTTTTTAATGGTCACCATCCGCCCCGCTAAAATCAAAGACGGCAAAGCGGTCGCCGCCCTGCATTTAGAGATGATGCGTATGCACCGGCAGTTCGGGGAGATGTTCGCGATTAATTCAAAATCCAGACAGATCGCGGAGGATTGGTTTACAAAAGTGCCCCGGCGGCGGAATAATAAAATGTGGGTGGCGGAGGCGGACGGAAAAGTGGTGGGGTACTTGTGGGCGAAGCTCTGGAAACGGCCGGCGATTTATAAAGAAATAGACTGGGGCGAGATCGTGGACCTGTATGTGAGTGAAAGCTATCGGAAACAGGAGCTGGCAAAGGATATGGTGAAAGAAGCGTTTAAATGGTTTAAAGAAAAGGGGGTGAAAACGGTGGATTTATATGTGGCGTCGGATAACGCAGTGGCGCAGGAAGTGTGGAAAACGTTTAAATTTAAGGAATATTTTAAGCAAATGTACCGATCGTTATAAATGATCAAATTTTTAAAAGCCCTCAAAGAATCCGGTGACTGGAAAACCCTTCTTTTCCATTCTTCGTGGTCGCTAACGCTGACCGCGGGGCTGAGTTATGGAATGGGGATGCTGAGAGACCGGATTTTCGCGCAGACGTTTGGCCTGTCGCGGACACTGGATATTTATAATGCCGCGTTTGTGATTCCGGATATGATGTTAGGAGTATTGGTGGGAACAGCGCTGTCAGCTGCGTTCGTGCCGATCTTTACAAAACTGTACGACGAAAAAAGGTCGCTCGGATACGCGTACGCCCATCAGATGATCACCTGGGGCGTAACATTAATTGTTACCGTCGGAATTATAGTGGCGATCTTTCTCCCCTATTTCGCTCATCTGCTGGTACCCGGTTTTGAGGGGGAGGATTTGAAGCAGTATATTTTACTGACGCGCGCGATGCTGCTGTCGCCGATTTTATTTACCCTCAGCAATTCGTATGGCCGGATACTTATTAGTGTGAAGGAATTTTTCTGGTGGGGGCTTTCGCCAGCACTTTATAATTTAGGAATAATAATCGGCGTTTTATTCCTCGTGCCACGCTTTGGAATGCTGGGATTGGTGATGGGAACGTTAATCGGTGTAATTTTGCATCTCGCCAACCGTTTTGCCCCGCTTAAACGGAAGAAATATGGCTTTAAAAACAAAATCGACTTTACCTTCGCGCCTGAGATAAAGGAAACAATCGGATTGATGCTGCCTAAAATCTTCCAGTACAGCATGTGGTTTATTCTGCTGATGGTTTTTACCAATGTCGCTTCAAAACTGCCGGAGGGGAGTATTGCCGCCTACAATTACGCCCGTAACTTTCAGAGCCTGCCGGTGAGCTTGCTCGGAATAGCGATTTCGATGGCGATGTATCCCGTACTGTCGCATGATGCCGGTAAGGGAAATTATAAAAAATTCCGAAATGATTTTAGGCGGAACCGCTTTAAGCTAATTGTTTACACGGTACTGGCGGCTATTGCACTGGGTGTTTTGAGTCGTTTTGTGGTGAGCTTGTTATTGGGTGGTGGAGCATTTGACGGGGAGGCTATTCATTTAGTTTCTATGACGCTGATCCTGTACTGCTTCACGATTCCGCTGGAAAGCCTGATGCATTGTTACCATCGCGCATTTTACTCTTTGCGGAATACACTCATCCCGTCCATCATTCATGTGGGAGTTATTTCACTCGTGATTATGATAGTCACCCGGCTGGCTCCTGTGATCGGCGTGTACGCCATCCCCATTAGTTTTGGCATAGGTAAAACCATCCAAATCTCGTTATTGGCGTTTGTCTTTCCTTCACTTCTGAAAAAAAGAGAAAGGACTAATCCTCATTTGGCATAGTCACCCCTGTGGCCATCTTAATCGCCTTTAATAAATCCTCTTTTGTTCCTCTAACTAGCTGGATTGTTCATTTCTTTCCCGCCTCCTTCTGGATTAAAAATATGATTTTTTCCCTTACATTGGCTAAAACCGATCCAAATTTAATTGCATTGTATGGGTGTAACTTTGACTCAACGGTCACTTCAATCTGTTCTTTGGATATTCCGGCCATAGCGTTATTATTTTAATACAATCACTTTTCGCATGCCCAAGTTGATATCGGTATCATGCCATTCGTGCATCGCGGACATCATGGTTTGGTAAGGGTAAATAAAATTCTCACCCCGCTTGGTGCCCACATCATTGGTGATGAAGTGTTTTTCGTCGTAACCCTTTATAACGAGCATGTGATAAAGCGGGCCCTCGCCGGAATAAAACGGATTGCCGAGCTGCCGGCCGGCAAACGGGGCAATGACTACATAACCCTCCGCGATAAATTCTTTCAGTTCATCGACGGTCGGTTCTTCGATGATGGCCATTTCGACCTTGTTGGACGACGTGTCTAAAAAGTGACCCTTTATCATCATGGCTGTCTGTTTGATGTCGGAATGTTCATACCCCCCAAAATGCTCTTCCTGCCATTCCACCAGCGCTAACACCTCCTGCTTAAACTTTTCTTTCGTGAGCGGCTGACCGACGGCGTAGTAATAAGCGAGTGTGCTGGCGGCTTCTTCACACGCTTCCTGCCACGGCATTCCCCAATCCGCGTCTGGAGCCTGGGAGAAGAAAGGAACGTTTAGATTGATTTCCGATGGAAGGCCCGTTGAGGTCCCAATTGACTGATCATCAGTTATACGATCCATTAGGTCTTCGACCGGGTCCTCAATTGGAAGACCTATTGGTACATTCGATTTAAAGTCCGCCTCGTTAGGTGCGCAGGCGGTTAAGATGAGCAATGATAGGATGAGGAGTTTTTTCATAAGTAGCGAGAAACGTGGTCCGAATGTAATGCAGGCCGAATGGCCAAATGTAATGAGGATGAATTACGTAGGAAAGTGTGGAGCAAGGCGGAAAACTTTTCAAGTGATTCAAACGCTTCCCTATTGAGACAGTACGGGAAAGCTCCTCAGTAGTGGAAAATATTTTACCATATAAAATAATTTTGACATTTAGTTCTCTGTAAGTATAATTTCTCTGCATACTATGCAAGCCTCAGAGATGGGGCCCCCACAAAATGCGAAGCGAAGCGAATTTTGTGGGGAAGAGGAAGGATTTGCGAAAGCTGAAGCTCTGATGGTAACATCGAAGCGTAAGCTGGAGAACAATTCTGACGCGGGGCCATCGTCTAGTGGTTAGGACGCCAGGTTTTCATCCTGGTAACAGGGGTTCAATTCCCCTTGGCCCTACCAGCCTTCGCTCTACGAGCTACGGCTGGCAAGCCCAAGCGAGTAGTCAGCGAAGTGCGGTAGGCCGAAGCTTCAGCGAAGGTCTGCCAAGTCAAAAAGGCACTATCAATTCTGATAGTGTTTTTTGTTTCATAAAAATTCTTTAACCCACCTGTCGTCCTTCTTCATATTCCTCATAATATTCACCAGTATTATCTTTTTCGCCCGGTCTAATAACAACCCCGTCTTCCCGAAAATCAGCCTTAAGCCCCCTCTCTTCAAGCACCTCCTGGATCTCCTTGCGGACATCCGGAATATTAAGATCATCTGGAAGTAAATCCGGATTTCCTGCGATTTTTGCGATTTCCTTGCGAACAATCCCCTTTAAATAAGCTTGAGGAAAATCGTAACGAATAGGAACATTTGCGTTCTTTTCAAAATTAAGTTCGAATTGTTTGGGCATTTTTTTTTATTAAAAGACTAGGAAATTATAACATATTTTTAAATAATATGCAACATTTCACTATCTTTAAGAACTTCGCTATACTGTCTATATTCTTAATTTTCTGAATCATGATTAAACGAGCGCTTATTTCGGTTTCTAATAAAGACGGTATTGTCGATTTCGCCAAAGGTCTATACGACAAAGGAGTCGAGATTTTATCGACCGGCGGGACTGCCAAACTCCTTCGGGATAACGGCATTGATGTGGTGGATGTGAGTGATTATACCGGCCATCCGGAGATGATGGATGGGCGGGTTAAAACTCTTCATCCTAAAATTCATGGGGCGATTTTAGCCCTGCGGGATAATCCGGATCATATGAAGGCTGCTGAGGAGCATAGCATTGGAATGATTGACTTAGTGGCAGTGAATCTGTACCCGTTTGAAGAGACTGTTCAAAAGCAAGGAGTGGCGCTAGAAGACGCGGTGGAACAGATTGATATCGGTGGCCCGTCGATGCTGCGGAGCGCCGCTAAAAACTTCCGTTTTGTTACCGTTGTAACCAGTCCGGCAGACTACGCACCTATTCTTAAAGAGATTCAGGATAATGGCGATACCAGTGAGGAAACCCGACGGAGACTGGCCGAAAAAGTGTTTGAACGAACCGCGGAATACGACAGCGCGATCGCTAATTATTTAACGGGCGGAAAAACAAAACATATCGTGGTACAGAAAATCAGTGATTTACGTTACGGAGAAAACCCTCATCAGAAAGCCGGTTTTTACAAAGAGTATAATCACGCCGGCCAGGCCTGCATTCCGAATGCCGAAGTGCTTCAGGGCAAAGAGCTTTCTTACAACAATATTATGGATGCGGATGGGGCTTTGAGTTTAGTGAGAGAATTTGATAAGCCATGCGTTGCCTTTATCAAACATTCCAACCCCTGTGGCATTGCGGTCAGTAAGAATATCAATGACGCGTTCATCAATGCTTATGAGGGGGATCCAAAGTCTGCGTTTGGCGGTGTCATCGCTTTTAACCGAACGTGTACAGCAGACTTGGCTGAAATTATTACCGGCAAATTTTTTGAGATCGTGCTGGCGCCGGATTTCGAACCGGACGCGATTGAGACCTTTAAGAAAAAACCTAATCTGCGCGTGCTGAGATTAGGAGATATTAAACCGGAAGAAGCCGGTGAAACCTACCGCAAAGTCTCCGGCGGGTTACTGGTGCAGGATCTGGATGTGAAACGGATTACCAGAGAGAATCTGAAAGTAGTCACCAAAAGAGCGCCCACCGATCAGGAGATAGAAGATCTGTTATTTGGCTGGCATGTGGTAAAACACGTTAAATCCAATGCGATTGTTTTTGCTAAAAACGGCATGACCGTCGGCATCGGCGCCGGGCAGATGAGCCGGGTGGACGCGGTGGAACTGGCAATCAAAAAATCCCTCAACCGCGAAGACGGTTCCGTAATGGCCAGCGACGCTTTCTTCCCTTTCCCGGACAGCGTGGAGCGCGCCGCGGAACGTAAAATCACCGCCATCATCCAGCCGGGAGGGTCGATAAAAGACGACGAAGTAATCGCCGCCGCAGACAAGGCGGGAATAGTGATGGTGCTTACGGGAACAAGGGCATTTTTGCACTAGACCCCCCCTCTCCGCTCCGCGGAGATACTCCCCCTTATACAAGGGGGGAGACTTTTGTATTTGGTATAATAAAAATCTCTCCCTCAAACGAGGGGGAGTCCCGCCTTCGGCGGGGGGGTCTAGTGCAAATGGTATAATAGAAACGATGCTAAAAACCGTCCAAAAAACATTGGCAGCCTTTCCCCCCTTTAAAAAGGTGATTGTTGGGGTGTCCGGTGGGGCGGACAGTGTGGCGCTGGCCCATATTCTGATTCAACTGAAATACGACGTCACCATCGCCCACCTGAACCACGGACTGCGCGAGAAAGAAAGTGATACGGATGAAAAATTTGTGAAAGACTTGTCGAAAAAGTGGAAGAGGCCATGCGTTACCCATAAAATCCAGTTGTCGGACAAAGGGAATACGGAAAACAGCGCGCGCCTGGTGCGTTACGCATTTTTGGAAAAGGTGAGACAGGCTGAAAAAGCGGAATTTATTGCGGTCGCCCATCATCAGGACGACCAAATCGAGACGATTCTGATGCATATGCAAAGAGGGGCGGGTTTGCGAGGATTGTGCGGGATGAAAAACCAGAACGGTTTGATCATCCGACCGCTTTTAGGAGTAAAGAAAAAGGATCTGGAAGCTTATTTAAAAAAAGAAAAGATCGATTTCCGTACAGATTCCAGTAATTTTGATAGGCGCTTCCGACGCAATTTGTTCCGCCATCAGATTATTCCTGAGCTGAAAAAGAAGCATAAAGACCTCGATCGGCAATTACTGCAAATGTCGGCGGTTGCCCAGAAACGTCTTCAGGAAATCGAGAAACAATCGGCAGACTGGATTAGGACTAATGTAATGGATTCTGAATTCGGACGTTTGGAGTTTTTAAAACTTTCTGACGTGTTACAGGCCGAAATCCTGTTTCAGCTCATCGGTTACCGGGATGTGTACCGTCAATCACTTGAGAAGATTAAGGCTTTGATCAAGAAAGGAGTTACCGGGAAGCAAAAACAAATCGGCCCTGTAACATTTTATACACAATATGACCGCGTCTCTTTTTATAAAGGTTTTAAGGCGCCTGAAAACCCGGGGCGGGTGAAGCTGACTGTGCGGGAAGTCCGGTGGGGAAAATGGGTCTTAAAACATAAAGGTAAAGAGACTTTATTCGTCCGAGCCTGGCAAAAAGGCGACCGATTTAAACCCGCTGGCATGGGGGGAAGTAAAAAGTTACAGGATTTTTTTGTCGACCAAAAAATTCCCAAATCCGAACGGCACCAGCTCCCCATCATTGTGGATGGGAAAGACCGTATTTTAAGCATCGCGAATTTTAGGGTTGCGGAAAACGCCACTCATTTGAAACAATGTTTAAGGATTAATAAAATATAATCGAATGGTGGAGCGGTGGTGGAGCGATAGTTGAATTGTAACCACAATCGCCCCACAATGAAATGGCCCCACAGCGAAGCGGCTCCACAATTGACCCATGCGAAATTATGAAAAAACTATTTGTTTTAAGTCTCCTCATCGGCCTCCTCTTCATCCCGACTATTCATTCCGTTCAGGCGGATACCCTGTACCGGGTTCAGATCGATGAAGTCATCAGCCGGCGGAGCATCACCATTCTTCATCCGAAAACCGATGAGCCGTATTTGTTACACCTGCAGACAGGGTGCGGAGAATTGACCGATGGGCAAAATGTGTCGGTTTCCATCCGTGGAGCCCTGAATTCTAATGGGGATATTTTAAAAGTGGACGCCACGCACCAGTGTGCCATTGACCAGGCGGAACGTTACACCCAAAAATATTATGTGAAATTTGTTTTTGCCGGCAACACGGAGGCCTGGGTGATCGATGAATCGGGTGAAGAATATTTTATGGAATATCTTCCCTTCTGCCAGGCCATGCCACGGTATTCAAAAGACAATATTTATATTCTTCAGGGCTCTGGTGGTTTAGCCAAAGGGGATAAGATCTATTTACCGAATAAAGACGGACAGTGTTCGGTGGATTATGTTCGCCGACCCCCTCATTTCAAAGCCGATGAAGCTCCTAAAAAGGATGCTGATGAAGAAGATATTCAGATTCCGACAACTGTTACCAATGTACAAGCCTCTCCGGGGAATAAGAAAGTGGGTTTAACCTGGCGAGCGGCGAAAGATAATGTGGGAATCGATCATTATGTTGTGAGTTACAACAATGCCCATCTGACCACCAAAGACATCCCCTGGCAGAATATGCCGAACCAGACCGAAACCAAAAACACCTCTTTGACCATCAGCGAACTGGAGAATAATGAGGTCTATTTTTTCTGGGTGCTGGCAATAGACACGAGCGGAAACGTGAGTGATGACTGGAGCACAGAGGTCCGATCCACTCCTAAGGCTTCGGTCCTTTCGGATGATATGTTTTCGGATGGAGATACAAATTTGAATCTAAGGATTTATGAAGAGACTAGCCGTTCTTTCCTGATCCGCTGGGATCCAGTGCCGGACATCAATCGCTACACCGTGATTCTGGAAAACGATGGAGAGCGGGAATTCGCCATGACCGACCTGACCAAACAAAATATGCGCATTCTAAAACGTTCGCATCGTAAAGGAAAAGCCCTTAAGCTGACGGTGCGGGCTTACAGCCTGAAAAGCCTTCTGAAAGAAGAGACGATTGAATTCAGTTTCTAATCCGCATATTCCAAAGCCTCTTCCGTGATCCAATACCAATTTCCGTGCTCCGTGAGAAGGAATGTGTTTTCACCGTCGGTACACTTTTTACCTTTCAGGTTGGCCTTCGGATCTTCAAGGTTAATCGGCGCGTCGGAAAAGGCGAGTATTGGCTCGCTGGCGATTAACACAAAACTTTTAACAACGACTTGCCTGCCTGAAAGCTCCGTATAATCCGCGTCTATACATTTTCCTTCCTGGTATTGTTTGTGAAATTTTTTAAGAAGGCGGTCTTCTTTACGCTCCTCTTTCGCAAGTTCCATCGTTTTAACGGTCGGATCGATCAATTGGGTTTGAATATAATTGGCATAACTCTGATAACTTTCCTGAGCGGCCGTCAGGATAAAAATATAAATAAAAAATGATATGACAAAGAAAATAATCTGATAGATCTTCCGTTCGATGGCGACATGTGCGTTTTTTCGGATATTGATCAGGCCGATGAGTACCATCACCAAAGCGAGCAAGGCGGCGAATAGTCTCATTTCATTTGAAGCGGTCATCAAAAGTTCGAGCAAGGGCGTACAGAAAAGCATGCAGATGACAAAAATCATCAGGGCGATGATGACCAGCCACCGGATCAGCCGACCGTGATAGACTTTGGCTCGGATGACGATGTCGATCATGAATTGCCAATTCGCCTGCCCGATCCGATTCAGCAAAAAAATCACAATCAGCTCCATCAGAGAGAGGGTGGCGAGAAAAACGAGAAAAAAAATAAAAAGAGGAATTAACTCGTTGTAGAATGCCGGCTCCATAAGAATCTTGTTTTATTTTTCTTTACTCTAAAGGACTTAATTTAAAATGACAAGATTGTCTTTAGGCAAGCGGAACGTGTTGTAAAGTATGAAAAGAATTTGATAAAATCTTTAGGTGGTAACCAATGGTACCATGATAAAATTTCTGCTTAAATTAGCTTTTGTAGTGATTGGGTTTTATCTGCTTCTGCAGATGGCCTTTTATAAGGATCTGATCGGTCAGATTCGTGTCGCTTTTAACGAAAAGGCAGCCAATGTCGGTGAAGAGGTAACCCGTGTTAAGGGTAAGATCGACACCGCTAAAGAAAAAATCGATCAGACCAAAGAAACCGTTACCAATATCACCAATAAGGTCAAAGATACAACCGAGGCGGCCGAAGGGGTCTGGACGTCTATCAATGAAGCCGGGGGCACCGTAGATAAGATGCTGAACGGTGAAGAAGGCGAAACCGTTCCGGAGCCCAAAGCGGATGACCAGGAAACACCTTCTGCTGATGACGGTGAAACAGAGGAATAACCTATAGCAAAACGATGCTTAACGCCGCGATGGCGGCGGTTTCGGTGCGCAGAATGCGGGGGCCAAAGGTGAAACAATCGACCTTGTTTTTGATGGCTAAATCGATTTCCTTTTGGTCAAATCCCCCCTCGGGGCCGATGAAAATATGGGCCTCATTGTCTTTTTTGATGTTTGGCAAATAGTCGTTTAGCGTCTTTTTGTCTTCATATTCATATGCCAGATAAGCGTGTTTAGTTTTTTTGATGGCTTCGGTAAAATTTACCGGATGATGGAGAACCGGTATATGAGTTCGCCGGCTTTGCTCCGCGGCTTCGATGACAATCGCCTGTAAACGTTCAAATTTGCTCAGTCGCTTCTTTTCCGTACGATCTGTTATTAAAGGGTAGATATGATTCACGCCGATTTCCGTGGCTTTCTGGACAACCATTTCAAACAAGGCGGGTTTTTTGGGGATCGCCTGATAAAGGTGGATGTCGAGTTTTGATTCCGCGTTCCTCTCAATGATCTCCAAAACATTGCCGATGATTTTTCTGCGGTTGATTTCTAAAATCTCCACCACAACTTCTTTTCCTTTTTCATCAAAAATACTGAATTTGCTTCCGGTTCGCATGCGCAAAACTTTAACAGCCTGAAAAACAATCCGCGGTTCATGGATCTCGATGACGTTTTTCTGGATGTCCGGTGAAGGGATGTAGAATCTTTGCATGATTAATATAGATTAAGTATAGCCTAAGAATTGCCTAAGGATAGCTTCTGCAATTCTTTTAGCTATTCTTGGTCAATTCTTATCTATTCATTAATATAAATCTCCCTCGGTTTTGCTCCGTTTGTTGGTCCGATGGCACCGTTTTCTTCGAGAATGTCGAGGATGCGGGCGGCACGGGCGTATCCGATACTCAGGCGGCGCTGAAGTAAGGAGGCAGACGCTTTGCCGGTTTCTTTAATCACCCGCATGGCGTCGTTGTAGAGGTCATCCTGACTCACGCCATCACCGCCCGTTCCCACCATACCGGTGTCTACACCGGATGATGGAGGAGATGTGATCGTTTCGTCGTAAGACGGTTCGGTGGTGAGCTTGATACGATTGGTAACACGCTCAATCTCTTTACTCGACACATACACCCCCTGCACACGAACCGGACGGCTCATGTTACCGGGTAAATAAAGCATGTCTCCCATGCCCAATAAATCTTCAGCACCGATGCCGTCGATGATGGTGCGCGAATCAACGCCGGTAGTGACAGTGAAAGCGATACGTGCCGGAATATTAGCTTTGATCACACCGGTAATGACGTTCACGCTCGGTCTTTGGGTGGCGATGATCAGATGTATTCCAACCGCACGCGCCATCTGCGCGATACGGCAGATCACCATCTCCGTTTCTTTCTTGGTTGCCTGCATCATCAAATCGGCTAGTTCATCGATGACGATGACGATTTTATACATCCGTTTCGGCTCGCCTGCATTGTATTCATTAATATTCCGATAGCCCTTTTCGGCAAACAGCTGATACCGACGCTGCATTTCAGACACTGCCCATTTCAAAGACGAATGAGCTTTATCAGCCTGAGTGATAACCGGCGTAAGGAGATGCGGAATACCATTATAGGCGGTAAGTTCGACCCGCTTCGGATCGATCATGATGAATTTCAGGTCTTCCGGGGAATTTTGGTATAGGAGAGATAAAAGGAATGTGTTCATTCCAACCGATTTACCGGATCCTGTGGCTCCGGCGATGAGCAGGTGGGGCATTGAGGCCAGATCATCCACAACGGGTGACCCACTTACATCGCGGCCAATAGCAAGTGTCAGTTTGGACCCAACACTGTTGAACTCTTGGCTTTCTAATAACTCACGAAGGCGGACGACCATGCGTTTTTCATTCGGCACCTCGATGCCGACCAGAGCCTTGCCGGGAATCGGCGCTTCAATACGGATGGATTTAGCTGCGAGTGCCAAAGCAATGTCATTTTTTAAGGCGGTGATCTTGGTCAGCTTGATCCCTTCGTATGGCTGGAGTGTGTACTGCATCACTGAAGGGCCGATATTGACGTCTTTCATGGCCACATCAATATTAAACTGACCCAATTTTTCTTTAATTTTCTCTGCGTTAGACTTTAATACCTTATCGCTTACGTAAACCTGTGAAGTGGCATTGCTTAAAAGATTTAATGAAGGGAGTTCCCAATCACTGTAGTCAACTTCTTGCTTGGGCTTGGGATCGGCTGTTTTTTTAACCGCATCGGGCCTTTGAATCATCACTTTAACCTCGGGGGGTTCCGGCCGTTTTTCTGCCTGAGGCACTGTGGCAGCTTCCGTCTCTGGTTTGATGTTGGGCTTCACGATATTCAGCTCTCCTTCTTTTTGCAAACGCGCCCGGTCTTTAACAGAATTTTTGGTGCTGATTTTAACCCCTCTTGATGGAATAAAAAGGGTGAGGATCTTCCGTAGTGAGATCTCGAATGTGATTAAAATCGCAATGATCAAAACAGCACCCAGCACTACTTTTGCGCCCGTGTCGGATATAAAGATGCGGAGTAAGGCAGACGACAGGAAGCCTACATAACCGCCATGGGCCTCTACTGTGTCGAGCATGCCGTCCATGGTCGTTCGCATGTGAATCAATCCCAAACTGGAAAATATTAATAAAGTGATTCCCAAATAGCGAGTGGTATCAAAACGAATCCGATGAGAAATAAAAAGGGTGGCTCCTAATAGCAAAAAGAGGACGGGCAAACCATAAATACCGATTCCAAAAATCAAACTCAGATATTCATTTAAAAAATTACCCACCATACCGGCCTTCCCGGCAATGACCAGATAAAAAATAACTGCCAGACCAAGGTAGATCACCGCGCTGACCTCGCGGGCAATACCGGATTCCAATTCAATTTTAAAATCTTTCTTGCGAAGCCGTGATGTCGTCCGCCTGGAAATAACGCGTCGTTTTGTAGCCATGGATCTTTCTTATTATAGAGCTAAAAACTGGATTTCATTGTACTGGTTTTTCCAGAGAGTTACAAGGGAAGACGAAGAGCCCCCCTTCGCTTCGCAATGCGAAGCTCCGGGGGGCTGATGAAGCTGCCTGACGTCAGTTCGGACGATACACGGCGCGGACAAATGTTTCCTGTCCGGCCTTCAGCTCGAACTCGATGGCGCCGGGACTCTCGTAGCCCGGCACTTCCTCGAAGGTGACTGTATACCCTTCCGATGGCAGAAGGTTGCACTTGAACGTGGCATCCTTCACGGAGTAGGTGTAGAGACGATCCTCGATGGTGAACGGGCAACCGGCCACATTGCTGTCGACGCAGATCACCCCGCCGAGGAAGTCGCCCTCCTCTCCGAAGTCGTGATGCGTTGTCTCCATGAAGATCTGAGGACCTTCCTGACACCCTCCGGCCATGATGGCGGTCAGCAGGACCGCCAGAAGCAGGGAAAAGCGTTTCATCGGAACCTCCTTGGTAACCGAAAAGGTTTAAGAACAAGCAGCTTACTCCATACGGCAGTCAAAAAAACGACGCTCGCATGAAAGTGCATTATTTTATAATAAAAAATGATTTTTGTCAATTAGATTCGTACAATAACCAATCTCCGGCACAAAGCAGACCCTGACCCCTTCAGCTTATATCTTCCTGCCGTTCTTTCCGGTCGCCTGACGGCGCCGGCAGCGTCCTTTTTCTGTGATCTCATTTCTCTTTCTACTCCGATGTAACTTCGGAGTAGCAAAAGCCCCGGGGGATCATGAACCGTAACTCCCGTCATGGTCTCCTTATATCAG
>JAHIUN010000013.1 GCA_018817125.1 Patescibacteria group bacterium | reverse complement strand
CTTTTTCTGTATTACTATCTTTCTTTCTACTTTTGTGGCCAAAAGTAGCAAAAGCCCTGGGGGTCCACGAACCCAAACCAACGTTATGCCTTATATCATCATCTCCATAGGCCTGCCTGCCGGCAGGCAGGCGTGTCCCCCCAGACCCCCGTGCCTTATATCTTTGTTCCGCCTTCAAAATGTTGACGCTGTATTGCCATACCGAGCTCGAAAAAAAGAAAAAAACAACAAACAAGCCCCCCCCCTGATAAGGGGGGAACGACTCATCGTAGCCCTGAGTAAAATCGAAGGGCGAAGATGAGACTAGGGGGTTTAAAAACAAAAAAACATCAGAATTACTTACAATGGTTATTGGACGTGGTTATTTTTCATCTTTTCCTTCCTTACCAGCCCCACAAACTTAACGGTCGCGTTCCAAATGCGCGAGAAGCGTTTGGGTTCACGAATAAGACGCCAAAGCCATTCCAAACCGACCTTCTGCATCCATTGAGGAGCGCGTTTAACCTTATCGGCATAAAAATCAAAAGTGCCACCAACCCCCATAGCTACCTTAACGCTATTCAATTTAAATAAATTCCGATAAATCCAGAATTCCTGAACAGGACTCCCATAAGCGACAAAGAGGAGATCGGGCTTTGCCTGATTGATTAAATCACAGGCTCCTTCTTCATCCCCCTCATCCGGAGAACCTGCAAAAGAACCGACAAAATGGGCATCGGGATATATTTTAGATAAATTTTTAATGGCCTTTTCAGCCACTCCTTTTGAAGCGCCTAGTAAAAAGATTTTCCATTTTTTTTGCTGTGACCGATCAACGATCTCCCTGAATAAGTCCGCACCCGTAATCCGTTCTTTTAAAGGATTCCGTATGCGCTTGGGGGCAAACAAGATGGAAAGAAGGGAAAGATAAAATTGAAAATAACGTGAAAATTTTCCTTTAGGAAGCGGTTTAGAAAGATAATGAGTCGCCCATAAAATACCGATGCCGTCAGGAGTGGTAAGCTCAGCATTGTTCAATAACTCAAAAAATAAATCATCTTCGGACGCATTTAAAATCATTTCCGGATTAACCGTAACCACATAAACCTTGCGCTCAGCGCTGACAAAATCATCAATACGTCTTAATGCCTCCTGATAAGAAACATTATTAATCGGTATACCTGCAATGTGAACATGAGCTTTTGATGTCATTTTTTTCGCGCAATCACACAAAGATTAAAAGACCGACCAAATTTTACCCGACTTCCTTTGCGAACAAAATAAAAATCTTCAATCATCCAATCTGGATTTTTGAAATAATGGAAAAATTCCCTGGGCCGAAAGGCATGATAATAGCGCTTGGAAGGATGATTTCCCCAGGCAATCCACAGATCATTCCACGCGTATTTTAACCCAAGATGGAGAACAAAAGAAAGCAGAGCCTGAATCCAGCTTTTCAAATACTTCCATTGAAATAGATTCCATGCCGTCAGAATCAGGACTCCATTTTTTTTAAGGACGCGATGCATTTCTTTGAGCGATTTTTTGCGCAGTCGCCGGCCAGGAATGTGATGGAAAACCGCCACACAAAAAACGGCATCAAAAGAATTATCCGGCAAATTTAAATCCACCATATCACCTAATTGAAAATGAGCATCAGGAAAATTTTCACTCGCCTTTTCAATAAAAGTGGAATTATTATCAACTCCCCAATAATCAACCTTTTTGCCTTTGAATAGTTCATAGAGCCGACCGTTCCCGCAGCCGAGGTCTAATACTTTTACATCATTTTCTATAAATTCTAGAAAGTATTGAAATTCTAGCCATTGGCGTTTACGTGTCTGGTTAAACTCATCAGCAATCGCGTGATAAGTGTTTTTAACCTGCTGCCGGATTTGATCGGACTGTTTTTTACGCATGACAAAAGACAGTATACCAAATAGTTGACTAAATATTTAATACTAACCGATGGTAGTACCAATATAGAAAAAGGGCAGCATCACCGCGAGCAAAATAGAGCCGACCAGAATAGCCACAATAAAAATCATCAGGGGTTCAATAATCGTCGATAGATTTTTGAGCGTATAATTGATGCTTTTGTGATAATTATCACGGATCTTCATAAGCATTTTATCAATAGTACCCGTGATTTCACCAATGTGAATAAGCTGAGCGACCTGCAAGGGAAATAATTTATGTTCTTTAAATTTCTGAGCTTTAATGTCTTCAAGTCCCATCATCTCACTCACATTCTTCCCCATCATAATACCATGACGAACTTCCGAAAGTGCCCGCTTGTAATGAAGATTGTCGATTGTTTTTTCGGTAATCTGGAACGCGTCACTGATCAGAACACCGCTACTCAGCAGCATGCCCAGATTCGACGCGAAAACCATAATATTTTTGTCTTTGGAAATCCTGCCGAAAACAGGAATACTGGCTACAAATTTCTCCCACAATAATTTACCGGAGCGTGTTTTAGAAAAGAAAAGCCACAGTACGAAAAAAGTACCAAAGATCCCTCCTAAAATAAATGGGTATTTTTGCGAAAGAAAATCACTAAAATCAATCACCGCCTGAGTTAAAGCGGGCAACCGGGCATTGGACTGTTCATAAAGCTTAGCGACTTTCGGGATCACGAAGATCATCATACCTGTTACCATAACGAGCGCCAAAACGATCAGAATCACAGGATAAAACATAGCCCCTTTTATTTTACGCACAAAATCATGCTGACTTTCCAGGTCTTCCACAATCTGAGCTAAAACCATTTTAAGGTTTCCGCTTTTTTCACCCGCCTCGATCAGGGATGACTGCATGGAAGGGAAAATATGCGGGAAAAGAAACATGGTTTCCGCCAGGCCCATCCCGCTATTGATATGGTGGATCATTTCCCCATAAAACTTTTTGAGATTTTTGTTTTTGCTTTGAGCCTTAACAATAGATAAAGCATCGATCAAAGTGACCCCTGCATCAACAAGCGTAGCCATTTGATCATAAAGAAAAAGTCTTTCCTTAGTAGACAGGCGGGTCCATCTAAAGCCAGCGGGCCGTTTTTCGATTGGCTTTATGCGGTCAGCTTTAACGATAGCTCCTGTTACAGGCAAGGGGGCATTTTCCTGAGAATAACCAATCTTTTCAACCTCCTGAGCGGAGGGAATGGAAGAGGGTTCAGCGGGTTTTGACTGAACGGAAGGTGTAGCGGACTGCGGAGGGGGGATATCGGATTTGGAAATAACGCCAGGAACCTTTTTCTTCCGTTTAAATTTACTAAAAAACAAATCCACCTCCAGCCAGAAGTCTGAAAAACTATCCCGGATTTTTGCGACAAAAGCACTCATTAACGAATCGTTAAAGTGTCAGTAGATCCCCCTTCCTGATCAGTTACCGTTAAGTCTAGCCAGCCAGCTAAACTGCCAGCAGGGCTATAAAGAGTTTTTTTTGCATAAGGAGCTTTAATGCGGATGCTCGAACCATCACCTTCAGTAATCGCAATCGGATTATTAAGATTTTCCCGCTGAAGATTGAAATGGACAAAGCGAATGGTATTAGAAAACTGATTTCCGATCGTGAGCTGATAACTCCATTCAATATCATCCGCTTCTTTAAAATAAACACATTTAGAAAGCGGAATAACGCTTTCAATACGAATAATCGCCCCTTCTTCATCGCGCTGAGTTAAATTACCACCCATATCAAAATCAATCTGGTAATCATCATCACAAGCAGTCTTATTGAAATTTAAATCAATTGAAGACTCTGCATCAATCTCTTCAATCACCAAATAATTGGGCAAAAGGTGAATAATAGTTTCTTCAAACTCTCCCCGTAAAATTTTAAGCTCCTGCTGTTGAATAGTATCAGTAATAAAACCAGTGACCTCACGCGCTTTCAGCATATCTCCTAAATACGCGAAGCCAACAACGGAAGAAACCGACAAAACAGCAATAATCGCTACTGCGATAAGCAGTTCAACAAGGGTAAAGCCTCTTTCGTTAGGATTTTTTTGATTTTTATGACTTTTAGGACTATCAGGATCCCTTTTTGATTCAACTAAACGAAAAATAAGATAGCCAGCCTTATTAATTAATTCAGTTAAAATGTCATAATCCTTTTTTGATATATAATCTAGCTCAAAAGCTATTTCAGACTGACAATCAACTTCAGTAAGAGAACTAAAAGCAATATTAAAGAAATTTAAAGTATCCTTTCTGCCAGTTCTTTGATTGCCCTCAGCAATATTAGACATTATTGAAATAGATGCACGCTTCATCTGACTGCTTAAACCATATTTCTCGTCTGAAGGAAATTTATTAGTAATGCGATAAATTTCTTTAGTTAAAACCTTGGCGGCCTGCCAAGCTATTAATTTTCTGAATGTTCCTTTATATGTAGACATTTTTTATCTTAATATTCTTCAAAGTCTTAATAATCCTAAGAGTCATAATTAAGACATAATGTGCAACGCTTCTTCAATGGTAATATCGCCGGTAACCGCTTTAAATAAAGCGTCTTTCCGAAGTAATATCGTTCCCTCTTCAACCGCCTTTTTTTCAATATCCGGATTGGAAGCGCCCTTCACGATGAGCTCTTCAATCGCGGGAGTCATTTCCATCACTTCAAATAAACCGATACGCCCCTTATAGCCCGTTTGATTACACTTATCACAGCCTTTTGACTTATAGAAGAAGGCTTCCTCAGGATTGACGTCGATTTCCTTACGCAGTAAATCGTGATATTTTTTGGGAACGGCGTATTGCTCACGGCAATAATTACACACTTTGCGTGCCAAACGCTGAGAGATGATAAGTTTTACGGCGGTAGAGATCAGAAAGCGATCGATGTCCATATTCAGTAAACGCTGAATCGTGCCCACTGCTGTATTGGTATGCAGAGTGGAAAAAACCAAATGCCCGGTCAGCGCCGACTCAATAGCGAGCGACGCGGTCTTCTGGTCACGGATTTCACCCACCATGATGATGTCGGGATCCTGACGAACGATAGTGCGAAGCCCATCAGGGAAATCAAAACCGATTTCGGTGTTGATCTGACTCTGAGTCACATTGGGAATCTTGTATTCAATCGGATCCTCCAGGGTGCAGATGTTGTGTTTGGTCGCATCGAATGTGGAAATCATAGAAAAAAGTGAGGTGGATTTACCACTGCCCGTAGGCCCCACCGCCAGAATCATTCCATAGCTGGATTTCAGTTTTTCCTCGACTTTTAAAAGCACATTGGGGAGCATGCCCAAGTCTTGCAATTTGACCAGCGTAGGACTTTTTTCCAGCAGACGGATGACCACTTTCTCGCCAAAATTCGTAGGAAGGACCGACACACGCAAATCCACTTCCTTCTCTTCAAGCGTGAAACTGCTTTTGCCATCCTGAGGAAGTCGGTGTTCATCGATTTTAAGGCCGGAAATGATCTTGATGCGGGCCACAATGGGGTGATGATACAGCTTTTCAAACTCCTTATGGGGAAGCATCTGCCCGTCGATCCGGAAATAGATCATCAGCTTTTCTTCGAGCGGTTTAAAATGAATATCACTGGCACGCTTCTGAATGGCTTCAGTAAAAATCTCATCCACTAAACCGGGAATTTTATCCTCATCGAACCCTTCAGGTATAACCTGCACGGGGTTCTCTTGTTGTAGGGTGTCGAGTAATGCCATTTTTTCCAATGGGTGGCCTAATTGGGAACCTGATTGGGGACCTGATTGGGGTTATACACCCACTAGGCCTCCCATTAGGTCTCCCGCCGTAAGCGAGGTCTCCAACTAGTAATTAATCTATATATTATAGCAAATTTCAGAGCAAAAAGCAATCCCCATTACCTCTGAAAACAAAATTTCCGATTTTTCCCCATTTCGTGCTAAAATTAGCTTAAATTAAAAAACAAAACGTGAGCCACAACTCGCCCCATAATTTGCTCCACAATTCGCTCCACCATTCGAGAGATGGATTTTCATTGATAGAACTGGTTTTCGCCATGTCTTTTTTAACCATCATCATTCTGGGAGTCGTGAACCTGCAAAGCTCCAATCTGGTCATGATGAACCGCCAAAACCATGAAATTCAGGCACATTTTTACGCAAACCAGGGCCTGAAGATCGCGGAAGCATTAGGATACAATACTTTAAACACAAACTGTCCCGCCGACGACCCCGGCGATCCTAATGCGATCAGGAATTGCAAACTCCAAAAAGTCGGAGATTACAGCGTGATACATGTAGATGTAGATGGAGAAGGCGTAGTACAAGAGCCAGAAGAAATCGATGAACTTTATTATCGCTCTTTCACACTTGACCCCGCCGGACTGACAGATAAAGGCTTTAAAACAGAAATGAAAGTGGCCTGGACCGACGGCACAGGAGAGCATGAAGTCTCCGCCAAACGCATTATTTACCAATAACGACACGACGATAGAACGAAACAACGATACAGCACCGGGGCATCAGAAACCTTGTCTACCGGCAGGCAGGTCAGAAATCAGAAATCAGAAATCGGCTAAAGGTTTCACCTTAGTGGAGTTAATCGTTTCCGTAGCAATCACCAGCATCCTGATGCTTGGTTTGAGCGTCTTTTTTTCTTCCACTTTCCACAACCTGTTCCAGGCGGAAACGCAACAAAAAAACATCGGCCGCCAATTTGCGATTAGCGAAATCATCCGGAATAAATTCAACGCGCTGGATGACCTGGTGGAAAACAATGGAGACTCGATTTTAAGCTTAAACAAACGAACTCAATACCAACTGCCATTCAGTTTTATCGGCACGGCCATAGTGGATGAAGACCTGCACCTGGTGTTTAAAGACACGATGCTGTTCACTAAGATCATCGACCCGGGAGCGGGCAGTTATTTGTTCGGTAATGCGGACGGGGCCATTAAAAAAACGGTTGAGCCTAACGACATAGAGAAAGATTTGGGAATTAAAAATTTCGCCGGTTTTACTAAAGTGGGAGATGATTATTATGTAGCGGTTCCTGGAGAAAACAAAGTATTCCACTGCCCGTCGATCGGCCCCTGTACCGAGCTTATTTTTGACCCTCCGCTTCTATCGCCAACCGATATAACTAGTGACAATGACACTCGTCTTTTTATTTCAGACTCTGAAAACGGACGAATAATTCAATATGAAATAGAGGGAGAAGAAACAAAGGTTCTTATCCCAGGCGGCTTAAATTATCCTACTGGCTTGGCTTATTATGAAAAAGGGCTCAAAGGATATCTTTTTATTGCCGAAACCTTTAATCACCAAATACGGAAATACAATCTTTCCACCCATCTGGCCCCTGTGATTGTGGGCGACGGAAATGACGCGGACTGCAACAAAACCGCCCAGTTTTGCAAGCTGAACCTGCCAACGGGTTTATACGCGGATAACGGCAATCATGCCCTGTTTATCGCCGACAGCGGAAATAATCGGGTACTTAAAATGAGTGACCCGGAACCACTGATGGGAACACCGACTGATTTGCCGCTCGACTTTGAATTAAATAAATCGTACGCGTGGAGCAAGATCGTGCTTTCCAATGTTTTTACGGGCGGAAGCGGCAATCTGCCATCTGCTAATTACAATGGCCCGGAATACAGGATTGAAAACTATGTTCCCCCGACGCTGTCGCATAGCCATGAAGAATGTGATTTAACAAATAAGCTTTACACCACCGATAGTTTGTTTGATAACGGAATTAGAAAAGATGACTTTTTAGTCATAAATGACACTGCCTATCAACTCATTAATGACCCAAGTCACACCAAATTTGACTGCGATCCTGCTGAGGACATAGAGGATTGGGCCTATCCCGCGGAAATCTATCCTGCCCCTAATGGCGACATCCAGAACGGAGATATCGTTTATTTGGGGACTCCTCCTCAAGTGAATGTTGTACTGAATGGCGCCCAGTTTGACGAAGGAAGTTTTCAAACCATCCAAATCGACACGTATTCTGTTAAAAATCAAATGGTGCCAGCCGAAACCGACTATGCCACCGTCCGTGTAGGCGATGGAGAGCTGGGTACTGCGGAGGACAAGATGGAAGTCATCGCGGGAAATGAATGGGTAGAGGGAGAAGAAAAAGGGTTTGTGATAAATGACTTGGGAGAAAAAAAATCCGTTTCTAAAATTATTTTTCCAACAGGTGTAAGCAATGGCTATTTCGCCAATACCGGCGGTAAAGAAATCGTACAATTTAATAATGGTACGGAGGTGGATCTGAACCCTATTGATGTAAGTGGCTTTAATATATTTGATTATGTCAGTGAATTTACCGTAAAAACATTGACCTTCGCCCAGATGAACGGGGGAAAGATTTTAGAAATGGCTCTGGAAGCGGTCATTGATGATTTCAACACCCAGACCTATAAGATTAACGCCGTTTTACCCTGATGAAAAAAGCTGCTGACATCAAAGGAAGTATTCTGATCTGGTGCGTGATGCTGGGTTTTCTTTTAACATCGGTTTTTTTCTTTTTCGCTTTCAGTCAGCGTAAAAATATTGAAGAACAGCGAAAAACGGTCGACATTTTAAACACCCGTATGTACCTGGAAAGCCTGGCGGATTATTTTCAAAAGTACCCCGGCGAAAAAAATACGACTTATGACAATGTGCGGACCATCCTCACCCGAAACGTGCAAAGTATTGAAGGAGTGGCCGATGTGGGAGTGGAAGGGGCGGCCGAATACCAATTCAGCGGAGAAATATTTGTGGAATGGAACCGTTGTACCAATAGCCTGGAAGGAGATCTGGTGATAAACGGTGTGGTCTACGAACATGATGCAGGAGATGAATGTGACGTTGCGAGCGAATATGATGATGTGGCCGGCCCGATCAATGTAACCAGTCCCTTTAAAATCGAGACTCTGAACCGGCCTTTCTTCTTCCGTATGAATGGAGACAGCCTGAAAGACAATGAATGGCATCTGACCCTTACGACTGACGTGGGCTATGGAAAAGAAATAAAAGTAGAACGGGTGTTTTAAAAAAGGGAAAGGTAAAGCCTGCAAAAAGAAACGGGAACTAATCAACTTTTTCCATCAGCCCTTCCAGTACATGAGCAGCCGGTGCAGGATCACCGTCGTTTGGCTCCAAGGTAAGCACATAAAAATCATGATCGGTTAAATCCTGTGCGGAGCGATAAATATTCACGTAACGATCATCGATTAACTGAGCTTTGCCGGTACTGATGACACTGAATGGGCTTTTTCGCACAATCCAGCCCTCGTAAAAGGAGTCGTCTTTTGGAATGGGTAAGTAGTAAAGAATCGCCCGCAAGTAGTAAGTTCCGTTTTCAAAAACCGCTTCCGCCCTTCCTGAACTTTCGATGCCGGCAAAAGAAAGGCCCAAAATCGTCTTCCCCTTAACCACATCCACCAAATCGCCATAGTAATCATAGATCATGACCATCATCTTCTGAACCATGTTGTCATCATTTTCTTTAGCGGTAGAGTCTTCTTCAATTTTCTCCATCATCATGGCTGACTCCTCATCAGTCATGATCACAGGCTCTTTCTCTTCCTCCGCTGAAACCTCCGCAGCTTCAGCAGAGGATGGTTCAATTGATTTCAACCAAAAGGTTTTACTAGGAAGAGAGCCTGTGTTCTCACGCAATTGGCCGGTAACAATGACTTCATCGCCGTTTTCGAACCCTTCAATATCAACTTTTGGCCACGGCTCACCGCTATCCACCGCCATCAGGTCATACCAGACCTCAACAAAATCCTCACCTCCGCCCAGCCGAAAACAAGGACAAAACAATTCGCCCAGCAAACCGACCGTTCCTTTTAGCTTTAGATCTTTGTTATAAACCGGATTATTTATAAGTTGCGACAGTTCCAATTCCACAACCTCTTCAGCTGAATCTTCAATTTGGCCCTCAATTTGATCCCCAATCTGATCCTCAACTGACATACCACATCCATTTAAATAAAAAACGGACAGTATAATTGTAAAAATGATTAATACTTTTCTCATTATTTTGTCGTTAAAAAATAGCAGAGAGTTATTATAGGTTCTCTTTGATTCTCTTGGCAATATTTTCACCCGCGATCTGTTCCAAAGTCACCTGAGGCGCTTCACGGATTTTCTGAACAGAGCCAAAATAAGTGAGTAAACGTTTTCGGAGTTTTGGGCCGACTCCGGGGATTTTGTCGAGCGCGGACTGTGTCATTTTTTTATCACGCGAAGACCGATTGTATTCAATGGCAAACCGATGCGCCTCATCGCGTATGCGCTGAAGAAGGTAAGAGCCTTCACTATCAGATTTGAGATTAATCGGTTCGGATTTTCCGGGAATAAAGACTTCTTCGATTCGTTTGGCCAGTGCGATGATAGGAACACTCAATCCCTTTTCGAATAAAACATCATGCGCCGCGTGCAATTGCCCCTTCCCGCCATCGATGACAATAAGATTGGGGCGGGTTTCGAATGACAGGTCCTTCTTCTTTTTCTGATAGGCCATATAAAGCGGTTTTTTCACCTCATTTAAATACTTTTTAGCGTGATCACTCAGTTCTTTTGGCGGCTGATGCAAAGTGTCAAAACCGAGCTTAAGGTAATACGTTTCCAGTTCCTGATGACAAAATAAATATAAACGTTTTTGTTTACTGGTTTCGATGAGTTTTTTAATGATAAAATGACCAAGCTTTTTCCCCTGCTCCTTTTTATCGACCCACAAACCGGCAATGCGGTGAACTTTTTCATCGAGTGGATCAATACGGCCTATTGCAACAATTTTTTCCTTCTTCCGAATCACATAAAACTGCTTAACATCAAATCGTTCCATGCGATCCCAGACTTTTCGGAGAAAGGCTTCATCTTTCTTTTTAGCCTTCTCTAATTTATAACTTTCCGGTAAAACCGCTGGCAGATAATTCAGGCGGCGGCGCAGAACTTCGACCATGGATTTGTAATCATCTAAGCTGCCCTGAGTGGTTTTTAAACGGAACTGGCGGTAATCCGCCGTTGCCGGTTCGCCTTTTTTAAACACGACCATCGAACCGACCGTTTCCGTGCCGGAAAGATGGGAAATATCGTAGCATTCGATCCGCTTAGGCTCAGCCTCAAGCTTAAGGACCTCTTTCAGTTCTTCTAAAGCCTTTTCTTCTCTTTTATCCATCATCCAACGGGCCCGGTTCTGTTCCGCGAAACTACGGGCGTTCTTTTCAGAAAGCAGGATGAGGTCGTCTTTTTTGCCAACCTGCGGATGAATGAGCTGAACAGCTTTGCCTGCCCTGAGCGAAGTCGAACGGGTAAATTGGCGGATGTAATCCTGAAGCAGTTTATGTTCACCGACCTCAATAGAGATCAGGATCTCTTTCGGAATATCCGCGGCCATCGCGTAATAATCCCGTAAAAAGGTTTCCATGACTTCCGCGGGTCCCTCACCCCCTTCCACAATAAAATTCTCCTGACCGATCAGCCGACCGTTGCGAATCTGAAAAAGGTTAAAAAAGTTCCGGCCGAGATCCTGCACAGACGCGATAACATCACGATCCATCACATCGGTACTGGTGATCAATTGTTTTTCCGCGCTCCGTTCAATAGCCATGATCTGATCGCGGAGTTTAGCGGCACGTTCAAACTTTTTAGCGGTGGCGAATTCCCGCATCTGTTTTTTCAGTGATTCGATCGCCGGCTTATAATCCCCTCCTAAAAACTCGATCGCCTGGTTGATGAGCACACGATATTCTTCGGGCGTGACCATGCCCGCGCACGGACCGACACAGCGCTTGATATGGTAATCCAGACACGGACGTTTGGCTGATGTGGTGCCGATTTTGACCGCCACTTTTGCGCCTTTTAAAGGCTTGCCCTTTGGATCAAGATTGATATTCCGTACACTGCACAGCCTGAAAACACGTTTCACGGTATCGACCAATCGCTTCACATCCGAACCGGACGTTTTAGGACCGAAATATTTAGCACCGCCTGTCCGACCTTTGGCGTGGTCTTTTGTGATCCGGCGAACAGTGTATATTTCCGGATAATCCTGCTCAACCGTCACTTTGATGTACTGAAAATTCTTATCATCCCGAAGTAAAACGTTGTATTTAGGCTGAAGTTCTTTAACCAGATTATCCTCCAAAATCAGAGCCTCCACCTCGCTATTCGTCTCAATCCATTTAATGTCCTCTACATACTCCAGCATCTTGGCAGTACGGGGGCTGTGTTTGGCGGATTGTCGGAAATAAGTTTGTACGCGTTTGCGCAGATTTTTGGCCTTACCTATATAAAGGGGCTCCTTTTCATCATTCAAAAATTGATAAACCCCTGGCTTGTTCGGAATCTTGGTGAGGATTTTTTTAAAATTCTTCATAAGCTCATTATAACCGATTGAGGGCCCGTTGAGGACCCAATTGATTGTTAATCTGGCATTCTGTCAATTGGACCTTCGATTGGGTCCTCCATCGGAATATATGGTAAAATATAATCCATGCATTTACAAAAATCCATTCTCCAGACCATCGCATTTTTTGACCTTTTTAACTTCCCGCTCACAGCGGAGGAGATTAAGGAATACCTATATAAATACGACAAAGCCGTTCATATTAAAGAAATAAAAGGCACATTGGAAGAAATGGAGGAAATAGAAAAAATCCATGATTATTATGTGCTGAAAGATCAGGGGAAATTAGTGGATGTACGGAAAACCAGAAAATTTATTGCCGAAAAACTCTGGGGACGGACGCGCCAATACGGCCAGTACATGGTGAAGGTGCCTTTTGTACGTATGGTGGCGGTGTGCAACAATCTGGCGTACGACAATCCAACAGAACTGTCGGACATCGATCTGTTTATTGTGATTGAGAAAGGCCGGATGTGGCTGGCACGTCTCTTTATCACCCTCATCCTCCAATTTCACGGCGTCCGCCGTCATAGTGATAAGATCGCGGGGCGCTTTTGCCTGAGCTTCTTTGTCACACCGGAAAAAATGGATATGGAGCCTCTACTTCTAAAGCCCGAAGACCCGTACATGGCCTACTGGACACGGCTTTTGATGCCGATTTACGGTAAAAAAACATATGAACAATTTATGGATATGAACAAAAACTGGCTCTTGAAACAATATGGTCTGACCTTTCCGGACATTAATGAAAAAAAGTTTTCTTTTCATACAAACAGCGGTTCTAAACGGTTCTGGGAATGGGTGTTTAAAGGAAAGTTCGGTGATCTGATCGAAGGATTCTTAAAAAAGACCTTTAAAAAACGGACACTCAAAAAAGCCAGTCAACTCGGCCCGGAAGCCAGCGTAGTGGTGAGCGATGACATGCTCAAATTCCACAACCGCGACCGGCGGGAGGAATATCGAGATAAGTGGAAGAAGGGGTTTTAGCTGAACACTACGTATAAACAGGGTTAGACAATGAATTTTACTATTTTATTTTCACATACTATATTTTACTATTTTTTTGATATTGATAGTTCGTAAAATTCACATTTAATTGAACTTCAAGATTTATTTAGTCGATTTTATTTATGATAGATTCACTTAAAAGTTTTATTAACAGCCTAGATTCGATTCGTATTCAAGATGAACAACGATTGGATGATTTGGAAAAAATTGATAGCGTAACTGTTGTTGGCTCAACCTGTTCAGGTAAAAGTACAATTGTTGATGCTATTCGTCAGGATGTTAAGCTTAGGAGATTAGTTGATGTACCCATGAGGTATATTACAAGGCCAAAACGAGGTCAAAATAACACTGCAGAAAACACACACCTTAATAACGATGAATTTCAAACGAAAATAGATACAGGAAACATAGGATTGCATTGGGTCCGCAGAATGGAAGGAGATCGTAGAGAGAGATATGGATTTCATCAGACTGCTACTGACAAACTTGTTGTTTATTCGGGTAATAATGCTTTATATAATAATCCAGATAGCATAAAGCCCAAAGGGGCATTGCGAAATACATTGATGCTTGGAATATATGCTCCTGACGACATTAGGGAAAGTCGCTTAAGACAGAGGTCGCCAGACTTATTCAAAGATAAACCTGAGGAGGCAGCCATATCGACTTCAAGACTCTTCAGATAATATACTGCCCCACGTGCACGCTATTGTTGATAATCATGGGGGATTAGAAAACAGTGCTACTACTGAAATAGTTGAGTTGATAGAATTTCTTGCTCAAACTCGGAAGGCCTTTATTGAAGTTTTGGAACTACCACAAGAGCAGCATCGTGGTAGATTGATTCGAGTTGCTACGCAACGAGTTAAATTTTTTAATGGAGTAGAGAAAAACTTTGAATTTGCAGAACGTTCTCCCAGGGTCCGTATTCTTGCTACAGATGGTAATCAAATTTTACTTACAAAAGAGTGGCGATCGGAAACTGGAAATTGGGATTATAGATTACCTGGCGGGAAAGTATTTGACTCCCTCAATGAGTATCTTAATGCGAAAGATGAACCAAATTTTGATATGAATCAAAAAGCAGCTGCAGCTGCTAGAAAGGAATTAGAAGAAGAGACCTCCTTAGATATTGTCCCTGAGGCCTTTAGCACCTTGCATCATTCGGTGTGCGGAGCTACTGTTATTTGGGATCTTCATTATTATTTGGCCCAAGTTTCAGAAGCAAATATTGCTGTACGTCCAACTAGCATTGTAACTGACGAAGGTGAGCATACACATCCGGAATGGTTTACTGCTGAAGAAGTTAAGACACTTTGTTTAAAAGGCGCTGTTCAGGAAGATCGTACTGCTGCTGTTTTGCTACGGTATATTTTGGCAAAAAATTCGGATAAGTAATATCTGTAACAACTTTATTGCCTTATTGGCTTATACTCAATTTATATATGTCCAATATACTTATTACATCTAAGATTAATCCTGACCTTGATGGCTTTGCATGCGTGTATGCCTACAGCCGTCTGCTTGCAAAACAAGGTCAGAATGTAACGGGGAGTATTTTTGGGATACCTCATGTTGAAGCTCAATATATTATTGATCGCTTTCATATTGATAATATTAATTATTCTCCACATGGGTTTTTTGAGTCATTTATTTTGGTAGATACAAGTGATATATCAGGTATGCCTAACATTGTACGAACTAAAGATGTAATAGAAGTTATCGACCATCGTAAAGTTCACATTACAGATGAACTTTTCCCCAATGCAAAGATACAAATTGAAAAAGTAGGAGCTTCTGCCACACAGATTATAGAACGGTATCAGAAGGCAAATATTCAAATCGACGAAAAATCTGCCATTCTTCTTTATAGTGCAATCTATTCCAATACACTTAATCTTAAAGCTACGATAAGCACACAAAGGGACAGAAAGGCAATTGATTGGCTTCAAAAACAAGCTTTAATTCCAAACGATTTAATCCACGATATGTTTATTGCTAAAACCGAAGCAACTAAAGAACATCTTGAAAAAGTTTTACACAGTGATTACAAAGAATTTTTATTTAATTCAAGGCGAATTGGAATTGTGCAACTTGAAGTTATTCAATTGAATACTTTAGTTCAAAATTATTTAGATCAAATATTAGCAGTGCTTAATGACTTAAAGGAAAAACATAGTCTTGAATTTATTTTTTTGACGGCCATTGACCTTGAGCAAAATTTTAATTTATTTATTACTGATGATAGTGACTCTCAGTTATTACTCAGTAAAATATTTAAAATTAAATTTAAAAAAAATATAGGGAAAAAAGAGGGCATGTTATTGCGTAAACAGGTTATCCCTTTACTTTTGTCTCATTTAAAATAGCTGAAAAGAGCGGAAGTTGAAAAAATGTTTTTTATATTCTCATCGTTGCCTTTAAGGAATCAGAATCAATAAATAAATCCAAGGCATCACTGATAGTGGGAACAATTATATCGACATGCCCAATAATACCAGTATGAATACCCTCAGCTTGCAAAGTGGCAATAGATAATTTTGCGTGTCGAAATTTACCATTATCAATACGAGAATTACCAATAGCGGCAGAATGTTCTGTGTCGAGCTCAAGGAAAAATTGTTCTTTTTCTTTTTGAGATACAGCCTTTTTAAAATCTATATCAAGTTCATTGCATAAGTCCGAAGCATTTCCCCGTTGATCGCCTGTAAAAAGTATTAACTTAATACCAAGTTTTTTTAAAGTAATTAATCGCTCTTTAACTCCATCAACAATTTTTCCTCGAACAGCCAATGTTCCGTTAAGATCGAGAACAATGGTATTGATCTCAATTACCCCTATTTGTGGAATATTATATTTCATATTACTTGCCTAGTTAAAGTACTGTATAGCAGAATAAAAAATCACACTTTCTTCGGCTTCAATTTAATATGTCGTTTCTCAATCTTCTGCTTAATCTCTGCCAGCCGAAGTTTGTTTAGGTTATGGAGGACTTTAGCGTAATCGTTATCGCTTTTAAACTTCTTTTCAGGGACGATTTCCTCGACCATTTCTAAAGGACTTTCGTCCTCAAGCTGATACAGTTCACGGTTGATCTGATGAATATGTTCCGCGCCCAGATAGGGTTTTAAGATGACGTAATCCGCCCCGCGGTTAAACAGTTCCAGCCCTTCACGTCCTGTATCCGAAGTCACGATGACAATCGGGCGCTGGGCTTGAGGGATTTGTTCAATATGTTTAATTAAAAACAGGTTATCTTCCGTGCCGGTTAGTGTGCTGATGATGATCTCACAGTTTTCCAGACCCAATTCATTCAGAAGCTCCGTGTCTTCAATGTCGCCGAAAATACAGCTCACACCTTTTTTAATAAGTGTTTTGATGACCGTGTTGTCATGATCCACTACCACATAATCTTCTTTAAAATGTTTGATCTGATCCAGGATCTGCTGGCCCATCTGGCCACAGCCAAGCAGGATGATATGATTGCTAAGACCAGCCTTTATGTTGCCCAGTCGCGCTTTGCCTTTCTTAAATTCAAAAACCGTCAGGAACTTGCGGAGCTTGGTATAAAGCCAATTGTTGTACGTCATGAAATAAGAAGAGACAGTCATGGTAAGAAGGGCAATAAGGGTGACCATAGCCACCACTTCCTGATCCACATGGCCCAGCTTGAGCCCCATAGCAATAACGATTAATGAGAATTCACTGATATTCGCGATGGAAAGGCCTGTAAAGAAGGAGGTGCGTTTATCGTAACCCATCAACCCCATAATAAGCATCACGATAATGGGGTTTCCTATTAAAACAAAGAGAGAAAGAGCAATAAACTTAAAGACCAGTGGGCCGATTGAGCTAAAAACCAGACCAGCACCCAAGCCGACAAAAAAGATGGTGATAAAAAAATCGCGAATAATCTTAGCCTTGGCGTTGATCTCGAAAGTGTAAGGTAGGCTCGCCAAACTCACACCGGCAATAAACGCGCCGATCTCGATATTAAAACCGATCATTTCTGAGAGAAGGGCCACTAAAAAACACCAGCTGAGACTAAAAAGAATCAGGAGCTCATGGGATGTAGCAATCTTATTGTAAAGATAGCCGAGCAGTTTTCTGGCAATGAGGATAACAACAGAGGATAACAGGATGCCTTTGAGAAGAATCTCACCAAAATGAGCAAAATCAAAGCTGAACGAACCAACAGTAAACCCGGTAAGGGCCAAAAGAGCCAAGATAGCGATAATATCCTGTATCAATAAAATACCAATAGCCAATTGGCCATAAAGAGCGTTATTGTCCTGTTTGTCATAAATGATCTTCACGGCGATAACTGTACTGCTGAATGTTAGGGCTATTGTTAAATAAACAGCCTGTACAAGAGGAAATCCAAAAAGGATAGCTAAAATATAACCTATTACACCTGTAAAAAGCACCTGGCCAATGCCCGCCGCAAAAGCCACTAAACCCAGATCTTTTAGGCGATTGGGATTCATCTCTAAGCCAACCAGAAAAAGCATCAGCATAATACCCACCTGCGCGATCGCATAGATGACTTCGATGTTATGAACAAGGCCTAACCCGAAAGGTCCGATCAGGATACCCGCCGCGATATAAGCCAGAATAAGCGGTTGTTTTAAGTAATAACTTATCACGCCGACCAGCGCGGCAGAAATGATGACAAGACCTAATTCGAAAAATAAAGATTCCATTTACTTATTTTTTAATTTTTAGTTTTTAATTTTTATTGAAAGATCTAGTAATTAAAAATTTCAAATTAAAAATTACAAATTCTGGAGAGCCTCATCCAATGTCTGAAAGTATTTGATAATGGTCGTTAACCCTACCAAACTGATCACATCCATCACCGCCTCCTGGGCATCCGCCAAAATTAGCACGCGCTTATCTTTTGAAAGATGGGTGTGCACGGAGACCAGATAACCGATTCCTTTACTATTGATAAATTCAAGTTGGGCTAAATCAAAAACCAAATGGACAACACTCAAATCAGCCAAAAGAGTATCCAACTGACCTCTTACGGATTCTATATTTGATTCATCCATTTCCCCGACCAGCGTGACCACTTTAACAGCAGGGTTAGGACCATCGGCAATGATTACTGAAAGTTCTG
Source organism: Patescibacteria group bacterium (assembly GCA_018817125.1). Classification (GTDB taxonomy): domain Bacteria; phylum Patescibacteriota; class Gracilibacteria; order UM-FILTER-43-11; family UM-FILTER-43-11; genus JAFGCR01. Next base: position 44,238 of record JAHIUN010000013.1, on the reverse strand, counting down.
ATGCCATAATTTTATTTTTGTTCATCCTTCGTAGTAAACCTGATGGCTTGTCAATTCTCCGCGACCTACGAAGGCGTAAAATAAATTACTACGGAAAATGGATTAAATTGCAAATTAAATATAACGATAAGAGGTGAAGTTTACAAGGGCTATCCTTTACTATTGACCCCAGAAGGGAAACTCTGATAATTTGTACTTAATGCGAAACTATGAAAAAAAGAGTACTTTCTGGAATCCAGCCATCCGGTAATCTTCACATTGGAAATTACTTCGGAATGATCAAGCGTATGATTGAATACCAGGAATCCAGCGACCTCTTTTTGTTCGTGGCTAATCTGCATTCCTTAACGACGTTATCGGACGCGAAAGAACTGAAGAAACTGACATTGGACGTGGCCACGGATCTGCTGGCGTTAGGCGTGGATCCGGACCGTTGTTACTTTTGGGTACAGTCGGATGTACCGGAAACCACGGAACTGGCCTGGATATTATCTTGTCTCACGCCAATGGGACTGATGGAACGGGCTCACAGCTATAAAGACAAAATCGCGAAAGGTGTTCAGCCCAGCCTGGGTCTTTTTAATTACCCAAGCCTGATGGCGGCTGACATTCTGATCAATCAGGCGGACGTAGTGCCAGTAGGCAAAGACCAAAAACAGCATTTGGAAATGGCGCGGGACATGGCAGTCAAATTTAATAAAGTATTTGGAGAAACCCTTAAGGTGCCTGAACATGAAATCCCGGATGATATAGCGGTCATTCCTGGTACGGACGGACAGAAAATGTCAAAATCCTACGGAAATACCATTCCTATTTTCGCAGAAGACGCTGTCATCAAAAAAGCGGTTATGGGCATTGTAACCGATTCAAAAGGAATCGATGAGCCAAAAGAGCCTGAAGGAAATACGATTTATGAATTATACAAACTGATGGCCGACCCCGCCGAAACAAAAGTAATGGCAGACCAGTTTAAAAAAGGAGGATTGGGTTATGGTGACGCCAAAAAAATACTGCTGGAAAAAATCCAAAAAACGTTTGCCCCTTACCGGGAAAAACATCAGGAACTCAAAAACCACCCAAAAAAAGTGGAGACTATTCTGGCGAAAGGGGCAGAAAAAGTACGTATCCTCTCTCATCAGACTATGCTGATGGTGAGGGAAGCCACCGGCTTAAAGTATTAATTTTTAAATTATAAAAATTCTAATTATGCCCAAATACATATTCGTCACTGGGGGGGTCTGCTCTTCGCTCGGCAAAGGAATCGCCTCAGCCTCTATCGGAAATCTGATGAAAGCCTCCGGCTATTCTGTGTTTACGCAAAAACTCGATCCTTATTTAAATGTAGATCCCGGCACGATGAGCCCATTCCAGCATGGGGAAGTATTTGTAACGAACGACGGAGCAGAAACGGATTTGGACCTTGGACATTACGAACGGTTCATTGATATTTCTCTTAGTAAATTTAGTAGTTTTTCCACAGGACAAGTTTATCAATCGGTTTTAGATTGTGAGAGAAAGGGGGACTATTTAGGGAAAACCATTCAGATCATTCCTCATATCACCGATGAAATAAAAAGAAGGATTCGGGAGGCGGCACGCAAATCCAAAGCTGACATTATACTTTGCGAAATCGGAGGGACTGTGGGAGATATTGAAGGTCAGCCGTTCATCGAAGCGCTTCGCCAAATGCGGAACGAAGAAGGGCGGGAAAACACACTTTTTATCCATTTAACGCTGCTGCCATTTCTTAAGGCTTCTAATGAACTGAAAACGAAACCGACTCAGTTATCAGTCCGGACATTACAAAGCATGGGTATTCATCCGGATATCATCATGCCACGAGCCGACGAAAAGATTGAAAATAGCCACTTATTGAAAATTTCAAAATTCTGTGATGTGGAAAAAGAGGCTGTTATTCCCTCTCCAACCGTTCAATCGATTTATGAAGTCCCGCTCATCTACGAAAAATACGATATTGTTAAAACGATTTGCAAAAAACTGAATCTTAAATACAAGAAACCAAAGATGGCTGAGTGGGAAAAGATGGTAAAAAACATCATGACAAAACATGATGAAATCCTGATCGGACTGGCCGGTAAATACAACGACTTAGATGACGCATACATTTCGGTGATCGAAGCTATTAAATCCGCAAGCTTTTTTCACAAGCGTAAAGCCAAAATCGTGTGGATTGATGCGGAAAAAATCGAAGCCAAAGACCGGCTGGAATGGAAAAAACTGCATAAAGTAGATGGCGTTGTGGTACCTGGTGGTTTTGGCCATCGGGGAACCACCGGAAAAATCCTCGTTGCGCAATACTGCCGTGAAGAAAAAGTACCCTATCTTGGATTGTGTTTAGGGGCACAGATCATGACCATTGAATTCGCTCAAAACGTCGCGGAAATAAAAAACGCGACCTCCGAAGAGTTTTCTCCAAAAGCGAAAAACAAAGTCGTCCACTTCCTGCCGGGCCAAAACGAAAAACGGGCTAAAGGCGGAACACTAAGACTTGGCTCCTGGCCTTGTAAACTGAAAAAGGGAACAAAGGCTTATAAAGCTTATGGGATAGAGCGTATTGATGAACGGCATCGTCATCGGTATGAGTTTAATAATAAATTTAAAGCACAGCTCGAGAAAAAAGGCCTGATCTTTTCAGGGGTATCACCAGATCGCGAGCTAATGGAAATCGTTGAAGTAAAAAGCCATCCTTTTATGGTTGGCTCACAATTCCATCCTGAGTTCAAATCACGACCAAATAGACCTCATCCCCTCTTCCGGGATTTTATTAAAACAGCTTTGTAGGAAGAATTGCTTAAGAATTGTCTAAGAATTGCTCAAAATTGATCAGTTCATATCTTCTTGAATCTTTTTCTTATAATTGATTATCCGAACTGACAAATTTTTATACCTTCTTAATAAATCCGAATAAATCTCAAATGATATTAGTCTAGAATTGTTTAATACCTCCAAATGGACTTTGGTTTCCTCTGAGGAGCCATGAGCAATAGTAAGGTATCTTAAAAAATCAGCTTTATATTTTTTCCTAGAATAACCCTCCGCAATATTGGCAGGCACAGAACGGGAGCTTCTGATTATTTGATCCGCAATTCTATATTTTTCAGATGCAGGTAATTTCAAAGCCAATTTATAAATCTCGGCACTAAGATCAATTGCAATCTGATAAACTCTCAGATTTTTAAATGTTTGACTCATATTCACTTAAATACAAAATAGTACGCCATGCTAACGTATATTAACAAAATTCTCAAGCTATTCTTAAGCAATCCTTGAGCTATTCTTTAAGCGATTCTTAAGCAATTCTTAAGCAATTCTTTCTATTCCGATTACATATTCTTCTCTGCTGGACTTACGAACCGCCTCAGGCTTAAAAGTTTTGATGTTTTTAAACATACCTTTTGCTTTTTTAAGCAGCTGTTGGTGCTCAGCACCCGGAAAGGCCTTCATCACCACGTGCCCACCGAGTTTCAGATACTTCTCGGCCACATTCAGGACTTGTTCATTAAGCTGAAAAGACCGCCCTGCATCCACGCTCTTAACACCAGATGTTGAAGGGGCAAGATCGGAAGTAATCACATCAAATTGATCAATGCCGAGCTGCTGATAAATAGCATCATCCAGAATATCGCCAACGATGGTTTTGATGTTCGGTTTTTTTAAATCTTCGATAGGTTTTAAGTCGATTCCGACAGCCAGCCCCTTAGAGCCGACAAGCTTTTCAACCAATTGTAAAAAACTCCCCGGCGCCGCCCCCAAATCAAGGACGTGGTCACCCGGACTGATTAAATGAAAGCGATCCTGAATAGCCTGAAGCTTAAAGGCACTGCGAGCCCGATAGCCCTGCTCTTTGGCCTTTTTAAAAAACTTGTCCTGAGGCTGATAAACTTTTGACATATTTTTACAAGTTCTAAGTTATAAGTCTTAAGTTCTAAGCTGATAGCTGGCTTACGACTTAGGACTTAAGACTTATATATAGTAATTATTGTAAATCAAGTAATACAGTATTTCTTGTAATTCTATAAAGGGCTTTTCTTTGGCACCCCCGTACGACGCGGATAAGTGTCGGGCGTAACATGCTTCTTTGTTATACAAATAATCGTTCGTTCGCCCATGCCGCTTGGTAATTTATAATGAAAGACTCTTGGTTGCTCGGCCTTAAGTTTAACAATAGCATTTACGGACCTTGCAAGCTCTTCAATATAATCCGGCCCCTTATATGCAACAACATATCCGTAAAGATGAATAAGAGGCACACCGTATTCGATTAATATAGGCAGAGGGGCAAGGGCGCGTGCCAAAACAATATCATACTGGTCACGATGAACAGGATTGCTTCCCAGTTCCTCCGCGCGAGCATTGATCACCTTCACATTTCTAAGTCCAAGCTCATCAGCAAACTCCTTCACAGCATCCACTTTCTTTTGCACAGAATCCACTAATACAAAATTAATAGAGGGATAAAGAATGGCCATGGGGATACCTGGAATCCCACCTCCTGTACCTAGATCCATAATGCACATTCCTTTTTCTAATTTTAAAAACCTTATAGGAATTAATGAATCAAAAATATGTTTAACCCACACCTCTTCTTCCGACACAATGCGTGTTAAGTTAAGTACTTTGTTTTTTTTCATCAATAACTCAACAAATTTATTAATCTTATCGAATTTCCGTTCATTAATTTTAAGCCCTTCTCTTTCAAGATAGTTTTCAAAAACTTGAAAAGGGGTCATTTTTTCGATGGCAACATTTAGGATTTTACCCAAACTGCCTGTCAGCCTGCGAAGAAGGTATTGTTTATGATACATTTTTTAATGATTCGATTTCTGCCTTAGTAAGATTTCTATACTCACCTTCTGGCAAATCACCCAATCTTAAACCTTTGATCCGTATTCTTTTTAGTGCGACAACCGGCAGGCCAACCTTCTCGCAAATCCGGCGGATCTGGCGGTTTTTCCCTTCCTTCAGGACAATCCTCATGCGATTGGAGCTGATTTTTTTAACCTGAGTTTCTTTTGTTTTTTCACCCCATAACTTCACACCAGCTCTCAGTTTATCCATCTGACCTGGTCGGATCAAACCGTCGACCGTGACCTCATATTCCTTTTCACATTCTGAAGAAGGGTGGGTGAGTTTAAACGTTAAAGTCCCGTCATTAGTAAGAATAAGAAGGCCTGTCGTGTTTTTATCCAATCGTCCGACCGGAAAAATACGCTCTTTCAGCGGGATCAGATCCATAACGATATCCCTTTCAAACCGTGTGTGCGCAACAGAGGTCACATAACCAGCTGGCTTATTGAGCGCGATATAAATTAGTTTTTCCTGGCGTTCCACCACTTTTTTATTAACCGTGACTTTATCTTTCTCCGGATCGATTTTCACGCCCATCTCTTTGACCACTGCTCCGTTCACCGAAATCAAACCATCCGCAATAAGACGGTCAGCTTCACGGCGGGAAGCCACGCCTTGTTGCGCCAAATATTTATTTAAACGGAGAAGGGGCATATTAAGAAGTGGGTTGGGCAACAGGGACGGGATCATTCGGCCCGTAAGAAGGCTGAAAACGATCCGGATCCGGACCACTCGCAGGGGGTTCAAATTCGACTTTTACTTTCGGACCGCAGGCAGTCAAAAAAACAATGGCAAGACAAGCAATCAATAGCTTCTTCATGATAAGCTCTTAGTAGATAACACTGTAGCGGCTTTCCAGCGCTTCGCTTGTTATATTACCATTGAAATCCTCGAGGTGTCGAATCCATTTAATATGGCTTCGGCTAATAAAAATGGGGCCTTCAATACGGACTTCTTTATAGGGGGAATTACCGATCACCTGAACGGTAACTGTTTTATTTTCTTTGTCATCTACCACATTAAACACAATGGGATCAAAGGTGTTATTGCGGATCTTCAGATTGGGGCGTGGGCGATAAACCGTAGCATCGAGACCTATGTCTGCTATAGGATAAAGATAACTGAAATATTTGCTGTGATTGGAACGCTCCAGAATCTCCAGGCCAGCCTTCCAGGAAGGAAGGAATACCAAGCTCGATGAACCGCAAATGCCGCCCCCGAACTGCCACTCTTCTGTGCCACCGGCGATCACCCAGCCATACTGAAACTCCGACAGTCCCCTCTCGGAAAGGATATTCCAGAAATCAATCACTCCGCCTGGCTCGAATATGCGGCCATGCATTTTTTTAACGCCCGTAAGCAGGTTGTGCTGACGATAAAGCGCATTTTGACTGTAATTATATGAATAGCTATATAAAACTTCCTGAAGACCGTATTCGCGAACCAAACGAATGACTTCGGGGTCAAGTTCGGGATGTTCCTGTAAAACATAAGGGCTGGCTGCCAGCGCTTCTTTTAGATCATCAAATGCCTGAACCTGCTTTTTCAAATCCCTCAGATAACGGATTTCTTTCGAGGTATTTTTCTTCTCTTCCAGATGCGAAATAATTCGTTTTAAATTCCCCTGAATAAAATCGATCTCTTTCAGATTGTGGTAATTGGCCAGGTTAATATCTTCAAAATTCAGGGTCAGAGTGTATGAAAAGGGTTGATTTAGATTAGATTCCACTACCTGATTACGATATAAAAATTGCTGAAATGACTGATAGGTGATCTGATCACCGACCAGAAGATTCAAACGGCGGGCTTCCCGCAGCCGGCGCAACGTTTCGGTTTTGATTTTTGGATAAGCATCCTGCAGGAAATTGGGTTTCCTGTTATATTTCAGTTTAAAAAACCATTCTAAAAAATCATGCTGATTGATCGGACGATGAGGATAAAAATTATTCCGGGAGCAATTGAACAAATCGAGGTCACAACCCTTCTGAACATACGTTTTGATCTGATCTTCAGAGACATCTGTAAAAGCCATTGGAACTGATTTTCTTGTAGGATTTGCGTTGGAAAAATATTTCAAAAGGACTTCAAGTGTCTTGACACGGGATATCAGCTGATCCTGATTTTTATTATGGACAATCAGGCCATAAGGGCTGGAAAACTGATTGTCAGCCTGAGCATAAGTAGTGGGAATATAGGCGAAAAGAGCGCCTGCAAGCAGTGAAACGGAAAGAAAGAGCCCGACGAATCTTGAAGAAAAGTTATAAATACTGACGAACATTAAAAGGTAATCAGTATATTATAACATTTTATTATAAGTTTTTCAAGACTACTCCAAAGTGAATTACAAAGCTAACTTTTTGTTTGGCGCAAAGCATTACTCTTTAGGATTTTTAGGATTATGAAGACTTTTAGGACTATTACGATTGAATAAAATACATCATCGTAATAATCGTAAAAGTCCTAAAAGTCACAAAAGTCTTAATAATCTTAAAGAGAGTAGAATCAGTACAGTATAAACGAAATGCGCATTTTGTAATTCAGGTTATTCTGCCGGCCTTTGATTTTGCCAACGCCCCCCTCTGCCAACGGCTGTCCATACCCAACTGAGCGGTGTATTGAGCTTCTTTTCGTGAGAAAAACCTTCATACCAACCTCTCATGAGGTCACCTGAGGCAATAGCAACCCACTCCCCCTCTTCATCTATGCGGATACAGCCTTGATCATCAGCCCACTTGGAGAGGCTAGGGCATCGGCAATAACTCTCCAGAATAAATTCACAATCCGCTGTTTCACGTTCAACACACGAAATCGCGTAAACACCACCGGTTGAACGGCATAAATCATCAACGGAGAAATAATCCATCTCTTTAGCCGAACTGGAGTTAGTCCAGCGAGACTTAAACCCTTCATCAATCCAGGACCATGAGCTCGGTGTGCCGACTTTCTTTTCTTCTTTTTCCCCGTAATACCATCCTCGTTCGATCTCGTCGGCGGTAATAACCGGCTGCCTGATGTTCTGATTGATCGTGCCGACAAGCCGATCCATATTAAGAGTATCTTTTTCGGTATAATGAGCCGTAGAAAGGGCATTGGCCTGAAGAGATTTTGAACTGGGGATACGAGGCTTCTTCGGCGGGTTGCCTTCCAGGCTTACCGGCCCTCCGCCACAAGCGGAAAGGGAAAGTAAAACAATGATTAAAGCGATAAATCGTTTCATGCCCTATATATTAAGGTATACCTATTCTAATAGATGAAAACCATATTGCCAACCACGTCTGATCAATTGACTAGTAAGCCTTTTTTTGATAAAAAGAGTTGCGTACGTTAATCGGGAGTCGCCAAGTGGTAAGGCACATGGTTTTGGTCCATGCATTCGGGGGTTCGAATCCCTCCTCCCGAGCCAAAGAACTGGTTCCGAGTTTATCTCGGAGGCGGTTCTTTGAATCTCGGTAGAGTGGGATGAGAACCCTTGGGTTCGTAGCGAAAAAGGAGCAAAGCGACTATTTGAGCACTCGACCTCGGAGACATCGAAGCTTTAGCGAAGATGACGAGAATGTGAGATTATCCCTCCTCCCGAGCCATCGTAAAATTAGATTTCGGCTTTTGTAAGCGGCTACGCATCTCTCCACCGCTTACTTCAGTCTGCATCTCATTTTACTCCTTCTCCATAAAATACCCTCCATCTACCTCCCTGCCTCGCATTTTATGGAGACCTTGTCTCGGAGGCGGTTCTTTGCATTTCGGTAGAGTGAGCCTAATTAAATTCCTGCATCGCTTCTTCAATCCCTTTTCTAAAAAGCGTTTCGAAGAGCGGAGAGAGTTTTTTGACATTCCCCTCCATTAAACTTACCTCTTCGTCAGATAGCTTGCCCAAAACATAATCCTCCAGCGGCCCTTTAAATTCAGACAATGGAGCGATGCCCAAACGAATACGGATAAAATCCTCACTGCCGAGTAGCTGAGTAACGGATCGCATACCATTATGAGTGCCCGGCGAACCAGACGGACGGATTTTCAGATTACCAGAAGCAATATCCACATCATCATGGATCACGATAATGTCCGACAAATCGATTTTATAAAAACTGGCCACCGACTGAACGGACTGACCCGACAAATTCATAAACGTCTGCGGTTTGAGCAAAATGACTTTCTTATCAAGCAATTGACCTTCAGCCAATTCACACTTATACTTATCAGATTTTTTAAATTCCAGATTAAAGTGTTCCGCCAAAAAATCCACAGCCATAAACCCCGCATTGTGGCGGGTTTTTTCGTATTGTCTCCCTGGATTTCCTAAGCCAGCGATTAGTTTCATGACCGCATTATACATAAATTCAACCCGACTTGTCATTCAGAGAGAAATAAAATTTGCCTTTATCAGAGAGAATGGATAAAATGGATGTGTTAAAAATCTAACAAACAGCTATGCTTAAAAAACATCTAAAAAAAGGGTTTTCGTTGGTTGAACTCCTCGTTGTGATCACAATCATCGCGATTCTTTCAGTCGCCGCTTACACGGCTTTCGGCGGCCAGACGGTTAAAGCCAAAGACGCCAGACGATCACAAGACCTCAGCACTATTCAAAGCGCCTTAGAATTATATGTGGTGCAAAACAACCGTTATCCGGAAAGCCTAACGAATGGATTGGAAGGAGCGCCCAATTATCTGATCCCGAAAAAATACCTATCCACTATTCCAAAAGATCCAAGTGGTAAGGAGTATGTGTATTTGGTTTCCGGCGACAAAAAGAGCTACGAAATAGCCGCCGTTCTTGAAAGTGATGGCTTACTCGCAAACTTTTCTTCTTATATTGTAGGGAATAGTGATATCGAACTCGTTGAAACAGCCGGCGGACAAGGTAAATATTTCGATGGAAGTAATTTACAAGCCTGTGGTGATGGCAAACTTCTTGCCAGAGGCACAATCGGAGATGCAGATGCAGCCGGTAGCTGTATTGCTTACGACCCCAGATAACCATTAACTTTTAAATCATCATGAAAAAGACTTCTATTTTTCTGATGGCCCTTTCTTTTATTTTGCTCACCGCTTGCGGTACCTCGCCGGAAGAGGAAATCAGCAAAGTCTATCAGGGCGGCGCCATCACAACTGATCCCACTAACCCCACTACCATGGCTGAATTTGACCAAACCGCTCCACCTGAAGCTGGCGACCAGATCGCTGTGATTGAAACGAACATGGGAACGATTAAAATCAAACTTTTCCCGCTGAAAGCGCCTAAAACGGTTGAGAATTTTGTCGGCCTGATCGAAAAAGGCTATTACGACGGTATTATCTTTCATCGCGTCATCCCCGATTTCATGATCCAGGGAGGCGACCCGACCGGAACGGGAATGGGCGGAGAAAGTTTATGGGGCGGAAAATTTGAAGATGAGTTCCATCCTGATTTAAAAAACATCAAAGGTACTCTTTCGATGGCCAACGCCGGCCCGGGCACCAACGGCAGTCAGTTCTTTATCGTTCATGCCGAATCCACCCCGTGGCTGGACGACGCCCACACGGTATTCGGACAGGTATTTGAAGGAATGGAGATAGTAGATGCTATCGCCAAAGTCGAACGGGACGGGCGGGATAAACCGCTTGAAGATGTGGTGATGGAGAAAGTAACGGTTGAAGCCTACGAATAGCAAATTGAGGACCAAATCGAAGGTCAAATTGTGGATCAAATTGATTTTTTAGTAAAACATATATACAATTTCACCTTATTTTGTATTTAAAGTATTTTATGCACTTCAATGAATTAAGAGTATATGCAATTGCCACACAGCTAGAAAAAGAATTATTCCCAGTTATCGACAAATTAACTTGGCGCATAGAACAAGTCGGACAGATAAAACGTTCTTCTTCGTCTATTTCTGCTAATATAGCGGAGGCATTTGGACGTAGATTCTATCCAAAAGATTTTATTCGCTTTCTTACAATCGCATTGGGATCCAGTGATGAAACACAACATCACTTAAATATCCTGTATAATAAAAAATGTATTGATAAAAAAGCTTTTGAATTTTATCTTAATCAATATAAGAATCTATCTATTAAAATATTAAATTTTATAAATTATTTGCGTAGAAAAAATAACTTATAAACCTCGATTTGAACCCCAATCTGACCCCCAATTTGAAATCTATTTGAAATATGATAAGAGTCCGCATCCCCCCCTCACCAACAGGCCTCCTGCACATCGGCACTGTACGAACAGCGCTTTATAACTACCTTTTTGCCAAACATAATGGTGGAACGATGGTGTTTAGAATGGAAGACACGGACAAAGAGCGTAATACAAAAGAATTTGAAGACGACATTATCAACGGATTGGTCGCGCTTGGCCTTGCCGGCGACGAAGGAGTGCATTTGGGCTCAAAGGGTTACCGGCAAAGTGAGCGGACAGACATTTACCAAAAGTATCTTCGGCAGTTACTGGATGAAAACAAGGCATATTATTGCTTCTGTACCAAGGAACGGCTGGAAGAAATGCGGAAAAAATGCCAAGAAGCAAAACGTGCCCCGCGTTACGATGGATGTTGCTCTGAAATCACAGCCGAAGAAGCTGAAAAACGGATTGAGAATGGCGAAAAAGGAGTCATACGCCTTCGAATTCCAAAAGACCGCGAAGATATTAAGTGGAATGATCTGGTACGCGGAGAAACGATTATTCATTCAAAAGAACTGGATGATTTTGTGATCGCCCGCGCCATCAACGACCCGCTATACCATTTAACGGTGGTAGCCGATGACCACGATATGGAAATCACGCATGTGATCCGCGGTGAAGACCATATTTCGAACACCCCCAAACAAATTTTAATCTTTGAAGCACTTGGATGGAAAGTGCCTGAGTTCGCGCATCTCCCGCTCATTTTAAATGAGGACAAAAGCAAGCTCAGCAAACGGAAAAACAAGGTGTCGGTGGACGATTATTTAAAAGAGGGTTATTTACCGGAGGCTCTGCTTAACTTTCTTGCGCTTCTCGGGTGGAACACACCGGATGAAAAAGAGATTTTCAGCATGGAGGAACTCATTGAACAATTTTCCCTGGAACGGGTTCATAAAGGCGGAGCGGTTTTTGATTTAAAGAAATTGGACTGGGTCAACGGGGAATACATTAAGAAGGAAATCACTGAAAATATTGATAAATTTTACGAAAAACTGACACCTTATTTAAAAAACAAGATCCCGGATAACCCGGAACTGATCAAAAAGATACTGAAAGACCCGGATTTTGAAGGACGATTTAAAAAACTGTCTGAAATTCCGGAGGAATTGTCTGTTTTGTTTAATGAATTACCGGATTACCCGCTGGATTTGATTATGAGTAAAAAATTCCAGATTACTCCGGATATGCTGAAGCAAGTTCTGAAAAAGGCAAAAGAAGTTATCGGTAATTTAGAATGGGGAAAAGGCGATGGCAACCGCTCAAATGAACTATCAGATAAAATGGTTGAGATAGTGAGTCAGCTTGAACTAAAAAACGGTCAGGTATTATGGCCGATTCGAGTAGCACTCTCTGGGATGGAACGATCACCCAACTTTGCCACATTAATGGTTTACCTGGGCAAAAAAGAAGTACTGAAACGATTGGATTCTGCTTTACAAAAGCTGTAAAAAGTTGTAAGGTTATAGCATCATGAATTTACAAGTCAAGGAAAACATCTCACTCAGGGAATTCACGACCTTTCGGACGGGCGGACCGGCCAAGTATTTCGCGGAAGCCAAAACGGCTCAGGAAATGCACACCCTCCGTGAATTCGCACGCAAAAAACAGATCCCTTTTGTCATTCTGGGGATGGGAAGCAATATCCTGTTTTTGGATGAAGGGTATCCGGGCCTGATCATCCACAATAAGATGAGCCGGATGCAGATACAGAACGATCGTGTAACAGCGGAGGGCGGTGTGAATCTGACTAAAATGATCCTGATCGCGTCTCAGCACAATTTAGGAGGCCTGTCGGGACTGGTGAACATTCCGGGAACAGTCGGCGGAGCGGTTTACGGCAATGCCGGTGTTCCGGACATTTATATCGGAGATGTATTGACCCACGCGGTCATTCTGCCGGCTCATGCCGACAAACCGGTTATTGTGGGGCCGGAATACTTCCAGTTCGGCTACCGGGAAAGTAAGATCAAAAAGAATAAGGATATTGTACTGTCCGCGACACTCAAAATGCGATCGGAGCCAAGTATTAAGATCCGGGCGGAAGTCGGCCAGTACATCCGTGAACGCACCGCCAAACAACCGATCGGCAATACCTGTGGCAGTTTCTTTAAGAACCCAGCCCAATTCCCATCAGCGGGCTGGCTGATCGAGCAGGCGGGATGCAAGGGGATGGAAGAAGGAGGCGCGATTGTATCACCCAAACACGCCAATTTCATCATCAACACCGGTAACGCCACTGCAAAAGACATCCTCACACTCACTCTTAAAATCCACCAGAAAGTTAAAGATAAATTTAATATAAATATGGAACCGGAAGTGCAGATCCTTCCGCTTTCGCCTTTTTAAAAACTTTTTATCACCGGAACACTAATCCAGTGAAAAGTGATCCAGTGAAAAGTGATCCAGTGAAAAGTGATCCAGTGAAAAAGTTCTTAAAATAAATTAAATAATATAAAAATATGCAAAGAAAAGAAGACAGTCACAAAGGCCAAAACGGTAAAGTAATGGTCATTGGCGGCAACGCCATGTTTCACGGCGCACCGATTTTATGTTCGTTGGGCGCCGAATATTCGGGGGTGGATTTAGTGTTCCCTTTTATGCCCCCCTGCCACGCGCAGGTGGCTCGCACCTATTCACTCAATCTCATCATCCAGACATTCGAAAAAGATCATCTGATCTCCGCGGATGTAAAACGGATACTGGATTTTAGCGAAAAAGCAGACGTAGTGGTCATCGGACCAGGATTGGGAGAAGCCAAAGAAACGCAAAAAGCCGTCAAAGAACTGCTGAGCAAACTGGAAAAGCCAACGGTGGTGGACGCGGACGCACTGATCTATACAAATACACTGCCTAAAACGACCGTCTTAACCCCGCATCGGGAAGAATTTAAAGAAATGACCAAAGATGAACCCACACCGGAGAACGTTCAGAAATGGGCCAAGCATTTAAAGGCGACCATTATTGTTAAAGGACCTGAAGATATCATCGCGGACAAAGAAGATCTTATGATCAATAAAACCGGCAATGCCCTGATGACCGTAGGCGGGACAGGAGATGTGCTGAGCGGTTTGATTGCCGGGCTCATGGCCCAAGGGAATGCGCCTGTAGATGCCTGTCATATCGCAGCCCACACACTAGGAGAAGCGGCAGACCATCTCTCAGAAAAACAGGCGAATCTTCGCGCCTCGGAACTGGTCCAGCTTATTCCCCGGCTACTTTATAAAAACGATTAAATGATTCTGGAATTCAGCTTGTTTAAACCATCTTCGGGCCAGCTTATTCACGGTGTGACCACTAAACCGCTCGGTTCGTTTAATGATGAAGAAAAAAGTTTTGAAGAACAAAAGAAGAAACTGCCGGTAAATCCTGTTTTTAATAAACAAGTGCATGGAGATAAAATAATTCTGATAAACGAACGACCGGATCAGCCTTTCGAAGCCGATGCGCTTATTACCCAGCAAAAAAACCTGCCGCTGGGCATTAAGGTAGCGGATTGCCAGGGAGTTCTGATCTTTGATCCAAAAGCCAACAGTATTGCGGCAATACACTCCGGCTGGAAAAGTTCTGTATTAAATATTATTGGCAAAACCGTAAAAAAGATGAAGGAAGTGTTCGGTAGTGACCCCGCTGATTTGCTTGTCGGGATCAGCCCCTCATTAGGACCTTGTTGCACACAGTTTAGCGACCCCGAAAAGGAACTGCCGGAATTTATTCGCCCTTTTATTAAAGAGAAACATGTGGATTTTTGGTCACTCAGCTTACAGCAGTTAAAAGAGGCTGGCGTTTCTGAAAAACAGATTGAGATCATGAGAAAATGTACCCGGTGCAACGCCGATCAGTTCTTCTCATATCGCAATGACGACACGGGACGAATGGCGGTGTTTATTTCATTGCACTAAACACGATAACGCGATAACGTAATATCCGTTATATCGTTACTCCGTCATTTCGTCACAAATATGGAATTCATCCTTTTCTTCCTCGTCAATGTGATCCGCATCCTGAAATACGCTATCCTGGTACGGATTTTATTATCCTGGATCCAACCACGACCTGGACGTTTTACTCAAATACTTCATGAGGTCACAGAACCGATTCTGGGAATATTCCGTCGTATACTGCCACGCACCGGCATGCTGGATCTCTCTCCGATCCTCGCCTTTTTTGCCCTCGATTTCGCCCAAATCGGAATCATTAATCTATTTTCGAACTTTTAATACAGCAATACTATATAAATAGTGTAATACATTGTTATTACGTTATCGCGTTATTACGTTATTACGTTTTAAATTTTGTAGTTATGCACATCGATATTGACTTATTTAAAAGAAAAACATTGACTTTCAAATGTAATTTACATAGAATGGTCGAGCTTAATCAGACACCCTCCTTTTTAACCTTAATTTTACCCCTATAAGCAAGAAATTACGCATCAATCAACAAATTCGTTCTCCAAAAATCTTATTGATTGATGGAGAAGAAAAAGTAGGCGTGATAAACACTGAAGAAGCGATACAGCGCGCCAGGGAAAAGGAATTAGATTTAGTTGAAGTAGCTCCGCTTTCCGACCCACCTGTCTGTAAAATTATGGACTTTGGGAATTATCTTTATGACTTAAGAAAAAAAGAAAAAAAAGCGAGAAAAACGGTTAAAAAAACGGAGACAAAGACAGTACGATTGAGCATCCGTACCGAAAAACACGATTTGGAAGTCAAAGCCAAACAGGCGAAAAAATTTCTGGAAGGTCGGAATATCGTTAAAGTAGTTTTGATCTTCCGAGGCCGGGAAATCTCCCATCAGGATCTTGCCATGGAAAAAATGCAAGCCTTCTACCAGATACTGGAAGATATTTGTAAAGTAGAACAGGAACCGAAACGTCAGGGCTTTCAGATGACCATGATTTTAAACCCGAACAAATAACCTTTGACCTTTGATAATTGACTTTTGACTTTAAAAGTCAGGTGTCAAATGTAAAAAATTTAATTCATAAGATTTTTCAAATGCCAGGAAAAGCCAAGCCAGGAAAACAACGGTCCTCCAGTGCCGCCAAAAAACGTTTTAAAATGACCGGGAAAGGTCAATTTGCCCAGCAAAAAGCTTCGCATAGCCATCTGCTTCAGCAAAAATCCAAAAAACAGAAACGCCTGGCCAAACAAACTATCATTACCAATAAAGCATATAGCAAACAATTAAAACGCATGCTTCCTGGTAAATAAGTATTAACTTTTAATCTACACAATAAGATGCCAAGAGTAAAACGCGGAATGGCAGCCCATCGACGCCACAAAAAAATCTTTAAACAAGCAAAAGGATTTCGAGGAAAACGAAAGAATGTATTTAAACTGGCTAAAAACGCAGTCATGAAAGCTGGCCAAAATGCTTATCGTGGCCGCAAACTGAAAAAAAGAACTTTTCATCAGCTATGGGTTCTGCGAATCAACAATGCCTGTCGTGAACACGGCCTAAAGTACAGCCGATTCATTTATGGTTTGGAGTTAGCGGGTATCGAAATCAACCGCAAAATGCTTTCCGAATTAGCCATCAGCGAACCGGATGTATTTAAAGAGATTGTAGAAAAAGCCAAAGCCGCTCTTCCACCCGAAGGTCAGGCCCCTGACATTGGTAAACCAAAGAAAGCTGAACCAAAAGCGGAGAAGAAAACGGCAAAAAAACCTAAGGCAGAAAAACCTGTCGAAGACAGTGAGTCGGCCGAATCTGCATCCGACGATACGGCAGAACCGTCAGATGACGCCGTAGAGACGGAGCATACTCCGTCTCCTGAAGAAGAAACCAAGGAATAAAAATAATCAAAATCATCCCGGCTACAGTCGGGATTTTTTGTAATGGGTTTTTTAATCCTGCTCCGCCAGCCATTTTTTGGCATCGATGGATGCTTTGCAACCTTCGCCGGCTGACGTAATAGCCTGACGATAGCGATGATCGGACACATCACCGGCCGCAAACACACCCGGCACGCTGGTCATGGTGTTTTTCTTGAGGATAACAAACCCTAACTCATCCAATTCGATCTGATCTTTAAACAAATCTGTTACGGGAATATGACCGATGGCCAGAAACATCCCATCGATTTTTAATTCTGAGATTTCACCAGATTGGGTGTCTTTTAAACGTAAGCCAGTGACATTATTATCCCCAAGAACCTCGTCGATTGCTTTGCCGGACAATACCTCAACTTTTTCATTATCCTGCGCACGCTTGAGCATGATCTCGGAGGCACGGAAGTTGTCGGTACGGTTGATAATATAGACTTTGCCGGCAAATTTGGTGAGGAAAGTCCCCTCTTCCATAGCACTATCGCCACCACCGATCACTGCCACAACTTTATCTTTAAAAAAGAAACCATCACAGGTAGCACAGGCAGACACACCTTTGGCCCACAGCTTGTCTTCGGAAGGTAAGCCTAAACGACGGGGCTTGGCGCCTGTAGCGATTATAACGGTCTTTCCCTGATATTCTTCATCACCTACATAAACTTTCAAAGGCTGTCCTGAAAAATCGACTTTGGTAATATCTTTTGAAACATATTCAACGCCAAAACGTTCAGCCTGCCCCCGCATCTCCGCCATCAGCTGGGTTCCCTGAATGCCATCTTTGAAGCCCGCGTAATTTTCCACAACTGTAGTGGTAGTGAGCTGACCGCCGGGCTGCCAACCTTCAAATAAAAGGGTTTTTAAATTCGCACGCCCTGTATAAACCGCCGCCGATAAACCAGCAGGACCGGAACCAATAATTAAAACATCGTAAATTTCAGACATATAAATAGTTAAAGAAGTTCTGACTTAAAGTATACCAAAAAAAGACTTAACTCTTAACTCTTAATTCTTAACTTACTGTGCTTGAGCTTCGATCTTTGCTTTCACCACCATCGTGTTAATGATGGAGCCACGCTCCATTTCACCAAGTTTCATCTGAATGAATTTGATCGTGTCTTCCAAATCCGGAATCATGCGGTATTCCAGAGCGTTTACACGGCGACGGGTCTTTTCCAGTTCATCAGCCAGAGCCTCAGCGGATTTCTCAATCTCCGCCAATTGAATGAGGAGCGGGAAAACATCCTGAAATGATTGTAAAGACATATCCAATTCACCGCTTGTCTGTAAATAACCGTAAGTGATCACATCCCCTGATGTTTCAAGCTTGAATTGCGGAATGCGTACAGACATCACGTTCTTAGTCTTAACTGTAAGCTCCGTTTTGGCAGTAGAATAAAGCAACGCACCCTCCACAAACTCTTCAGACATCAAAGAACCGGCACGAATAAAGTTTTTAAAGGCAGATCCGAGCCTTTCCTCCACTTCTTCACGTATTTTCTTAGCTTCACGGATGATTTCCATGAATTTCTGCATCAAACCATCCTGCTTGTCTTTAAGCAGTTTGTGTCCGCGTTTAGCGCTCGCGATCTTTTTCTTCAGACCTAGCAGCGCCATCCGGGTTGGATTGATGTTTAGGATAGCCATTTAAAAAATTTAGATTTGTGAATTGAGATTTGTGAATCAGAAATCAGAAATCACAAATCAGAAATAAATTAGTCTTTCATATATTTCTCAATATGTTCTTCCTTAACACGCTTAAGTTCAGATTTTGGAAGAATTTTCAGAAGTTCCCAGCCAAGATCCAAAGATTTTTTAATATCACGATCTTCATATTCACCTTGGCGGATATATTTATCTTCAAACTCAGTGGCAAACTTCATATAGGCCCGATCCACCTCATCAAGAGCGGCTTCACCCAGAATGACCGCGAGCTCACGCACATCTTTACCGCGAGCGTAAGACGCATACAGCTGGTTCATAACACCAGCGTGGTCTTCACGTGTTTTATCCGGTCCGATCCCTTTATCTTTTAGGCGGGATAGTGACGGAAGCACATCAGCGGGCGGGAAAATGCCTTTTCGGTGAAGTTCGCGGGAAAGCACAAACTGACCTTCGGTAATATAACCGGTCAAATCAGGAATCGGATGGGTGATATCATCTTCCGGCATCGTAAGAATTGGGATTTGAGTCACGGAACCAGTCCTTCCCTTGATACGACCAGCCCGTTCATACAAAGTAGCAAGATCAGTATATAGATAGCCTGGATAACCACGACGACCCGGCACCTCTTTACGGGCGGCAGACACTTCACGAAGCGCTTCGGCGTAGTTGGTTAAGTCGGTAAGAATAACCAGTACGTGCATTCCTTTTTCGTAGGCAAGATATTCAGCAGCAGTAAGGGCAAAGCGAGGGGTTGCAATACGCTCTACCACAGGATCATCAGCCGTATTGACGAAAAGAACCGCCTTTTCAATGGCGCCCGTTTTTTCGAATTCAGACTGAAAGAATTGGGCCTCTTCAAACGTTACTCCCATAGCCGCAAACACCACCGCGAAATCAGATCCATCATTTACTTTCGCCTGACGGGCGATCATCGCAGCGATACGATTGTGCGGAAGACCCGCTCCGGAGAACACGGGAAGCTTCTGACCACGTACCAATGTATTCAAGCAATCAATTGTAGAAATACCTGTCTGAATAAAGTCATTCGGATAATCGCGGGAAAAGGGGTTAATAGCAGATCCGCTGATGTCTAACTCCTTTTCGGGAATGATCTCCGGCTGACCATCAATTGGTTTACCGGCTCCATTAAATACGCGGCCTAACATATCGGATGAAACACCGAGCTTCATGGTCTTGCCCAGAAAGCGGGCTTTTGAACCTTCGGTAACCGTTCCCTGCGGACTTTCAAACAACTGAACAAGTGCTCTGCCTTCTGAAGCCTCAAGGACTTTACCCAACCGCACATTTTCTTCGCCAGGAATCTGAATCTCAACGAGCTCTTCGTATTTGATTCCTTCAACACCTTCCACTACCATGAGCGGTCCAGCGATGGATGTAATCGTCTTATATTCTTTCTGCATGATTTTAGAATTTAGAATTTAGAATTTAAAAGTAAGAATTATTTTTTCAGACCTTGGATAGACGTTGCCACTTCTTTAGACAAAGCTTCAAATTCATCCCATTTCCCATCGTCGATGTCTTTGACTTTAACCACCTTTCCCATAACGGGAAGCTTTTTAAGGTCATCAAAATCAAAATCTTCCTGCTCAACAATATCCTGAGCTGAATAATAAATAGTCATGATGGTCTTAAGCATCCAGTATTGTTTTTTAAGTGATGAAAATGCATCCACTTTATCAAACGCATTCTGGAATAAGAAGTCTTCACGGATGGATTTAGCCGTTTCAAGGACTAAGCGTTCTTTTGAGCTTAAGGCATCCATACCCACCAGGCGCACAATCTCCTGAAGCTTTGCTTCCTCCTGCAATAATTTCATGGCATCTTTCCGGACTTTGATAGAGTCATCTGCCACCTCTTTTAACCAGTGGCTGGCAACATTATCGTCGTAAAGTGTGTAGGAAGACAGCCAGTTGATAGCCGGAAAATGTCTTCGTCGAGCTAGGTCGGCATCCAGACCCCAGAAAACCTTGGTAACACGAAGCGTGTTCTGTGTAACAGGCTCTGAAAGATCACCACCAGGAGGAGACACTGCGCCAATTACAGTTAAGCTACCCTGACGATCATCTGAGCCAAGGCAGTTCACAGCACCAGCTCTTTCATAGAATCCGGCTGTTCGGGATCCAAGATAAGCTGGGTAACCTTCTTCACCAGGCATTTCTTCCAAGCGACCGGACATCTCACGCATAGCTTCAGCCCAACGGGATGTACTGTCAGCCATCAGCGCCACATTGTAGCCCATATCACGATAATACTCAGCGATAGTGATTCCTGTATAAACCGACGCTTCACGGGCCGCTACCGGCATGTTTGATGTATTAGCGATAAGCACGGTTCGTTTCATCAGGGGTTCGCCGGTATTCGGATCTTTCAGTTCCGGAAATTCCATAAGCACATCAGTCATCTCATTACCGCGCTCACCACATCCTACATAAACGATTACCTGAGCATCACAGTATTTAGCAATTGTTTGCTGAGTAACCGTTTTACCGGCACCAAATGGGCCGGGAATACAACCGGCACCTCCTTTGGCAAGCGGGAAGAGAGAGTCGAGAATACGGGTTCCTGTAACTAGCGGTTCGGAAGGCACGCGTTTGGATTGAGATTTTCTGGGAATACGGATAGGCCATTTCTGAAGCATGGTTACTTTATGCTGTTTTCCCTTTTCATCCTCGATAACAGCAACGACATCTTCAACTTTTTTCTTGCCTGAATGGATGTCGGTTATTTTACCGGAAATCCCGACAGGGACCATGATCTTGTGGTTGATAAGCACCGTTTCCTGGACCTCGCCAAGAACATCTCCTTCAACAACAGCATCGCCTTTACTCACAACAGGCTTGAAGTCCCATTCTCTTTCACGGTCGATTCCCGGTACATGGATTCCGCGGGCAATGAACGCGCCTGATTCCTTCTCCATTAATTCCAAAGGCCGTTGAATTCCATCATAAAAATTTTCAAGAAGTCCTGGACCGAGTTCCACAGAAAGGGTTTGGCCAGTTAAATAAACTGGTTCACCAGGTCCAACGCCTCCAGTCTCCTCATAAACCTGAATAGAAGCTGTATCACCCTTTAGGCCAATCACTTCTCCTACCAATCGCTGTTCAGACACATACACGACCTCGAACATTTTAGCGGTAGACATGCCTTTAGCGACCACAAGCGGCCCAGAGACTTTAATAATGGTACCTTCTTTATGAGTAGTCATGATTATTTATAATTAAAAATTGAAAATTAAAAATTGAAAATTACGAAAGGATATCCATCCCCACCGCTTTTTCTACAATGGCTTTAAGTTTTTGCAGACCATAACCGGTCGTTCCAAGATGGCCTGGCAACGGAATAATGGCAGGAAGCGGTTCTGATGAAAGCTTTTTGTAATCTTCCGCCGTTACATCACGAGCCAGCTCTTCCATAATAAATAAAATTGCGTACTTACTAATACTTTCACCTTCCACATCCACCTTTTCTCTCCTTAAAGAGTATAAATGCTCAACAGCCTCTTTAGGTTCCGTGGCATAAACCGGCTCCAAGCCCAAAGCTTTGAATCCAAGAATCGCTTCACGAGGTCCGATGATGGCCATTTTATACTGATTCATAATTTATTATTGATTGAGAATTGCCTTGAGAATTGCTTAAGCATCGCTTGGCTATTCTTAGGCTATTCTTCAGCAATTCTTTATAATGTTAAAACGTGTTTATGGATATCTTCCGCTGTCAGCCGATTACGCTTGCCGACGAGGATAGTCCGGAGGATCTGCATATGATTTTCAAAACGCCAGAAGAAAGCAAAAACAGGCTCAGGGCCAAAAGACATTTTTTTACTTTCATCCATATAATTCTGCAGAAGTTCACTTATTTTCTTTTCAGCGGCGAGTAACGTTTTTTCTTTTAAAAATTCATCCAGAACAAACACGAGTTCGTCCGCGTGCATTTTTTGCTCTAAAAGAGTTTTCAGTTCATCATATCCTTTTGAATAGCTTTCCAGCATCATTGAAGCGGGAACACGGCCTCCATGCAAAAGCACTGACTCAAGATAACTGTCTTCTTTTTTAAGCTCTTTACAGCGAATGAACGCTTTAAGATTGGTAAGGTCAATAAGACGCTGCAGATAACCGACAGTAAGAGGGCTTTGAAAGCACTCAGCCATCATCAGCATCTCTTCTATATAATGTTTATCTACAATCAGATCGACGATCTGCGGATCATGAGTTTTTTTGTATTGTTTAGTAGCATCAGCCATCGCACCATGCATCCCTTTGGTCAGCGCAGGAATTTTCCCCTCCAAAACAAACCGCTCCCAATCTTCAGCACGCATACAACCTAAATCCACCAGCGCGTGCTCTACATCTGCATAACCATGTCCGACCAATCGCGCTTTCAATGTGACTTTCAAGTTATGAAAATCATATTTAAGCCACAAAAACTTCAGGACATTTGGATCAGGAGACATTTTGGCGAGCAGGCGTGACATCTTTTCAGTGGCTTTCGTTAGAACCGTCTGAAATTCATCCACTGTATGTTCGCCAATGCTTCCTGAAACAAAAGTCAGGTCATTCAATACATGGAAGGCAGCGTTCGCAGTGTCTGCTTCAATCATCCGTTCCAAAACATTAGCGGTCGGGAGCCGTGTTTCGAGAGCCCGGAGGCGTCCGACGATGTAGGCGTAATCCGCTCGGTTATGAGACATAATGAAAATTAGGAAAACAATATTTTAGCCACTTCCAGTTCGGTGGCGGGCCGGACGATCTTTTGAACCAGGTAGGGGAAAGAAAGGTTGATCTCTACCTTACCGCTCATGAGGACGAAACCGCCTTTAAAATCGTGCGTTTCAGAGTCAATCTCAAAATCCGCATTGGCCTTTCGGATAGCGTCCTTAATGAGCTGAAGGCGGTTCGCCGGAACGACTAAGGTTCCTTTTTCAACTGTTTTTAGCGCGTGCTTCATCATGTCACTCAAAAGAGAAACATAATCATCATCGCTTAATGCATCCAATGCTTCTTCGACTTCTTCATAAGCCTGGTCAATCACCTCCCGCTTCTGCCTTAATGCCTGACTCCGGCCTTCCATCCCAGCTAAGATTTTGGACTTTTCAATCACAGTCGCAGATTGGGTTTCGATCTTTTGCTCGATCTCTTCCCGACGGGCATCAGCCTTAATCTGCGCCTCTTCACGGATCTTTTTTATTTCATCATCCGCTACCTGCCTGATAAAAGCAGACTTTTTCTTAGCCTCGTCTTCAATTTTTTTGAGAATATCCTGTAGAGCCATAGTAAGTAGTGAGAAACACGTTCCGAATGGAACAAAGACGGTCCTGAGTGTAGCGAAGGATAGGAGTCTGCAGTGCAATGAGGACTCCGATGTGGCCTGAACGAAGTTGAAGGCTACAGTCGGAGAGTGTTTCCCTATTGAACCAGCAGAGGGATGCTCCTCAGGCAGCGTGCTTCTCGATTATTAAAAAGTAAAAATTAAAGCGAGAACACAATCAAAGCAGAAATCAGGAAGCCCAACACGGCGTAGGTCTCGACCATAGCGGAAAGCACCATTGCCTTACCCATAGTAGAAGCGTCTTTGGCGATCATGCCCATACCGGCTGCGGAGACCTTACCCTGGTGGATACCGGAGAAAAGGCAGGAAATACCTGCAGGCAAACAACCAAAGAAGACCTTAAAGCCTTCACTTAAAGTAAGGGCAGAAGGGTCACCAGCCAAAAGCCCGGTGTTCATAAGAACCAGAAAGCCGACCAAAAACCCATAGATACCCTGGGTCGCCGGCAAAGCTTCCAAAACCAGTACTTTACCGAAAAGTTCTGGTTTTTCAGCGGTCACACCCGCACCAGCTTGACCTGCCAGGCCAACACCGATTGCGGACCCAATACCGCCAAGAAAAACGGCCATAGCGCCACCGAGAACGGCCAGCGCCAAGCCCCACTGAGAAACAGATTGTATTACGTTTTCCATAATGATTAAAAAATTAGGAATTATTCTTTCACATTTGATATGTGACAGCTGACAGCTGACAAAAAGTCAAAGGTCAAATGTCAAAGGTCAAATGTCATTTTCTAAGTTTTACAAATTTCGACTCGCGCGCAAACGGGCGGAATGGCGCACCGCCTCCTTCAAGGAACTTCCCAAAGAACTCCACGAACTGAAGACGTCCGGAATGGATAAAAGAACCAAGGGCATTGATGCCTAAATTAAAGATATGCCCGACAATCAGCACAATGATGGCAAAAATAATACCGATATAAGGAATGCCATTAGCAAGCGTAGCGATGGTATTAACCGCCATGCCGATAATCGCTGTGGCAAGCCCTAAAGCCAGCAAACGGGAATAAGACAGGACATCACTCATATAACCGACTAAATTATATAAGCTAAGGAGTCCGCTAAAGAATTTAGCGACAATGTTCGATTTTTTACGCCCCTGAGTAAGAATAATAAAAAGAGCAGACGCACATAATAGGTAAATAACCGGCATTTTGAAAACTGCAGGAAGCAATCCTGCGGCCACCAAAATAAACAAACTGATGAATGTAAGAATCAATGCCCACGGAAGATTGTCCAGAACCGCCTCCTTTTTATTAATATTACGGAAGTTGTGGATGAAATTGAGCCACACGCCAAATAGTGTTTGAGTAAGCCCGAGTGCCAGTGAAAGAATCAAAACCGACATGGCATTGCCCAGTGAATCAAATACCTGACCCACAAACATCAATTTATCGCCCCTTACCGCTGTAAGAAAGCTCGGAGCCTGCTCAGGCGTCATCCCAAACCAGCCGCCAAATAAAATTCCCATAACAAAAGTAAGAATTCCTCCATACATCAGAAGCCGTACAAGATTTTGCATCCCCTTAGGGATTTTAAGATAGCGTAAAACCGACCACGTAGCCGCAAACATAATAAGACCGTAACCTGCATCAGTTAAACACATGCCAAAATAAACGATAAAGAAAACAGCCAGATAGGGAGTGGGATCTGCTTCATGATAAAGCGGCAGACCGTAGATATCAGTTACTGAACGAAAAGGTTTTAAAAAACGGCCATGCTTCAGAAGAACGGGTGAAGACTCGCCTTCGTCCGGTTCTACATCGAGCAATTCATAATTTTTAGTGAGCTGAGTAAGCTCTTCACGGATTTTGAGTAAGCCTTCTTTTGGCATCCAGCCGGAAATCAGAACGGAGGAATCGGTTGCAAGAAATTTTTGGCGTGCTTTTTTCTGGAGCTTCTTCCAATTAACATAATCATAGATCATCCGAAGCTTGGGTAGATCTTTGGAAAGCTCCTGAGCCGCCTCTTTTAACTGAGCCTGACGATCATGGATTTCCTTCAGGCGCTTATCGATACGATCCAATTCATCGACTACGCTGCCATTGGTTTCAGGAAGTTCTACGCGCTCCGCTTTATAAGTGCCCATCAGACCATTGACATCCGATTCGACCGAATGATCACAAATGATATGCACATACACACGGTTATTTACAATATTATCGCATTCCAAAACGATTAGCGGAGAAATAGCGACCAACTCCGTTTTAAACACCTCCCAATCTTTCAGGGCAAGGACAGCAAAAAGAGAAACAACATACTTTGTCTCCCGAGGAGAATCCAGCGCACAAGTTAAATGACGCCAGGGTAACAATTTTTCTTTATCCGCTTCAAGCGCCTTTTCCTCATTGTGAAGATTGACTAGCTGCTCTTCAACAGACTGACAACGGGCCACGACATCTTTGTATTTAAAATGCTTTACCGCATCTTCCACATCATTGATATGGGCTTTTACGCTGGAACCATCGATCTTGGCCTGCAGACCTTTTTTAGGTGGCTCGTATTGAGTTAAAAAATTCACCGCAAAATCCAGTTGAGCCACCTCCACTTCAAGCTTATGCCCTGCCTCATCCGACCCGAGAGGTTTTAATGCCTCGTGATCAGAGGACATCTCTGTCAGATGCAAAACCCCTTTACTTTGCAAAAAGGCCAAGGCCTTAGCCTTGTCTTCTTTATGCAGCCACAAGTTGATTTTTTGCATGGGGACAACGGCCATACTAATTTACATTTAGTAATTTTCAATTTCCATTTGAGATACAAATCCAATTAAATGAAAATTGTTAAATAAACAATGTAGGTTATTCATTAAACAAGCCAATAAAAGCATTATGAATGTGTTTCTTGGCTTTATCCAAATTGTTTTTACCGCCCTCGATTACATTACGGCGTTTAGCGTCGGATTCAACTAAAATGCGTTTATATTCTTCTTTAGCCTTCTCTCTGGCCTTTTGGAATTGTTCCTGACCATTCTTTTTGGCATCATCTTCGGCTTCAGTAACGATTTGACTCGCTTCTTCAGCAGCTGAAGAAACGCGCTGATTGTTATCTTTTTCAGCCTTTTCGATCATTTTGACCGCCTCCTTTTCTTTTTGTTGTATCTGTCCGATAAAATGACTTTGGTCGCTCATGGTTTTAGAGGACATAGTTGTAAAATTGCGGGAAGTATTTTAGTCACGTTGTCAACAAAAGTCAAGTCTCTAAAGGATTGCAAAAAAATTATTATATTTTATTATATTAAAATAAAAATTTGACAAAAGTACCCAAAATATAGTATAAGGAATATCCATCTCGTCATTTTTAACCTAATAAAGTTATGGAAGCACCTAGATTAGACCTATTACCCTTTGGGGGAAGTCTTGAAGAGACAAGAGCAAAAATCAACGATATTAAAAAGGTAGCCGTGGCTCTTTTGGGTGACCATTTGGTTTTGAAGGAAGAAGAAATGATGAGACGGGACATAAAACAGCTGGAAGAGAAAGAAGAAGTTTATAGCCAAG
Organism: Patescibacteria group bacterium; assembly: GCA_018817125.1. GTDB lineage: Bacteria > Patescibacteriota > Gracilibacteria > UM-FILTER-43-11 > UM-FILTER-43-11 > JAFGCR01. Next base: position 16,856 of record JAHIUN010000013.1, on the reverse strand, counting down.
TGGCTCTGCTCCGCGAAACAATGCGTGCCTGCCTAAAAAGATTAAAAGTATTGGATTCTCAAGCTCCGGAACTGAATGACAGACTGGTCAAAATCATCGCAGATCTTTAAATTGACGGAATATAGGCAATGCAGGCTCTCATCGGAGTGGTGCTTTACGGCGTCACCCTCTTATTTAATAGAGGTTTTTCTTCGCTTTCCTGTTGACGAGTAAACAAATGTTCACTATATTATTAACAAAGAGATATCAATCACCACAATGAATAACACTAAACCATTAGCAGACAGGGTGCGTCCGAACAATCTGGATGAATTTGTAGGACAGGAAGAGCTTGTCGGGAAGAATTCATTTTTAAGAAACGCCATTGAATCCGAGAGCATCCCAAGCATGATCTTCTGGGGGCCCCCAGGAAGCGGTAAAACAACCCTGGCGAATATCATCGCCAATCAAACAAAAGCTGATTTCAATCAGCTTAGCGCAGTGACCAGCGGAATAAAAGATTTAAAAGAAGTAATCGAACGTGCAGAGCAAAACGCAAGGCTTGGAATGCCAACCATATTATTCCTGGATGAAATCCACCGATGGAATAAAGCACAGCAAGACGCGCTGCTGCCCCATGTGGAAAACGGAACGATTATTCTGATCGGGGCGACCACAGAAAATCCAAGTTTCGAAGTGAACAGCGCCCTCGTTTCAAGATCCCGGGTATTTGTATTGCACCGACTGAGCGCCGACAATATTGCCGATGTTCTGAAGGCCGCTTTAAATGACAAAAAAAGAGGGTTGGGCAATCAGGATATTAAGCTGGAAAAAGAGGTGATAAGCCTTATCGCGCATCTTTCCAACGGCGACGCGCGAACCGCCCTAAATACACTTGAGATATGTGCAAATCAGAGTAAAACCTGCCTGCCGGGAGGCATGGAAATTACAAAAGAACTGGTCAAGCAGGCGGTTCAGAAACAGCATTTGATGTACGATAAAAATGGTGAAGAACACTACAACATCATTTCAGCACTGCATAAATCCCTGCGGGGAGGCGATGCCCATGCGGGGCTTTATTGGCTCGCGAGGATGCTGGAAGGAGGAGAAGACCCGACTTACATCGCACGCAGATTGCTTCGTTTCGCGGCTGAAGACGTGGGTGTTGCCGATAATTTTGCAACCGTTCTCGCTAATTCGGTTTTTGATTCCTGTAAAAAAATCGGCATGCCTGAATGCAACGTACACCTGTCTCAACTGGTTATTTATTTAGCTAACACAAAAAAATCCATTGCCGCGTATAGGGGATACAAAAAAGCAAAAACAGACGTTGAAAAACACGGCAATCTCGGCGTCCCGATCCATCTGCGCAATGCCCCGACTAAATTAATGAAAGACCTGGATTACGGGAAGGATTACAAATATACCCCACTGGAAGATAGTAGCGATCAGGAATATTTTCCGGAAGAACTGAGAGGAAAGAAATATTTCTGATTTAGAATTTAAACTAGAAATCTAAATCACCAAATATAATAGTCGAACCTTGAGCTTCTTGAGCGTGCGTAGCCACGATGTAGCTTTGGGTATGCTCTGCGGGGTCCCAAAGCAAAGCGGGGCGAAGCCTAGCGAAAAAGCGAAAGGTGAGAACAGATATTTTGGAAGTACTGAAACCTTTTTTAAAGGTTTCAGCGATTCAAATCTAACCAATTTTTCACTTTATCCGGTATCTCCATTAATTTAGATTCCTCCAGTGTAATGCCCTCCGGCAACGCCTCTAAAAACAGTTTGCCGTATTCTTTGGTGAGCACGCGGTTATCGAGCACTACCATCACCCCGTAATCTTTTTGGGAACGGATAAGCCGGCCAAAGCCCTGGCGGAATTTAAGGATGGCCCGCGGAACGAGATATTCAAAAAAACCATTATTAAACATCTGGCTCCGGGCTTTGCAGATGGGGTCACTGGGAACATCGAACGGGAGCTTGTGGATAACGAGCGTAGAAAGGGCATCACCTTTAATATCCACCCCTTCCCAAAAGCTGGCCGTGCCAAATAAAATTGAGTGAGCAGGGTCGTTCATATACGCTTTCATGATCTTGTTTCGGCCTCCGCTGATCCGCTGAGCCAATAACCGGACTCCTTCATTCTGGAGCGGCTGCATTAAATCCAAATACAAGTTTTCAATCATCTTATACGACGTAAAAAGAGACATCATATTGCCCCCCGCATTACGGATAAGCTTTTCAAAAAACGGTGCCATCTGCTGATTGCTTTTGGGGGATGTAATGGGAATGGCGTCGTTAGGAATGAGGACGTACGTTTGGGTTTCAAAGTTAAATGGCGAATCAATGATGAGTTCTTCAAACCGGTCATCCAGACTAAGAAGCGTGCGTAAATAAGTGAACGGATGCTGTTCGGGGGCATCAAAGTTTTTATCCGATAATTTCACCCCCAACGTAGCGGACGTAAGAATAATAGATTTCTTCTTGTTATACAGGCGGTCTTTTAAACAATCCCCCGGTAAATACGGAGCCAGATCAACCGTAACAACCCCCTGAAGATCAGATGACATCCAGCGAATGTAATCTGAGGCATTTTCATCTGCAAAAAAATGTTTCAGCGCTGAGATCTGCTCCTGAAGGATCTCTGATTCCTGAAGGATCTCCATCACAAATTCACTCTGCTCAGATGCTTCGTCACCACTCAGCATCCACGCCTCCACGAAATCTTTGACCGTGCGAAGCCACGTCGTAACCCGGCGAAGAGTCTCATCGGAAGAGGTGCTTAAATTTAACCATTCTTCTGACCCTAAAATTCCCTGATCGACCAGCAGATTTTCGATATAACCGGAATCCTGAACATTTCGATTCACAAAAAGGGCAATCACGGTAAAGAGATTATCGATCGCGTCTTTCAGATTATCGATATTAGAAAGTGCTTCGCCGATTCGGTCCATCGCCATCTGCCCGCCAAACAGCGTTCCTTCATATCGTTTTTGTATGGTTTCCAGGTTTGCCTGAATAAGTTTGAGCGGGAGAATAAAGTTTTCCTGTTTTAAGGTCATGCCAAAAGCATCGGTGGAAGCGGATTCAAAATTATGTGCCTCATCGATCACCAGATATTGATAATCCGGCAAAAGCGCTCCTTCGCTTTCCAGATCAGCACACAGCAATGCGTGATTAACCACAATAATATCGGCATGCTCCGCTTTTTTGCGTGCCCGATGTAAATAACATTCCCCATACACTCTGCACTTTTGCGGAGTGCAGTATTTTTTATCCGCACACAATTCAAAATCCCAGGTCAGATTTTCTCCGCGCGTTAAATGGATCTCGCCACAGTCATCGGAAAGCGTGGTGGCCTGCCACACCAGGATTTTAACAAGTAAAATAATTTCCTCATCAGAAAAACGCGGCCGTTCTTTAAATTTAGCCAGTCGGCGGAGGCATAAATAATGACTTCGCCCTTTTAAAAGGGCGGCACGAAAACCAGGGTGATTGGTGCGATGCCGGTAGAGAGCCTGAAGCAGGGGGATGTCTTTCTCAAACAGCTGTTCCTGCAGGTTGATGGTGTTGGTAGAAATAACGACCTTGGATTTATTTTTAATCGCCACGTTTGCTGCCGCTGTTAGGTAGGCCAGCGATTTTCCGACACCCGTGGGCGCCTCACAGATTAAATGATAGCCCTGATTAAACGCATTCATCACATTCTCCGCCATCTGAACCTGCTGAGGCCTGGGTTCGTAGTCATCGGAATACTGCTGAAAAATACCGCCCTCCTTGAGGATTTCGTCGACCTCCAACGGTTTTTGCACACCTTGTACTGAACGATCAATTGGGCCTTCAATTGGGCCTTCAATTGGACTTTTAATAAGAACTCCTTTCACTCCCTCAAAAACCGCTCCCCCATCCCACATAGACCTGCTTACATATTTCTCGATTTCTTTGATCAATTTATCAGGAAGCTGTTCAATCTTTTCACACATCTTTTTAAACAATTCCAGCGTCGCCTCCACATCACCCATCGCCCGATGCTTATTAATATGTTTAATATTCAGATCATCCGACAGGGACTCTAGACTATAGCTGGCTGACTGCGAATAAAGGATCTGAGCAAAAGGAATGGTATCTATTTTTCCAAGGATATTTAAATTAAGACCCTTTGCCTCCAAGAAACCAAAATCAAATTTAATATTATGAGCAATCATATAAGCCCCATCTAACATTTCCTCAATTTCCTCAAAAACAATTCCTTTATCACGACCGTTTTCCTGTAAGTCCTGATCCGTGATCCCCGTAATGACCGTGATGATTTTAGGGAGTTTATAATTGATTTTGATCAGATCGTCGTATCGCTTCACCTCTTTTCCATTTTCATAACGAACCATCGCCACTTCAATAATGTCGTCTTTTTTGGGATCAATGCCGCTGGTTTCTAAGTCGAGAACGACGAAAGGCCTGTTAAACAATTTTAAATTTTCAATTATAAATTTTCAAACAATGCCAAAAATAAGGCATTAACAAGGGTAATCCATTTAAATGAAAAATGAAAACTGAAAATTGTTAAATCGATTTTAAATATTTCTTCAAAATCTCAGCAGATTTCTTCAGCTTCCCCATCTCCACTTTCGTCAGATCCAGTTTCCAAACTTTTTCAACCCCGCAACGCCCCAGAATAGCGGGCACCCCCAGACAAACGCCCTTAATGCCATACGCCGATCCTGGTTCCGTGGAAACCGGAATGACAAACTTGCGGTCATGGAGAACATGTTCCACCAGTTCCGTAATCACCACACCGATCCCGTAATATGTGGCGCGTTTCCGCTGAATGATCTCATACGCCGCGCGCATCGTCTGCCTTTCAATATCACTCATATCTTTAACCGTCAGCATTTTCTTAATCGGCAGACCGGAAACATTGGCAATGCTCCACGGCACAAATTCACTGTCTCCATGTTCGCCCATTACATAACCATGCACATTATGGAGGTTTACCCCAAGTTTCTGGCTAATGATATAGCGCAAGCGGGACGTATCGAGCGATGTGCCGGAACCGAAAATCTGCCCTTTGGGAAGTTTGATGTGCTGCTGAGCAATATACGTTAAAACATCAACCGGGTTGGATACAATGATCACAACGGTATCAGAACGGAGTTTACCCATCTTCTTAATGATCCCCTTCATAATCTTGGTGTTCTTTTTAATCAGATCAAGCCGGGTTTCACCGGGTTTCTGGGCCACACCCGCAGTGATCACGATGATATCAACGTCCCCGCAATCTCTCAGATGCCCGCCCCGCACATTGCCGGTTTCCGTACCGATCAGACCATGCGCCAGATCCATCACTTCCCCTTCTTCCCGCTCTTCGCTGACATCGATTAAAACGAGTTCCGCAGCCAGCCCCTTGATCATGGCCGCGTACGCAAAAGAAGAGCCCACCATACCGGTGCCGACCACGGCGATACGGGTTTTACGGACTTTTGGATTGGTTATTTTTTTCATTTTTGAAAAATTAAAAAATTGAAAACTTGAAAAATAAAACAGAAATCACAAATGTATCGTCCATCCGCCATCCACGACAAGAAAATGTCCAGTGGTATAGCTGGAGGCATCGGATGCCAGGTAAACCGCCGCGCCCGCCAGCTCATCCGGTGTGCCGGAACGCTGTAAGGGGACGCTGGCTTTGATCATTTTCTGAAAACCTTTATCTTTCAGCAGTCCTTTGGTCATATCGGTAACAAAAACACCCGGACAGATCGCATTCACACGGATTCCGAAAGAAGCCCATTCAGCGGCCAGCGTTTTGGTTAGCATGATGATTCCCGCTTTGCTGACGTTATAAGCGGCCGACTGCGCAAAAGCCATCAAGCCTGCGACACTGGCGACATTGATGATATTCCCGCTTTTCTGCCTGATCATCTGCTTACCGACCGTCTGTGAACACATCAGCGTACCCTTTAAGTTAATGTCAATCAGCTTATTCCATTCCTTTTCTTTCAGATCTTTAACGGGCGTGGGGTAATAAATGCCGGCATTGTTAATGAGAATATCGATTTTCTTAAATCTGCTCACGACTTTTTTGACCATGGCGTCAATGTGTTTCGGGCTGGTTACATCGACTTTTAAACCCATCGCTTTAACACCCAGCGATTCTATTTTTTTGACCGCTTTCGCGGTGGGAAGGACATCCGTAATCACTATATTTGCCCCTTGCTGAGCAAGCCCCTTGGCCATGGCAAACCCAAGACCCCGGCTGGCGCCAGTGACAACAGCGACTTTTCCCTTTAAATCAAATAATTGTTTGGATTTTTTTGTTTTCATTTTATTTTTGTTAAATCAACTGTCATCAGTTTACCGTGTGGCTAAGGCGGATGCAAATACAGAAAGAAGGATATGAAGTCCTTTGGACAGATTTCGGATTTCAGCTTTCAATCTTTTTGAGTTATAATCCTTTCGAATTAACCCATCTTATGGAATACGCGTATTCACCCTACAGTCAACAAAAACAAGCGCAGAAAAGGGGAGGGAAGCTTTCAAAGATCAAATTACCCAAGGGAGTTAAAAAGTGGGTCGGGATCATTATAGGGATCCTTGTCCTAATCTTATTCATCCTCTATCTGATGTTGGGGGAGCTTCGTTTTTTCGCGAATCATTTTTTCGGCCTCACGTTTTTTAGTAAAAATTACGTGGTCATCCTGCAGAATGATTATGAATTACGGCCAGGGGGCGGATTTATTACCGGTTATGGAGAAATAAGCACTTTTATGGGCTTCCCCGGAGATCTGGCTTTTAAAAATTCATATGAGATCGATACCAAAAGCTATGTCACCCCGCCCTATCCGCACGAAGAACTGCTGAAAAATGAATGGTACCAGGGATACACCTTCCGCGATGCCAACTGGGATCCAAACTTCCCCGGCTCAGCCGAAGAGCTGATTAAGTTTTACCAGGAAAAATTCCCGGAAAAAGACGTGGATGGACTCATTGTGGTGAATTTCAGTTTAATCGAAGCGTTAATCGACGAACTCGGGAGCGTCAGCCTGAATGGAAAAGAACTGACCAGAAACAACCTGTTCAGTGAGCTGGAATTCGAAGTCAACAACATCGACCGGCACAATGTAGATGATCTGCAAAACCGTAAAAATATTTTAGGCGAACTGGCCGTCGAACTGATAAGTAAAGCCAAGCGTCATCCGTTCAAAACCCGTGATTTATTGGTGAAGGGGCTGAACAATAAGAACCTTTACCTATGGCTTGAAAATGAAAGACTTCAGAAAAAACTGGCTGAAAAAGAATGGGCCAATAGCATGGAACCAATAGAAAGGAATGATTTCCTAGCCGTGAATCTGGCCAATTTAGGAAGCAAAAAGGCAGACAGGTATGTACAGACAGAAGTATATTATTACGCCAATATCACTAAGGAGCTGCCAGAGATCACGACTGAGGTTACCATCCGTTACCCAGGGTTTATCAATACTTACAGCGACAACTACAAGGGTTATCTAAGGCTTTATATCCCTAAGGGTGCGGATGTGACTCAGTTGCCTTTAGACAGCCAGGAACAAGGAGAAGGGGAATTTAAAATGATCGGAACCAAAATCATTCTGCCTGCGGGAAGCAAAACAAGCCTAAGCTACACCTATACTTTACCCCGCAATATCTTTTTGCATGACCAATATCAACTACGGCTCATCAAACAATCCGGTAGTGAGACTTTTTACAAACTGACTGTGGAGACCGCGGAAGGAAAACTGATGGAAAGCGATACTTTCGATACCCGTGAAAACCGGGCCCTGTTTATGGGAAAATTGGAAAATGATATCGATCTGGCTCTTCAGATATTACCGGATACCACGCCGCCTTATCCGATTGAACAGGAATTTGAAGACCTCACTCATATCAACATCATTTGGAACGAACCCATGGATTCAGTCACGGCAAACAATCCTCAGAATTTTTCTATCGCTGATCTGAACCAAAACAATGAGAACACGGATGAGGTAAATGTGATTTACACAGAGCTTATTCAGCCAAACATCATCCAATTGGAGGTCGAGGGTATAACGGAGCAGGCATTGGAATACTACCGTATAGATATGAATGGTTTAAAAGACCAAACGGGGATTCAGATCCTGCCCAGTCCCAAATCCATTACGGTCGTTCAGCGCATCAAACCCAAAAGTGAAGTGCTGGAAATCCGCTTAGGCGAAATACCGCAAACCGAAGACGCGCCTGCGATCGAATAGGCTGTATTACCTTTACTTTTCGCCCTATTTTCAATAAAATTTATGGGCTAATTTATTAATTGGTCATTGGTCATTGGCCATTGGCCATTAGATTATGGATCCATATAAAACCCTCGGGGTAGACAAAAAAGCATCGGACGTTGAAATTAAAAAAGCTTACCGGCGGCTGGCTATGAAATATCACCCGGATAAAGGGGGTAATAAAACGGATGAAAAAAAGTTTAAGGAGATAACAGCCGCTTATGAGGTTTTGGGCGACAAGCAAAAACGAGCCCAATACGATCAATTCGGAAGTACTGGCAGCGGACCAGGCGGGGCAGGAACGGGAGCAGGATTTGGCGGATTTGATTTCAGGGATTTCCAAAATGTTAATTTTGATTTTGGCGGAGGATTTGGTGATATCTTTGATACCTTCTTTGGTGGTAGTACGCGCAAAGCAGAAGCCAGACGAGGTCCAATCCGCGGAAACGATATTGAGATTGTAGTGCGCCTCACCTTTGATGAAGCAGTCTTCGGTACAACAAAGGAAGTAGAATTAAGCCGCTATGAAACATGTGAACACTGTAAGGGGATGGGAAATGAACCCGGGAGTAAGATCATCAACTGTGATACCTGTCAGGGGACGGGCCAGCACGTACGAATACAACGGACGCCACTAGGCCAAATTCAGACCGCTGCCACTTGTGAAGCCTGTAACGGAGCCGGTAAAATCCCTGAAAGGAAATGCCGTGAGTGCAAAGGAGAAGGTCGCGTGATTAAAAATCAAAAGATCAAAATTAAAATTCCGGCTGGCATCCACGATAGAGCAGCCATCCGGCTTTCGGGAAAAGGGGAGGCTGGCCTAAAAGGAGGAATGGCTGGCGACCTATTCTCTCACATCTCGGTCAGCCCCAGTGAAACATTCAAACGGGATGGGGATGATATTAGAACAGAACAGCATATTCATCTTTTGCAGGCGGTGATGGGCGATGAGGTGAATATAAAAACCATTCACGGAAACGTAAAACTTAAAATCCCGGCCGGCACAGAAAATGGAAAGGTGTTTAAATTAAAAACGTACGGCGTGCCAAAAGTCGGTACCGCTACAAAGGGAGATCATTATGTTAAAATAATCGTGAATGTTCCGCAGAAGCTGAACAAAAAAGAAAAAGAACTGTATGAAGAACTGATAAAAGAAGCTAAACTGAATATCAAACCGCAGAATAAAGGATTATTTGGATAATAGCCCCGGATAGTGGCTCGAATGGTTGGCCGAATTGTGGATCGAATAGTAGACCACAATACGAGCCACCATACGACCCACGATACGACCTACAATACGAGCCACAATACGAACCTATGAAAAAAAATCCTTACTCATATGAAAACAGCACATCAGCCCCTAAGATATTAGGACTCATTATCCTAATCGCTTTTGTGTTCGCGCTAGGATGGCATGTGGGGGTAAATCAGACAGAAAGACAGGGAAGCGGTTACCGGATCGAAAACGAAATAACCCGCAATGCAGACAATAAAGTAGATATGCAGCTGTTCTGGGACGTATGGAGCTTATTAGCAGGAAAATATGTAGACCCCCAAGTGCTCGATTACAAAGAAATGATTTATGGAGCCATTCGGGGAATGGTATATTCGTTAGACGATCCCTACACAACTTTTTTAACTCCAAAAGAGAATAAAGACTTTCAGGCGAACATGGAAGGAACACTGGAAGGAATCGGCGCGGAGTTAACGCTCAGACATGGATTGATCACGATTGTATCCCCGCTTAAGAATTCTCCTGCCAAACAAGCCGGTCTCCAACCGGAAGACATCATCCTGAAAATCGACGGGGTAGATGTAGAAGAGTACACATTTGAACAAGCGGTCACGAAAATACGAGGACCAAAAGGAAGCAAGGTAACTCTAACCATCGTACGTGATAAACACCCGGAACCTATTGGGGTCACAATCATCCGGGACGCTATAAACATCAACAGTGTAGAATGGGAAATGAAAGGGGATATTGCACTAATCGAGTTAAACCAGTTCGGCGCCAAAACCAAAATAGAATTCAGTCGGGCTATCAGTGAGATCCTGACCAAACGCCCATCAGGGATTGTTCTGGATCTTCGCTACAATGGCGGAGGGTACTTGGAAGGAGCCATCGACATTGCTTCGGAATTTATCGAAAAAGGCAAAGTGGTATCGGTTAAAAAGCGAAACCCGGAAGAAGATGAAGTGATCTACGTGAGCGGCAAAGCCCGTGCTGTCAGCATCCCACTGGCCGTCCTAATCAACAAGGGAAGTGCCTCGGCTTCAGAAATCGTGGCCGGCGCGATCCGCGATCATGACCGAGGAGTGATCATCGGAGAAACAAGTTTCGGTAAAGGGACTGTTCAGGAAGTCGAAAGCCTTGTCGATGGTTCAAGCCTGCGGATAACAGTGGCTAAATGGTACACCCCTAACAATATAAATATCACAGAACTGGGGATTGAACCTGATATTAAAATAGAACGGACACTGGAAGACATTGAAGAAGGTCTTGACCCTCAGCTGGACGCGGCATTGGAATACTTGAAGAGTCAGTAATTTGTAACTTACCCCTTCGGGGCGTAACTTGTAATTGGTAATTTTTCGTCATTTAAAATTACTAGTTACGAGTTACAAATTATTTAGTAGTTTCAAATTCCACACGATCCCCTGATTTGATTTTGAAGAGCTGAGAATAACCCCCTGGCACCTCCAGAACATACTGAATGGGGGAAGAGGGAGAATAAAGCTCGCAAGGCTCTGCTTCACATGGGAGGACTTTTTCGTGAATGGTTTTTACACGTAAGTCCTTCCCAATAAAAATCATATCAAGCGGAAAGCACATGTTTTTCATCCAAAAAGACGGGGTAACCGGCTCCTGATAAATAAATAGCATCCCCCGCCCCACCTCCAAACGACGCCGGTGCATCAAACCTTTTTGTTTCTGCCCAAATGTATCGGCTATCTCGACCCTTATTTTATAAGTATCTCCCCTTTCGGTTACCAGATAGATCTTTTCAAACCCCAGATAATCCGAAAAAAGGAAGGCGTTGATACCAACGAAAAGGGTAACAAAGACCGTGGCGATAATCCGATGAAAACGCATAGATTTTTATTGTAAAAGTTTGCCTAACTCTTCTTTAAATTCATCCACATCTTTAAAACTGCGATACACGCTGGCAAAACGAATATAGGCAATATGATCTAGTTTTTTGAGCGCATCCATCACATCGTTACCAATCGTCTGGCTCAAAACCCCTTTCTTATTGACACTCCATTTCTCCTCAAGGCCATTGATCATTTTATCAATCTGGATTTGGGTAACCGGACGCTTACCGCAAGCAATCCAAATACCGTTTTCCAGTTTAGTACGGCTGTACGGCTCAAAGGTGCCATCTTTTTTCTTCACCATTAAACTTCCGATTTCCTGGCGCTCGAACGTGGTAAAACGACGGCCGCATTTTTCGCACTCACGACGCCGGCGTATAACTTTCCCTTGTTCCGCCAAACGGGAATCAATTACTTTTGTTTCTAAATTTTTACACTTCGGACAATTCATAGCTTAATTTTAAATTTATCATACAAATCCAGCGCAAATTGGTCCGTCATCCCTGCAATATAATCTTTCACCAGTATATAATCCTTCTCTCCGTAAGGATTTTGACGGATTTTTTCAGGGAGGAGCTGGAAATTAGTCATCAGCTTTTTAAACAAAAAACGAATGGCATTCTGCCCTTTTATATTGTAATCAGCCACGCCGCCGGAACGATAAAAATGTTCATATAAAAAATCTTTCAGCTCCGAACATTCTCTTTTGAAATCGTCTGAAAAGACAGCAAGGGGTTTAGGATGTTTGTAGACCGATCCCAGTTGATTGACATCAGCCGCTTCAATAAGATGATGGGTGTTTTCGGCCAAATTGTGGATCATTAAACCAATAAGGCAGGAAATAGCGGCAGAAATAAAAAAAGGAGAAGGTAAATGCTGATCCACAGCGGCCCGCACCCGCTTCCACAAACTCAGCCCATTTAAGGAATCTATCTTTAAAATGCCGGAACGAAGGCCGTCATCAATGTCATGATTAAGATAAGCGATTTCATCCGCTATATTAACAATCTGAGCTTCCAGAGAAGGCATGTGGACATCTAAAGAAACAGGCTGATCAAAAGAAGTGCGATGTTTAATCAGACCATCACGAACCTCAAAAGTGAGATTAAGCCCCCGGTAATCCGGAGTTTTTTCTTCCAGCAATTCAACCACCCGACGGCTTTGCTCATTATGTTCAAACCCCTGACCATACTCCTTCATCAACTGATCCATAGTATCCTGCCCGGCATGGCCAAAGGGAGTGTGACCAAGATCATGAGCCAAGGCAATGGTTTCCGCAAGATCCTCATTCAAACCCAGCGTACGAGCCAGATCACGGCTTAGCTGGGCAACCTCCATGGTATGAGTCAATCGCGAACGGTAATGGTCACCGTAATGGGCAACAAACACTTGAGCCTTTCCCTTCAGACGCCGAAAGGCTTTACAATGAATCACCCGATCACGATCGCGCTGAAAACAGGTGCGATAAGGATCTTCCGCTTCTTTATAATCACGCCCCTGGCTATTCGTGCTTTTCGCTGAATAGGGAGCAAGGTTTTCATTTTCTCTGGCCTCCAGAAATTCACGTGTAAACAACATTTGAACGTGGTAAATAAGACAAGAATAAGGTAACATAACGAGGAACATGTGACAATTGACTAGTAACCGTCAAAAGTCACATGTCAGATGTCAAATGTTATTTAAACTATGCACAAATTAGAATTCCGGCGGCAGCTTATTCATATCGCTTACGGCCCAATCATCATCCTGCTTCATTTTTACGGAATCCTGACCCTTCCGGTCTTATTTGGAATGATTCTCGGTGGCTCCATTATGTCGTTTATGATAAAACGTGAACGCTTGGGACTTTGCCGGCGGGTTTTAAGTTTATTTGAACGGGATCATCACATGGAAAACTTTCCCGGACGAGGAATTTTATTTTTTACCATAGGTGCCTTTTTATCGCTCCTCTTATTCGATGCTGTATTGGCTTACGCAGGCATTTTAATCCTGAGTTTCGGAGACGCAGTCTCTAATCTGGTAGGGCGTCATTACGGAAAAATCAAAACCAAACTTAATCCGAATAAATATGTAGAAGGGACTCTTGTCGGAATCCTGGTTTCCATTCCTATAGCTTATTTCTTTGTGCCAAATCTGGCGGCGGCCATCGCGGCCTCATGCATCGCCATGTTTTTAGAAATGCCCAACATCCGACTCTTCAATTTTGAGATCGACGATAACCTTCTCATCCCGATCGGAGCCAGTTTTACTTTAAGTTTATTTGTATAAATGGATCGAAAAGTATTTGGAAAGAAAGGGGAAGAAAAAGCCATGAAGTATTTAAAGGATAAAGGATATAAAATCTTTGCCAATAATTATCTAAAACGATCCGGGGAAATCGATATCATCGCAAGCGATCCCAAAACGAATGAAATTGTTTTCGTGGAAGTAAAAACACGCCACGGTCGCTCATTCGGCTATCCGGAAGAATCGGTAGACGATAATAAAGTTGAAAAGATCATCGAAACCGCGGAACAATGGCTGACAGAAAAAAATCAGGAGGATTGTGACTGGAGGATTGATATAATAAGTATTGAATGGAACAATAAAGAAGCGCTTATACAGCATTTCGAAAATATCAGCTTATAATGCTCAAACGACTTAAAAACATTCTGATTCTGCTTATTACCCTGCTATTGTCTGGAGGAGTTTATATATGGTTTTATCCTCTTAATAAGGGAACTTTAAAAATCACAGCAACAATGAATTCTTATTTTGTTATAGAAGAAGACCTCCAGACATTCTGTGAATTTGACCCCTGCGAAACAGTTTTAAAAAGTGGTTCCCATTATCTCCGGATCCAGAAGGATGGCTATATTACAGAAGGTGTGAATATATCTGTAAAACGTGGACGTACCCAGGAGCTTGCCGTAACACTCAAAAAAATACCGACATTAGAGCCAAGCATAACCGTACCGCAGGAAAAAGATGAAAATCGTGAGCTTCCGGAGATCCTGCAGAAAAAGTCATTGATTGCACCCACATGGGATCTGCCTGGAAAACAACTGATTTTTTGGGACGCAGAGGGGGAAAAGCTAAGATTATGGGATGAATCCGGCATAAAAACAGTGACTGCTTTAAAAAATATGGAAGAAGGTCTTAAGTGGTATTGGTCTTATGATTCCAGTCAATTGGTAGGCACACTAAAAACAGAGATTTATTTTATCGATATTAAAAAGGCGTCGCGTAAAAAAATAATCACCTCTTTTCTTCCGCTGAACATGACCTGGTCACCAACAGGGAGCTATTTGCTGACCAACGACATTAAAGGCGGATTATACAAAATAGATGTAGCCGACAAAACAGTTGAGGCCATCGATCAAATATTGGATCTTAAGCAGGCTGTATGGGATGATGATGACACTTTGATTTATTTTACCTACGACGAAGAAAAAGGCGAATTCCTGATTCAGAGTTTAACGCTCTCCACTCTAGAGACCAAGTCGATTATGAGAAAAACAAACTTTAAAATTGAAAAAGTATTGGCAGATCAGGACGGAATCGTTTATGTTTATAATCCAGCAGAAGAACGCTGGTATCAACTGACTTATTAATACTTTGAAAAAAAGGCTGATTATCATCGGAATAACAAGTGTAATGGCTATTGTATTCTTTTATGGAGGTGTTTTTGCAAAAGAGAACCGTATTTTTAGTCTGATTAATTATTATCTGGAGAAAATCAACGCAATCGAAACGGAATTAAAAGCAAATGCGAGCCAAAAAATACTGGAGGAAAAAGAAGTTCAACCTCCGACCAACGATACAACAAAACCCCAAGGTGACACTGAAGGCGCGATTTCACAATCGCACCCTGAGGACGACAGTACAACCAATGCATCTCAGGAGGCAGAGGGACCGAAAGAAGAAGAGAGCCCGGAAAACCTTGAACCAAAAAAGGAGAATGATGTAATAGTCAGCCGGATGAAAACACCTAAAAACGTAAAAAGTATTTATATAACAGTAGGAACCATCGCAAGTGATTACGGATGGGAATTGATTGATAAGCTTATAGAAAGCGGTGGTAACGCGGTTGTGATTGATATAGAACACGGAGGCGGACTCCTGGCCTTCACGCCTAAAAATGAATATTTAACAAGTATCAATCCGGGCAGCACGCTACTTGATCATTTCCCTGAAATCATCGATAAACTGCATAAAAAGGGATTGTATGTCATCGCCCGGCAAGTGGTATTCAATGACCCTTATGTCGGCTCCCGTAAGCCTGAATGGCGAATTCAGAATAAATGGGGTGGATTATACGATTATCGATGGCTCGACCCATCGAAACCAGGGGTACAGAATTACAACCTATATATTATGCAGGAAGTGGCCAATTTGGGTTTCGATGAAGTTCAATTTGATTATATCCGCTTTCCGGCCGCCGCACACCAGACCCTTGATTACTATTATGATGAAGAGAAATTTTCGCGCACAGATGTGATCAATGACTTTTTGTCCAAAGCCCGCCGCCTGGCCGATGATCACGACATTCAGCTAAGTGTGGATGTATTTGGCGCCATCGTATGGGGCAATGTAGACTGGAAAATTGTAGGTCAGGACCCTGTTGAAATCGCGAAATATGTAGACGCGATCTACCCAATGACCTACCCCTCTCATGTCAGTCCCGGTTATTATGGCTACACCAATCCTTGGGGGGCGCCCTATGGCTTTGTGCATGATTCTATTAAGAATTTTGTTGAAAAGGCAGATGGAAATGCGGAAATCCGAACCTGGGTACAGGGCTTTCCTTTAAGAATAAATGGTTTCGGAACCTGGTTTATGAACGACCAAATCAAAGCCACTTATGACGCAGGAGGCGCTGGGTTTGCCATCTGGAGCCCCGGAAACCGCTATAGTTACAGCTGGCCGAGCTTTGGCATAGAGGTAACCCCGCCTGAACAGGAAGTTTCAGAAGAAGGTGCGGGGGAATAATCGTACAATAGCCATTGTACCTGATTATCAGGATCTTATTTTAGCGGCAGCGGCGAAGGCCGCGACTTACTTTTGTGCTGCGTTGTTGCTTTTAAGCGCTAATTGGCTGTTTAATCCATCCTTCTTACTTTTTTGATGGCAAAAAAGTAAGCAAAAAACCATTGGGGCTCCACGAAACGTGTAATCATCGCTGTGCAATCAACCATCATTTTCTACGTTCGCTCTGCCCCAAACCCCGCTTTACCCTTGTTTTTTCAATGTACATTCAAGGGGTCTGTGCTGTACAGGAACAGCGAGCCTTTGTGGTTAAGCACGGCCGAAGGCCGTGACTACCGCTAGGCATCGGTACGGGACAGTAGCTTCAGCGTTTTGAAGGCAGAACAAAAACATAAGGTCTGGGGGTCTGGGGGACACGCCTGCCTGCCGGCAGGCAGGCCTATGGAGATGATGATATAAGGCATAACGTTGGTTTGGGTTCGTGGACCCCCAGGGCTTTTGCTACTTTTGGCCACAAAAGTAGAAAGAAAGATAGTAATACAGAAAAAG
>JAHIUN010000012.1 GCA_018817125.1 Patescibacteria group bacterium | reverse complement strand
TCTGTTCAGCTTGATAGTCTAAAACTGGTTATCTAACCGTTTTAACCCCGCACCACGGCTCACGCCGGGTGCGGGGTTTTTGGTGTGTAAGTAAAGTCCGGACTCCGATGGGAGTCCGGACTTGGACAGAATACATTGATATTGACAGTAAACAAATGTTCACCTAAGCTACTTTCTTAGCATTTAAACGAATTAATAGCATGCCATCGAGAAAATTAGAGCTTGTAAGTGAGCAATTTTATCACGTTTACAACAGGGGAATTAACAAAGAAAGTATCTTTTTGCAGGGCAAGGATTATGAACGGTTCTTATTTAAAACGGAGGAATATAAAAAGAAATATAATATAAGAATATTTGCTTGGTCTTTGTTGCCGAATCATTTCCACATGCTTATTAAGGCAGCTGGTGATCAAGTCCGGACTTCACTGAATGCTGTTTCATCCTTTTTGCTTAAATTACAGCAATCACATGCGTTGTATTTTAAATACAAATATGACAAAATAGGCCCTGTTTTCCAGGGGCGTTTTAATGCGAAACCAGTCTACGATGACGAATATTTAATTCAGCTGCTTCATTATATTCATCGTCAGCCGAGTCATCACAATATTTCATCTGATACCACATGGCCTTATACATCTTTAGGCTCTTATTTGTATGCGAGTCCGGACTCAGATCTAATCACTGTCGATAATTATTATGATAGTTTTAAAAGCTTTGAGGGGCTGTTGGAGTCCGGACTCGAACCATGGTAAAATAAACGAGCATTTAAATAATCACATTATGAAAAAAACACTTATTTCTCTTGGAATTATCTTCTTTTTGCCGGCCAATGCCTTTGCCGCCACTATGCTTTCAGAAACCATGAATCAGTTGGCATTGAACCAAGTCCGGACTCTGGCCCCCATGAACATCACGGCCGAGGCAGATGGCGAGATCACTGCGGAACACGGCATGAACATCATCATCGACGAAAACAACCGCGTGCTGTGGGATGCGGTCAGTTTGATGACGGCTACCGGTACCGCCGTCGACAACGGCAAAATAGCGGCCGAAATTGTTCCCATTTACGATGACAGCTATCGGGTGCTGACTATTCCTGTTTTAGCGGATTTCGCAGCAGGCGAAAATGTCCGTTTAGTGGGGGCGAAAATGCGAGCTTATGACCGTGCGTTTGGTTCCCGCTTTTTAAATTTAGATTTAAATGGGGACCTGGCCTACGAAACCACTGATTTAAACGCTTATAAAGTCACCGATACGGATACTGTCACCGATCAAACCCCTCCTTACCAGGTACAGCATCTAACCACCACATTGGCCGAAAACCTCAAATCTATTACTTTTACGTGGAAGAATCCGCCAGATTGGGATTTTGTGGGCACGACCATGGAACGTGTGCGGATACGAGGCACTCAAACACAAGACATCGCTGTGTTCGAAAAACGGACTTTTACTGAATATACCGACACCGACATTCAGGAAGGCGATCATCTGACCTACAAAATATTCACTCACGACAAGCGCAACAGAAGTGAGCCGGTGGTTTACGAAGTGGTCGTCGAAACGCCAGCGCCCGAAGAGCCTGCTGAAGAAGAGCCTGCTGAAGAACCATCAATTGATGAACACGACCTCACTCCGGCTGAAATCGACTCCCTGCACTACTTTTATACCTATTACAAAGTCCGTCAGGCCATTAAATGCATAAGAGATGACAGCCAGTGCCTGTGGGCCAAAATCAACTTGGTATATACGCAGGAGGTATTGGGCCTGTCCGAGGTCGATGTCAGCCTTTCCGATCGCGATGTGTATCTAATAGGCATCCGAATTAAATGGCCGGAACAACGGTTCCAGGAAAAATGCGTGGAGGCTGATACGCCGGATAAAACGTGTACGGCCTTGGGGAAGTCATTAACCCGCGCCCATTATTTCCTTGAAAGAAGCGAATAGATTTGTTACAGTCTAAACTCTTTTAATTGTTAAGCTTGTTCAAATGTTTAAAAAGACTATTTCCTTGCTCTTGGCGGTACTGTTTCTATCGGGCTGTCTCCAGACTGACTGGACGGTGAAAGTCGATTTAACCGATGAAGAAAAACAGGAAACTCAGGCAACGATAGCGGACTATAAAGACAAGATTAAAAATTATGAACCCGATGACGTCTTTTTCACTCTCGACCCCCCTATCCCTTTTTGGGTGGAGCTGGCTCGCGCCTACGAAAGTTTAGGCCAGCTGGGCGATGCTCTGGACACCTACGAAAAAGCCAAAACATATTATCCACGGTCTCAGGCCATTGAAAACAATATCGGCCGATTGTATGAAAAGGCGGAAAAATATGAAAAAGCGGTCGAACAATATCTTTATGTTGCCGAAGAATTCCAGGAGCCAAAGTATTATTACGACATTACATGGGTCTATCTTAAGGCCAAGGATCGTAAAAACGCGGAAAAATATTTCAATATCTGGCAATTAGCTACCCAAAAAACTGATGGTCAGACCCAGCGGGCCATCAAAGACCTGAGAGAGGAAGAAAAAGCCAATTAATATTGTGCGTTTTGCGTTTAGTGTTGTACAGTAACCATACTGTTCGTTTATTGGCGAACGCTACTCTTTAATTTGTAATCCATTATTTGAATCATGAAAGTCAATATTAAAAAACTCCCTAAATCCGAGGTGGAACTCACCATCACGGTTCCCTACGAAACGTATCAGAAGTGGGAAAAAAAGGCTCTCGAAGATATTAGCAAAAACATCAAAATCGACGGTTTCCGCCCAGGGAATATGCCCGAAGAGGTTGTTCGCCAGAATGTTGAGCCAGAAGTCATTAAAGCCACCACGCTTGATCACGTACTCCCCCAAACCTACGCAGAAGCTGTCCAGAAAAATGATTTACAGGTCGTGACTCAGCCAAAAGTAGATATCAAATCAACCGTAGAGAAAGAGGGGGATGAGTTTGTGTATGTGGCCACGGTCGCAGTAATGCCGGAAGTAAAAATAGGAGACTACAAAAAAATAAAAGTCGCCCGCAAGCCCGTGGAAGTCGAAGCGAAAAGTATCGATGACACCATCCAGATGATCATGGATCGTTACGCGGAATGGAAAGACGTGGAACGGAAAGCAAAAGAAGGAGATCGGGCTGAATTGGCTTTTGAGGGGTTTGATGAAAAAGGCGAAGCTATCCCCAACACCGCCAGCAAAAACCATCCGCTTATACTCGGCTCTAAAACCATGGTACCGGGCTTTGAGGAAGCGGTAATCAGCATGGGGAAAGGGGAGACCAAAGAATTTGAAGTGAAATTTCCGAAGGACTATCATGCCAAGCCCATGCAGGGCAAAAAGGTCAAATTTAAAACCACTTTGAATCGCCTGGAGGAGAAAAAAGAACAGTCGTTGGATGAGGCGATGATAGAAAAGATCACAGGCAAGAAACAAAGCGTCGAAGAGTTCAAAAAACTCGTTGAAGAAGACCTGAAAAAAGAAATGGAGCATCGCAATCGCCAGGATCATGACAACGCTGTCGTGTCCGAGGTGATTAAGATCACTAAAGCGGACTTACCAGAAGCAATCATTGAACAAGAACTTAGTGTTATGCTTGACGAGCAGAAGCGTCGCATACAGCAACAGGGGCTTTCCTGGGAGCAATATTTAGGCCACATTAAAAAAACCGAAGAGGATTTTAAAAAAGATCACCGCAAAGGCGCCGAAGAACGCGTATTAGCTCGCCTGGGCATTCAGCATATCATCAAAGACGCCGACCTAAAAGTTGAGAAGGAAGCAGTGGATAAAAAAATCCAGGAAATAATCAGCCAATACCCGGAGGAACAGCAAAAAATGGTTCATGAGCATTTTGAAAAAGATGAAAATGCCCGCCAAAATATCCGTCACAACATGGCCGCCGATAAGTTAATAGATATGTTATCTAAATAGTCCGCCATATAAATTTCAAAGCGAACGAAGAGGTTGTGAGCTATGCGTAGCGAGGAGTTGAAATGGGTCTTGCCTTCGGCTCTGAGGCTCAGGCTCGAAGAGTGGGCCCCATGAAAAGCTCGCGAAGCTAGGCGAAAAAGCGATGAGTGAGAACACTTGTTTGAAAAGGCTGAAAAACTTTTTGAAAGTTTTTCAGGTTAATCTATTTCCTTAACAGAGAAAATCCCCTCCAGTTCCTCCAGTTGATGGATGATCGTGTTCAGGGTTTCCAGGCTGTCCAGGCTGGCCTCAATAATCATATAGCCCATATCCGTACCCTCCTCGCGGATATTCTGAATGTCCAGAATCGGCAGTTCGTTGCGGGCAAAGACATCAGCCACATCCCGAAGTAATCCGATGCGGGACCGGCGGTCCAAGCGCAATTTTGCCGTGTACTCCGGCATGGTTTGACTGCTCCAGGATGTTTTGATGAAACGAGCGGATTCCAAACCACGTAAAACTTTACAGCTCTGTTTGTGAATAGTCACTCCGCGCCCCCGCGTGATATATCCAACAATCGGATCATTCGGTTTAGGGGTACAACATGAGGCCATTTGAGTCTTGTGTCCTTTTTCACCCGTAATCAGCACTTCAGGCCTTTCTTCAAAACTAATATTTTCGGAAAGCACTTCATGCGCCAATTCCTTATCAGTAGACCGCTTCATAACCTGATCCAAAGGAATGACCTTTTTAATCACATCTAAAGCGTTTAAAGAGCCATTTCCAACACGTTCGATAACATTTTCACGCTCGCGAACCGATAAACGACCTCCTTCATACGTCTTAAAAAAACTTAGATTCGGATCCAGGAGGGGCTTGTTGAATTGTCTAAGTTTTTTGTTGATCATTTCTTTTCCCATCCGGAAGATTTTTTCATGATCTTGGGTATTAAACCATTGTTTGATTCTGGACTTTGCCTGGGAAGTGACCACGAATGAAAGCCAATAGCGGTTGGGTTGTTCCACATTACTCGTGATGATTTCGATGACCTGTCCATTTTTTAGCTTACAGTCTAGGGGTACAATCCGCCCGTTCACTTTCGCGCCCTTGCAGGAATGGCCGATGCCACTATGAATTCCATACGCGAAATCAACCGGCGTGGCGTCATAGGGCAGATCCAAAACATCCCCCTTCGGTGTAAGCACGAAAATGCGGTCATGGAAAATATCGACACTCAACGTTTCAATAAATTCAGAATTACTCTTTAGATTCTCATGAAGATCCACCAAACTTTGCACCCAGTTCAGTTTTTGTTCATTGATTTTGTTGGAACCCTCATCCTTATAGTTCCAATGAGCCGCAATACCGTATTTAGCCACCTGATTCATCTCACGTGTGCGGATCTGGACTTCCAGTGGTTGATTATGGAGCTTGGGGCACAGGCCGATCAGTGTGGTGTGGAGACTTTGATAGTCATTGGATTTAGGCACCGCGATATAATCCTTAAAGCGTCTTGAGAGAGGCGTCCAGTGCTTATGGATGACCCCCAGCACCTGATAACATTGGGCTTCCGTTTCCACAATAATACGCAGGGCGAAGATATCATACAGTTCCGCCACATAATTCTTCCCTTTTTTCTTTAGTTTTTTATAAATACTATAGGGATTTTTGACGCGCCCCTCTATTTCTACGATCAGATTCGCCTCCCTCAGCGCCTTAGAGAGAACCGCTTTACTATTTTTGATAATATCGCTCTGAAGGCCGGTCAGTTTATCCAGTTCTTCCTGGACTTGCTGAAAATCCTTCGGGTAAAGATATTTGAAGGCCAGAGTGTCCAGTTCATTTTTGATTCGGTAGATACCCAGACGGGAAGCAATAGGGGAATAAATGGTCAATGTTTCTTCGGCGATTCGCTTTTGTTTATCTTCTTTATCCAGATACTCCAGTGTCCGCATATTATGCAGCCGGTCTGCCAGTTTGATCAGAATGACGCGGATATCTTTAGCCATAGCCAGGAACATCTTACGAAGGTTCTCAATCTGGCGCTCACGCCCCCTGTAATAAATTTTGCGCAATTTTTCCAATCCCTTCAGCAGTGGAACCACACTATCCCCAAATTCTTTTCTTAAATCATCGATTCCTATCTCCGTGTCCTCCAAAACGTCATGCAATAATCCGGCAATAATGGAGTCTTCATCCGGATGCATGGAAAGCAAAATATCCACTACCTCAAGTGGATGATGGATATAGGGTTCGCCGGAAAATCGCTTCTGTTCTTTATGGGCTTCAGCAGCGACTTCGTAGGCTTTTCTTACCCGCGCCTCATTTAATTTAGGCAAATAGGTTTTTGCCTTTTTGATGATCCCGTCGATGGTCGCTTTTTTGGTCATAAAAAGCGGGCAAAAATAGTAAAAGGAGGATTTTTATACCTTAGCACCTTTTTATTAATTGGGCAAATAATTATTAAAATTCCGCATTTATCGGCGGATTGGTCATTGGACATCGGTCATTGGACATTGATATAGTGATAACAGCATTAAATAAAAAGCTCAATGGACAAAAAAGTACTCTTGATAATATTGGATGGTTTTGGAGAAGGACCGGAAGGACCGGGGAATGCGGTCAGGCTAGCCAAAACATCCACAATCGATAAACTCCGCAGTCAGTATCCATTTGGCTTACTTCAGTGTACTGGCGAAGCGGTTGGATTGACCGAAGGGGCGATGGGCGGATCTGAAGTCGGTCATTTTACAATGGGTGCCGGTCGGGTGGTCCCTCAATTCCTTCTCGCGATCAACCGGGCAATCAAGGACGGGTCTTTTTTCAAAAATCCGGCGTTATCCGATGGGTTTCACACTGCAAAAAAATCCGGCCAAAAACTGCATCTGCTTGGCATGATCTCCGATGAAGGAGTTCACTCCGACATCAGTCACTTGTTTGCACTTTTGGAATGGGCAAAAAAAGAAGGATTGAAAGATGTTTATATCCATTGCATCGGTGATGGGCGGGATGTTGAAGAGCGGAGCGTTAAAAAATTTCTTAGTAAACTGCAGGCAAAAATCGACGAGCTGGGAGTGGGTAAAATCGCCACCATTATCGGCCGGTATTATTCCATGGATCGCGATAAAAATTGGGATCGTACAGCAGGAGGCTATCGCCTGATGACACAGGGAAAGGGGCAGAATTTTAACGATTGGGATACAGCCATCGACGCTTGTTACCAGGAAGATCACAACTTAACGGATTACTATCTCCCCCCGATTCTCCTCAATAAAAATGGCTTGGTGGAAACTGGTGACACTGTCATTTTTTTCAACTACCGCACCGATCGCACTAAGCAGCTTACTGACGCCTTCACCGATCCGGATTTCAAAGCCTTTGATAAAACCATCGGAGATGTGCATTTTGTCTGCATGGGGCCGTATTCCGAAATCGCCCCTGTGGCATTCAAGATGCCGGAAATAAAAAACAACCTCGCTGAATGGCTTTCAAAAAACGCCATCCGTCAGCTTCGTATCGCGGAAACCGAAAAATACGCGCACGTCACCTTTTTCTTCAATTCTCAGATCGAACACCATTTCCCGCTGGAGGACCGCATCCTTGTGCCTTCACCCAAAGTGCCCAGCTACGCGGAAAAGCCGGAAATGTCCGCTTACGAAATCACTGAAAAAGTTCTTTCGGCACTCAAAGATTCCAACCATCAGGTTATCATCATGAATTTCGCGAACGGTGATTTGGTGGGTCATTCCGGAAGCTTGGAGGCCACCATAAAAGCGATTGAAACGTTGGATGAGTGTATCGCCAAAATCTATGATCAGGCCATGCGATCCGGTTACACACTGCTTCTCACCGCCGACCACGGAAATTGCGATGATATGGCATATTCCGACGGCTCCGAAAAGCCCGCTCATTCGATGAACCCCGTCATATTTTTAGCTGCCGATCCGGAAGGTCAAATCAAAGAAGTCAAAGACGGCGGCCTGGCTGATGTTGCACCTACCATACTAAAACTTATTGATTTAGAACCGCCAAAGGAGATGACAGGCAAGTCTTTAATTTAAAGTTTTTCTTTACAATGTCTTTATCGATTATTACAATAAAGAGCCCTTTTCAAAGTATTTAATTTTTTTTAGTATCTAGCTTAAATATTATGACCAAAGATGATAAGCAATTTTTTAGAGGCCTGATCGGTGACCTCCGTGTAGAATTAAAAAAAGACATAAGCAGTCTCCGTACCGAGTTCAGAGAAGACATGGGCACTTTTCGTGATGAACTCAGGGGTGAAATGAATGGAATGCGCACTGAACTCAGGGGCGAAATGAATGGAATGCGCACTGAACTCAAGGGTGAAATGAATGGAATGCGCACTGAACTCAAGGGTGAAATGAATGGAATGCGCGGCGACATTCGTGCCAATGGAGTGTTGATTGAGAATCTTGATACCGCCCTTTGTGGTGTGGCGGAGGGAGTTTCCGATATAAACCGGCGGATGAAAAATGTGGAAGCCGATGTGTCCGATATCAAAAATACCATTCACGACTACCCAACCATCCGTAAGATGGTTCAACGGCATGAAAAGCAGTTGGCCAAAACGAATTAGACGCTTACGTGCGCAACCTTATTTGATATATAGCAAAAATCTCATTTTCCCTTTGGTGAACGGGGTGAATTTTGGTAAACTGAAAAATGGTGTAATATGCCCTGATTATACCCTAAAAAATACAAAAAATAATCAAAACAAACGACACAACGAGGCAACGAGGCAACGACATAACGGATTTTTTTAATAAAATTGTTATTTCGTCATTTCGTCGTTTTGTCATTTCGTTTTCATTCAAACGCTTCATTGCCGGATTGCTTGTCGCCATCATGCTGGGAAATCAGCTGAGCAGTTTGGATTTAGCTGTTTTTAAAATCCCGGAAGCTCACGCTCAGACAGGGGGGGCGCTCACCCGATTTCTTACTCCCACTCCACCCAAAGCGGAGCTAGGGATCGTGGCTATTTTAGTCGAAAATGATTTACTGGAGGATTCAGAGTCTTACGAAACCGATGGGGAGGATTCAGCACTGGAAGAGCATATTTTTACGTACGCTGAAAACATACAAAACCGTCTTCCGCACACCCGCGCCATTGTCATCGGCGTGAATTCAAATGAATCCACTTACAAAATCGCCACGGTACTGGAAAAGCTGTATTACGAGGGAGCGGATAACGATTTGCTCGATACCAATCCGCTAAATGATGACTTTAAACGCGAAGATGACAACCAGCTGGTCGGTATAGTGCTGGTGGGCGATGTCCCCATTCCCGTGATCCACGAAGAAGAGGGCGACACAGCCCCAAGCCTGTATCCGTACACGGATTTTTATCGCAAGCGCTACCTCTACAATCACGACACCGACCGTTTTGAGTACAACGATGCGGCTCTGAATCCCACGCCGGAGATCTGGCATGGCGTTATTGTTCCTCCCTCCAAAAACAAAGCAAAAGGTCGTCAGGAATTGGCGGATTATTTTTACAAAAACAATCAATATTCCAAAGGGGCAGCCGAGTATAACACGTTCAACCAGCGGTTGCTGTATTACAACTTTCCGGCTATCGATGAAAAGCTAAACACGTTCGATTACAACAACTACAAACGCAGCGTTGCGTATTCGGAAGAAATCGCCTTTAAGCGTCTTAACCGCCACCTTCTCCGTGAAATGGTGCAGGAGGTCGCGGCCGAAATGGAACCCGATAAAGATCCCGATCAGCGCACGCCGCTCATCGATGACGTTTCCATCGCCAGCATGAGCGATTCCACAACGGCCGAAATCATTAAAAAGTTTACGAATCAGGAAAATATGGCCAATCCCACGCCGAATTTTGTGCAGGCGCTCAAAAGCTATATCGGTCGCCTAAACCCTATCATCGCCCGCACAGGCCGGTGGAGTGAGCAGGAATACGACAGCCTTGCTTCTCTTATTGCGCTTCGCGATTCGTACATGCAGAACACGTTAATGGCGAAGGGTATTGAGCTGGAAAACCAGATCAATGCGGTCATTCGAAATGTTCAGCAGCAAGCACCGGTCATTACCGGAATCGAAATCAAAACCACCGAATGTGAAACCGAAGCCTGCCATGTGATTGATGAGATTGAAACGTTCGATTTCGTCGCGTTCACCGGTGGCCAGATGGTCAGCACTATGGCTTCCGCGGAACAATGCGGTTTAACGCGTGGTCAAAAGGCACCAGCAGGTGTTCCGCCAGCCAAAAATAATTCCGTACTCGTCGAGGCCAACCATCTTTATAATCCGGATTCCGCTCTCATCCCCGACCCCGAAGACGACGATCCGCCACCCTTGGAAGAGATGGAGGAATACATCAATTACGGCGGTTGTGTGGCCAATAATTTATACGAACTCGATATCGACGTGGATGGTGACCGTATGGAACGGGGTCCGCGTTTCTGCAAGCCGGAGGAAGCATACTGGTCGATTGTTGACCTGGCGGGTTCTAAAGAAAAAGAACTGGAATTCTACACGCCGGCGGTGCCCGAACCGGATGAGGCAACGGGCGAAATCCCCTGGCGCTGTTCGGTGGAAAATATGAGTTTTCTCCCTCTGCCGCGCCCGTCCGGAGAACTCGATGAATGGTACGACCGTCAGAATGTTACTGACAATCGTGAAACAACTCTGCGAATCGCCATCAACAGTGTTTATCAGTCGATGGTGGATGCGGGTGAGATCATTGATCCCATGCCGGAAGAAGTTTTATATGATCCCACTTATTTTGTCGACTATCTTTCTCCCCACCGTCGTCTGCAGTTAGTGGTCCATGCGATGCTGGCTAACGGAAATACAGCTATGCGTCCGTTTTATGACGGGAACAACAGCTATGTTGCTTTTCAGATCACCGCCACGACCGCGAATAAATACAGCCTGATCCGCCACACTGAACCGACCACGCAGACACTACGAAATGTCAAAAAATTCATGACACCGAATACGCCCGCAGACGGCATTCGTTCTGTGGAATTTTATCGCAATGGTCAGCGTCAGCTATTCGAATATCCAAATTTATTCCGTCTACCCGGTAACAATCCGGAAGATATTGCCGGCAGCCTGCTCCAGATGATCCAGGCAAAAGACTCAGAGCTCAATCAACTGCTCGGCTATGATGCCAACATCATCCTTCAGTTTTTCGGTCAGAATCCCGACCTCACCGAACCAATCCTGTGGCGCAAGATGGGCATTGATCAAAAGCATCAGCTGATTTTAGAAAAATATGTGAACCGCGACAGTTTTCTGCCCGTACCGGATTCCAACTTACCAGTTCCGGCCACCAAACCGGACGGCGGTTACGAAGTCCTCCACGTACTCGCCGAAGGGGATGCACAAGGTTTCCAATTTGCTATCAATGCCTCCCGTTTAACCGAGGCAGAATTGTATGATGCCGAAATGGAAGCGGCCAAAAAAGAAATCGAAGACGCGACGGACGGAGGAGATGATGAAGGAGATGACGGGGATGGAGGACTGGACAGTGGCTTGGTCTATTCCTGCGGTCCGCCGGATGGAGTAGAAATATGGGAATGGTTTGACGCGGTGTACTGCTGGATCGAAGAAGAAATCAGTCAGCTGGGCGAAATGCTGAGCCTCGACAACGTTTGCGGAGGCGGTGATCTGCCGGAACCGGAAGAAATCATCCTCGAAGACACCAGTAAGGCCATGGAAGACCCTAACAGCGTACCTGTTAAACTGGATGTCACCGTAGAACGCGGCACATTGGTCCGTGGAGAAAGCGTAGAGGTAAAAGCGAAAGTCCTGAATAGCGAGGAGGAAGCCATTGTGGGTTATTTAGAAAACCCTCTCGCTTTTGGTTTAGCGGATGATGGCATTGGTCATTTCGATCAGGACGAGCTGGAAGTGTTCACA
Source organism: Patescibacteria group bacterium (assembly GCA_018817125.1). Lineage (GTDB taxonomy): Bacteria > Patescibacteriota > Gracilibacteria > UM-FILTER-43-11 > UM-FILTER-43-11 > JAFGCR01. The sequence continues at coordinate 85,565 of JAHIUN010000012.1, read as the reverse complement.
GGGTTTGGCAAAGTGAATCTTATTGCGGAAGACGTTCCCGGCTCCACTCAGCTCACGGTCCGGTTGGGCAATTTGATTGCTCCGCCAATACCCATTCGCGTAGTCGAATATATCAGCGTTAACTTAAGCGCGGTGCGCCAAACCGACACTCGTCCCACCTACAAAATCACCGCCACACTGGTTGATCCGGAGGGAAATCCGATCAGCAACATCAACACAAAGCTCCGGGTTCGCACCGTAAAACCCAGCGACGGACTTTTTGAACGAGGGGGGTTGGTGCAGATCGAGAATGGCCGGGGAGAAACCGTTTTTTATCCAAACCCCACAAGCCTAGAGATGGACCTTAAAGCTCAGCATCCTGTGTATCAAAATGATCTCCTGCACATCAGCCAACCGCCGGGTCAGCCTGCCCGCATTATGATCAATGCCCCCAAAGAGTTGCCTATCGGTAAAAAAGTAAACCTCCCCATCCGCGTTACGGATGTCTTCGGAAACACCACTCCCATTTTCAATGAGCCGGTTCAGATCAAAATCACCGATGTGACACAAAAATACGGTACTTTAGCTTCCGGCACAGTCGTCATCACAGAAGGGGTGGGTATCGCTACAGTGAACGTTGGTACCGAAACCGCTCCGCTCAATCTTGTCGCTTCCCACGAGGCTCTGGCACCGGGTATCGCCGAATTATCCATTGTCGCCAAGGTCACCAGCGAAGAATGGGCCAAGACCTATCCACAAAATCTGTTTGCCTCCTTTGTCGGCTTCCCTGCAGGAAACTTCCTCGAGGACGATTATTTTGCCGGCGCTCATCTGTTTAATGGAAAAACAGAAGCCGCGTTTGCTTTTATGTCGGATGCGCCCGTTGAACCGGAGGCTATTATTCATCCAAATTACTACATCGAGACCTTCCGCCCACGCCATACAGTAACCATCGACGCGCTGGGTGATGAGCTAGCAGTTCAGATCGTCGACCAAAAAAATCTCCGCACGCTGGCTGCCACCACAGCTCCGCTGGATTTTGAAAATATCGCCCTATGGGACGAAGACGAAATACCCATCCCCGGCACGATTTATTTCGAACGAACAAATCCGAATTACGCCGTTGACCCTACTCAGAATGCCATTTATCTGACCGATCCCGATGGAAATCCTGTTCTCACAATAAAAAAGGATTATCTGGATTTCAAAAATTATGATTACCGTCTTGTATACGAAACAGAGCCAGATGAAGATTGGATGGAATTGGTATTGGTAGGTGTGCTGGGCGAAATCGGCCGTTTGCGATTGTTATTCAACCCTCGCACCATCAATTCAAATTATGTTGAAATACATCCCGAATTAAAAGCCACGAAGCAATTCGCGGGCAAAAGCACTCAAGATGCATCCGGTCTTATGCTCTTCATTCCCCCCGAAGAGAAGGATGAAGACGCGATGCCCTCCGAAAACTTTGGTTTCGAAGGCGATAACAAATATATCCTCCGCTTTGCCGGTGGTAGTCCGGCAGGCGAGGCCACGATGTTCAACCTCCCGCCCAATGCCGTTCTGCTCGGTGACCCAACCATCCAGCTCGACAATCCTATTGCCTCCAGCCTGAATTACGACAACACGCTCGGTCGGCAGATTTATCAGGACTCAGAAGAGTCAGACATTGCTTCGCTCACCAATTTTGATTTCGACAATGATGATATGGAAGATGTGGCCGCGGTGATGAAAGATGGACGTATTCGTTTATTCAAACAAGGCGCCACCGATCCCATCATTCAGGACCGCGGAGACATCGCGTTTATGGGAGACGGAGCGCTGAGTATTATCCCATTTGACTTTAAAAACGATGGGTACGATGACCTGCTGGTCGCCACTGATGAAGGCCGCTTAGCCATTCTTCACAACAACCAGGAAACCATCACCCGCAGTGATATAAAAATCAAAGTCGGCAAAAAACTGTATCAGATCCTGAAGGCCGACATGGACGCGGACAGCTATCCGGATTTAGTCACTGTCGACAGTCGTGGTGACATCCGTATTTTTTACAATCAAAGCTCCGAACTTCTGCGCCAGGGTGCTGTATTACCCATCCCGGCTGAAGATCAGATTCCGGAAAACGGCGTCTTTATCGGCAATTACGGTTTTAGTCTTCAGTTAGGTCAAAATTTAAAAAACGGTCTGCAGATCCGCTTCCCGGGAATGCCGCAACCCGATGGTTCCACCGCCGATCCGCCACCGCCCCCCGAACCCACACCACCGTCCGACAATCCGTATGGCTTACCCACCATTATTATCCCCGAAACGCCTTCTACCGACGCGCTGGAAAATTTCGCTGGTCGCGACACCTCCAATGATTTGAATGAAGATGAGATTAAAAGCCATATCAGCGATTTGCGCCAGGAAACAGAAGCCATGCAGGAAAGCGGTCAGCCGGCGGATAGCAACACGCTTCCGTGGAAAGAGGGGGATGAAAACGAGGTCTATTTTGCCCAGCTGGAAGATTTTGAGATCAATAATTCCGCTTTTCACAACGGTCTGTACCTTTCGGTTACTAAAACCGTGGAGAACCGTGACCGTCCCGCCGAAAAGAATCTTGATTTAGGCGAAAAACTGCTCTACACCATCGTTCTGCAGGCCAGTAAGAATGTGAATGATTTTGTGCTGGCCGATACGGTTCCTGATGCGCTGGTAGCCGATGATAAAAGTGTGAAGTGCGAAGGGGTGGGTTGCGAGCGATTTAAGGACGATAAAAAAGACATTTACCTCTTTGTCAGCCAGCTTGATTTAAAGGCGAATCAGCCCATTGAAATCACATACGAGGCCAATGTAAAACACACGCCAAAGCCGGGAATCTCTTTACGCCTGATCAGCGAACCCACCACGCTCATCGGTCAGGACCAGGCGGGCAATCCGATTCCTTTTCAGGCGCCGCTCGATGCGTACACAGACATCATGGTCTCCCCCACCTACAACACGTCCGGTCAGCTGGCCGCTCATTATTCCGTTGCTCCTCGTGCTTACCGCCTGGCCGCTACTCAGCCGGCAGAAATGGATGAAGCACTAGGAGACGCTTTGGATGGTCATTCAGACTGTATCGCGGCGCTGGAAGGGCTCCAAAATATGACGTTTGATGAAGACAATCCCCCTCCGGAGAACTTTATGGATGGCATTATGGAAGCGTGCGGAATGGATGAGATCAGTAACGCCTTAAACGATCCCGGAAAAAGTTTTGCCGGTGATGATGTCCTCACACCGGAAGAATGCGCGGCCAATCCAACGGCCTGCGCGGGCAATGCGCTGGATGATCTGATGAGCTCCATCGCCAACCTCTCCTGCATGGGCGGCGGGTGCTTTCCGATGCCGTTCAATATGGCTTTCATGGCACCGCAATCCATTCCTATGGCCATGCCGCTTATCTCTTTCCCGGCCACTTTACCCACGCCTGTCGGTCCGATTCCTTTTCCGTCCTTCTTCGCGTTGGCGCCTACGGCTCTGGGAGCCACCAGCATCCCTGGCACCTACAATTCCATGATCCGTTTTTATATGGTGCCCACGCTTACCGGAGGTATCGGTCTGTCGCTTTGCTGGCTGAATTACATGGGGGATTCAACCGTTCCGCCACCCCTTATTCCCATTCCTTATCCTCCGCCTATCGGCAACTGTATGACTTTCGCACTTCCCATGAGCGAGGCACCGCCCTGCAAGCTGCTCGCCCAGCTGATGGATAAGATCATGGCAACGCTGAACAACATTGTCAGCGATATTAACTCCGGTGTGTCCGCGGTCAATAGCTCAGGGCTGCCTGGCGAAATCCAGTCCGCTCAGGATCAGGGCTCCGGCGGTCTTGAAATCAGTTTAGCCATCAATCTGGGAGATCAGATGAAATTCGAACCGCCCGTCAAAGGCTTTTCCAATCTCCACATCGGCAGTTTTGATTCCATTGGCGGCGCCATTGCCAGCTGGGTGGATCGTCAGACACTCGAAATCCTCAACAAACTCCTTACCATGCCGACCATCCGCGTCATTTTACCGGATGTCGGCGCATTGTTTGGCAGTGATTGGGATGAATTTAATAAACTGGTCGAAGCATTCGGCAATAATCTGGATAAGAGCAATATCAAGGAAGAGAAAACAGAAGGGAATGTGGATGAAGAAAAGGCGGAAATTGAAGGTGATATCGGCTCCGAGATTCCTTGGTTGTCCGCCGCGCAGATCAAGGATTTGATACAGAATCTGGAAAAGGGGGCACTTGAAAGCAATTTTCTGAAAAACTATGAGGCAATTGAGCGGGAAATTCGCAACACCAGCACCAGCCCGTTCGAACAGGTGTTCCAAATCGCCAATGCCATTCCTTTCGTGAATATCAATCAGCACAATATCGACTTAAAAATTCCATGGCTGTCCTTCGGGCAGATCCAGGATTTCATCCGGGATCTGGAACAGGTGCGCCATTTTTATGAAAAACGCCTCGATACCTGGGAAGACCAACTTGAAAAATTCCAGTGTCCTGATAACGAAGACACATGTGCGGGAAAAAAGATTTTAGAAATATTTATTGTCGACTTAGACGCGTTCATCAACAGCATCACTCAGAATATCGAAGTCGTACAGTCCTATCTGCGCTTCCCGCGGGATTTCATTTTAATGAAAAAAGAACTAGCCGATTACCTTCGCCAGATTGCCTGCTATCTCGATACCTACAGCGATATGCTGGGCGGTTGGCTGACCACGATCCAGCAGCAGGTCATCGGTTACGCGGAACTTTGGTACACGATTCTGGAAATCATCGATCAGATAGAAAAAATGATCGATGTCTTCACGAATTTTGAGGACAACTGTGATATCTGCACCAATGAACGGTTCGGCAATTTTGGTTATTTCACCTTGTTAGGCCTTATTTTGCCAGACATTCCGATCATCAAATTCCCCAAGTGGCCGGATCTGGTTATCGACTTCTCCGACCTCAAAGGTTCCATCGACATCGAGATGCCGATGATCCATTTCGTCCTTGAGCCAATTACCCTGCCTTCAATTCCAAAAATTCCTTTTCCGGATATCCCGACCGACTTAAGCCTGCTTACTCAATTGCCACCACTTCCAATCTTACCGGGTCTGCCGGAACTTCCGGAACTTCCACCGCTCCCCGCCATCCCCACAATCGATTTACCAACGCTTCCACCCCCGCCAAAACTGCCGGATATCGGTAAAGATTTTAAATTCATCATCCCGCTGGTCGAGAAAATCCTTGAGATCTGGTGCCTGATCAAAAAATCTTTTTCTCCTATCCCCGAAGCCTACATGGCCGACCATGTCGTTTTGCTTACCAACCGGCCAAGCTACATGATCCCGCTGGATTTCTTAAAACCGAAAATCGGAGACATCGCGCCGATTGATCTGGGCTTCAATGAACTTCGTATCGAAACAACCATCTACTTAGGTGTGCGCCTTAAAGGTGCGCTGGAAAAACTGCAGGAAGGAGCAGACGTGTGGAATAATATGGCGACGGACTGGGCAGGATATCTAGACGAAAAAATTTCCGCGGAGCTCCAGAAGATGGCGGAGGATATCAATCAGGGCACCCAATGGTTCGAAGACAACGCAGACCCCCAAAAACTGGAAGATTGGTACGAAGATCATGTCAGCCGGGTAGTATATGAGACTGCCCAAAGGGAATTTGAGGCCATCGACCAAAAATACCGCGACATCGAAGAAAGAATGCAGGGTTATTCCGATTGGCTGGAAGACAACATGCAGGAAGGGATGGACGACGCCAATCAGGCGTGGGTCAACGCGATGAATGAAGCCAATAAGGCCATGGATGAGGCTGGTAGGGAGTGGGCCGATGAACTGCACGAAGCATTCCTGGCGTTCCATTGGGATCCTTTTGAGGGCATTCAACAGCTCATGAAGGCGTTGGATGAGGCCGACATCGACATTGGTGATGAAATGCAGGATGCACTCAACACCGTCGGAAAAGAACTCGGAAAGCTGGTTGCCGAAGGAGTACTGTGGACGCAGGAACAAGTCGAAGAATTCCGAAAGAAGCTGAACGAATGGTTTGGTGCGGACACTCCTGATTGGGTATTGGAATTTTTAGAAAGTCTGGATGAGGGCATGGGCGAAGCGGAAGGCGCGTATGATGATCTGACAGCTGTGCCACAGATTCCCGGGAATCTGCAGAAACTTTTAGCCGGTCAATTCGCTCAGTTAGCCGACATCATCAACACTATCAACGAGACCGAGGTGGATTACACGGTGGTTAAAGAGGCGCTCAATGTGCCGGATTTCACCTTACCGCCTCAGCTATCCGCCATTGCTAAGATCAAAACCATCCGTCACGATTTACTGGCATACAGCGATCAGTTAGATGGGGAAGCGATTGAAATGGAAAACGCGAATGACATGCTGGCCTATATCCAAAATCAAGCCAGTATTCCTTCCCCATTTGAAGTGGCGGATCTTGCAGCGCCGGCGATTGAACCCGCTTTCTCCAGCGTGGCTCCATCCTCCGGCAACTCCGCGCCTAGCGCTCCCACCCCACCCACCCTGCCCACCGCGGGCTCCGATACATCATCCAGCTTATGTTCAGGTACTTGTCTTGTCGATCCAGACACCGGTTATCTGGTTCAGTTCATCCCGTATTTCGACAATCCCAACACTTCGAAAACCGCCTTTGTGCATTCGGGCATCAATGGTCATTCACATGTGGTGTATAGCGACGGGCCAAACCTCTACCTCAAACGCGACCTGGAAGTGCCGTTGAACATTACCGAAAACATCGCCCCTTCCGTTCCGAATACCGCCTTTGATCTTAATCACTTCATATCTTTCGGCAATACCGTCATGCCTCTGGAGGAATCTGCCAACATGATGTCCATCACCCTTACCGAAAACAGCGCGGCCAGCTTTGAGTGGCTGGAAAGCACTCATCCGGATGTGTACGGGTATGGCATTGAGCTGGAACGGTCCATTTTGGGTTATGATGCCGACAAACAACAAAACGGACTCGCGGATGTTACCATCGTCCTTTTACCACCAACCGAAGACGGTCTTCTCCCCGAGGTAACAGTGGGGGGTCAGCCCATTCAGTACGGCACGCTTGCAACGTCATTCACCGACCCCGAGGAAGCCCGTGAGCGATTTGGTATTCAGGCCCGTAATATTGTTACCGGCGGAGACATGGTCGTTTTCAAAACCGTTGGCAATGCTGCCATTACCCTGAAGCCTACTCGTGCCGTTTACTTCGATCAATATACGGGTCCCAGTTTCCGCATGAATATGGATAACGGCTTCTATCACATCAAGATGACGTGGTTCGATGAGTTTGGGCGAACCGCTAATTACAACCGCAGTGAACTCCTTTCTCCGCAAGTCTACGTGCCGGCTCCTCCACCGATAGATGTGCGTTTTAATAAAAAATTCCTCTTCCCGATTTACAAAGAGGGTACGATCCACGCGAACGATATTTTTATGGATTTGTCCGGCGCGTATCAGTATTACTGGGACTTTAATCAGGATGGTCTGCCGGAACAGATAGGGCCGGAAATAATACTGCCCGCCCAAAAAGCGCCGAAAGAATTCACCGCCACACTCATCGCCAGTAAGAATCTGGAAGATGAAAGTTTCGACCGCCATGAAAAGTCATTCAAAGTCGAGATTTACGTGCCTAAAATTAACATAGAGCAGGAACCGTTGGCGCTTGATAGTATTGTTCAGGGAAACATGACACCGAAACAGGAAGGCGATGATCTATCCGAAATCCCATTCAGCCTATTCCGCAAGAGATGGGGTACCTGGAAGAATTTAGGCTTCCTGAAACGGGTGGCCGGCGAAGAAACGATTCCACCGCTAAACAGTCAATTTGGCTGGGAAAATAATTATTACAGCATCACGGCCGAGGGCGACTATAGCATCAACGGATTCAGTCGTGGTCCTGCTTCGGTTATTGTGCGCGATGAAGGCGGCCGCGAGATAGCACGTGTGCATTTAGAAACCGGTCAGGCCGAAATTTTAAATCCGAATTATGAACTTAAGGCCGTTCCCGCCTCCCGCGAACTGCCCACCCGCATCATCGTCCTTAAAAAAGGTTTCGACACCGTTATTTTCAACGCGTATTACATTTCAGACGTCAATAACGACATCCTTATCCTCGATGAACCGCTCGATCAGGAAAATGTGGAAGCAATCGGTGTGACCATCGGCGACCGCAATCTTGCAGACACTATTATCGCCCGCAACATGCCGGGATACGCGGAAAGTTACCCGGGCGGAGCCGCCATTTTCAACGACGCGACCCAGCTCAACATCGCGCTCATCAACAGCGACGGCGCGGTCCGTATGATGCAGAAAGGATACGGCTTCCGGCTGAAGAATGAAGGCATTTTGTTTGAGCGGGTGATCTTTGAGATTTTCGACGAAGCCACTGGCGCACCGGTATTCGATGTCTTTATCCGTGCCAATTTCAACAATCTGGAAATCCGGCAAGATGAATTGTGGAACGAAATCAAAACCACTATCGGCTACCTCAAAGAAACCATCAAACCGCTCTTCGCATCCCTCATCGCTCAGGCACCGCCGGCCCCTGAATCACCGTTCCCTGATCTCGATGCTTCTCATCCGTTCTACCAGCAGATCCTTGACCTCTACAAGCGCCGGATCGTGAGCGGATATGGAGACGGCACCTTCCAGCCGGATGCCAAACTCAGCCGTGCGGAATTCGTAAAGATCGCCCTTGGCGCCACCAATTGTTTCGATTGTTCCCGCCCATCCGATCCTGTGAAAGAAAAATACACGGGCACACCCCCCTTCCCGGATGTGTATCTGCCGGCATGGTACTTTTACTGTATCGCCATTGCTAAAGATCTAAGCATGATCACCGGTTACGGAGACGGATTCTTCCGGCCGGGTCAGAACATCAGCCGTGCGGAGGCCGCCGCTATCCTGCTTCGCCAATCGGGAATCGAAATACAGGAAGCCCCTGAAGAAGCATTCATCGATGTACCGGATTACGCGTGGTACAAAGATTATGTGTACACCGCGGTCGAGATAGGTCTCGTCCAAAATCAGCTTGGCTTTGTATTCCCCGACGAAGAAATCACCCGTGGTGAATTCGCGTTTATGGCCAGCAGTATCCTTAGTCTCCAAGACTGTAAACTGGTCGATTCCGACGAAGACGGTATGCCCGACTGGTGGGAAATGGAAAACAATCTCGATCCGCTGTACGCCGGTGACGCGCCGTTGGATAACGACGAAGACGGCTTTAGCAATCTGAATGAATTCCGTATGGGTACCGACCCCAACGACCCATCCGATCCAGGCTACATCCCGCCCGACGAGATCTGCCCGTGTCTGGACAACCCCAATCAAAATGACACGGATGACGACGGAATCATCGACGCGTGTGATGAGGATTTGGATAATGACGGAGTTAAAAATGTCATGTGTTTATTTGATGATAACGGACTGGTCGATCCGGAGAAGGCGGCGGAAAGCGATGATAATTGTATTTTTGTCGGCAACGCTCCTCAAACCGACCAGGACACCGATGGGGTTGGTGATGCCTGCTACCCAGTCGACCAATGCCCCGAAATCCCGGAAGACATCGATGGTATCAACGACTTGGATGGCTGTCCGGAAGTGTATGATGAAACGGCAGACAGCTCCGACCGCATCGCCGAGAATCTGCCAGGGGTCTACGTAAACGGCGGGCCTGCCTGTAACTTTTTGGATTACGAAGCGGACTTGGTGGACGGTGATATTATAATGACAGCCATCACGGATGTGGATACGCATGAGGTGATTTATGAACGGAGCGGAGAGATTACTTATTAAACTAATTGGAGACCTCGCCCACCTACGCTGAAGCTTCGGCGGACGGGAGACCTAATGGGAGACCTAGTGGGCGCTTAATCCCGATTAGGCCACCAATTAGATCCCCTATTAGGCTCTCAATCAGAAATATGAAAAAATTATTTATTCCCATCATCGGCCTTGCCACCATTCTCATCAGCCTGCTGGTGTGGAATGAGCTGACGCTGTCCGTGTCTGACGTGCCGTATCCCAACCCGGGCGCCAAAGCAAACCCCTCTGCCTGCCTGCAGGTGGTGGCGAATGAAATGACCCTGATGCGGAATGGCTGGCAGGAGAATCTGGAAACCATGCTGGATCAGGAAAAGCCAACCAGTGAAATCGTGGATGAAGCGTTTGAAAGTATGCGTACTTACTACTGCTGGCTCGACTATTTGTGTGAAGGGGTTTTGTTTAGCGGGAATGCGGAATCATTCGATATGATCGATCAGGTAACCAAAAAACCACTCCAGCTTACCAATGAACATATCGACAAACTCCCCGGCTGTGTGGCGCCGGAGAATGTAGAAATACCCGGCACCAATCTCCATTATTTGGAGGAATGCAGTGCTTATAATTCCGGAGGCTGGACAATTTCATTAGCTGTTAAAAATTATGATTCCTGCCGCCGTTTGGTGAATATGGATTTTTCGGAACTGGAAAATTCCGACAGCCTGACCGCGAGCCAGCTTAAGAAATTTAAAGACAATTCCAAGGCGTTTATCGGTCTGGAGCGGGCGCTTAAAGTCAATAACGGCGAAAAGAAAAACCAGGCTCTTCAAAACAAACTCTCCAGCATCCTCGAGAAAATGCTGGCCATGGAAGGTCATATGGAACTTTTAAAACAACATTTATTCCGTTTTGATGCCATGCTGCCCTGCCTGGCAACGGAATGCGATTAACCCCAATTGTAGACCCGTAGTAGACCAATCGTAGGTCCAATCGTAGTTATACAATAGGGTCAACAATTGGGTCTACGCACGAAGTGCGGGTTTACAATCGGAAAATAAATATTTATGAAAAAATTCTTAATTCTCATCACTGGCATTCTCCTAATTCTCACGCTTAATATTGCTCATGCCGAAGAGCAGGAATCCGCTGTGCTTAAAAAATGTAAAAGCCAGCTCCCCTCTTATCCAACGGTAATTGAATTAGAGCCAAACACTCACCTTGAATTCCGCCTCGAATTCGAGCGCGCCCGCAATCAATATCACGATTATATGAATTGTGTATTTGAGGAGGCAACGGTTGATATTCTCGGGGAAGATCCGAAAGCTTTACTCAAGCCGGATACGGCTTGTCAGTCCGAAAAGAAATTGGTCGATGTACTAAAAAACTCCAGCCCCGAAACATTGTTACAGCCTTTACTCAAGGCCTATCACGATTACGCCGGCTACTTAAATCGGCTGGTCATACAGGTGTCCGCTAATTCTGAAAGCAATGTTACAACGATCCGCGATTTCGATCTTGCCTTTCAGCGCATCCAGCAATTAAGAGTGTTAGTGGAAGATGAAATCCAAAACGGCATTGTGGCTCTCGACGCGGCGCTTAATACGATTAAGGAAATGCGGCAGGCGTATGTAATGCATGTTCATTTTCAGTGCATGCTTAAAAATCTGGAAGTCTATCGCCAGATGATGGGACATCTGCGTTCTGTGGTCACGATTATTCCGGATGTAATTATTGACTGCAGTATGCATAAATAAAACCGAATTGATTGCGAATTGACTTCGCATTGATATCGAATCGACATGAAAAAGTTATTACTAATCATCGGAATCGCTCTGATTGGAATCGGCTTAACAGCCGGGAGTCCGGCGTACGCGCAGATGGGGGATGAGGTGGATGATTGTAATGACACGGTTTATGCTACAAGCTTCCGTTGCCAAAGAGAAAACACATTCCATTATTGCAGTCCGTTATCACAAACGGGATATATCGGCGGTTACAACATTTACAAAGAGGCCTACTGTAATATCACCGAAGAGGTGGAGGATGAAGTGCTCGACGTCCTAACCGAACAGCTCCAGCCCGAAGATCCCAATTGGAATCGGGACAATTTGGAATTTGTTTTGTATGGCACTTTCCGAACTTCCATCGAACAGTTTTTAACCGATACTTATGGAGGCATTGATACCAGCAAATTACCGCCAATGGTTCAGGAGGCTTATTTCGAAAACAGAAGTTTGAGTCAGCAAAACAAGCTTTATGAACGCATTAAAAGAGCTTATGACCGTGAGAAGATCATCCACCAGTCCAAAGCCTCTTTAAAACAGCAATTCAAAAACAAAGAGATCTGGGCCAATGGTAATCTACTGGATTCGCCTTTTGATCTGATCCTGGATTTGAATTTAATAGAACTCATCTTATTTGGCAGCGAAGCGCAATGGGTAGATGATGTGTATAGTTTTGGCGATACAGGCGATGGGGGAGGTGGTAGCGGAGGCGGGGAAGGTGAAGGAGAAGGTGAAGGTAAAGATGAAGACGAAGGTGAAGGTGAAGGTGTCGGTGAGGAGGGTGCTGAAGCGCCCGATGAATATGAATGCGTTTCCGATGAGGAATATGAAGATTTGTTTGGCGACGGCCAGGAAGAAGACGTGTTGGCGGAAGGGGAAACGGAGCCGGGCGACACCCCTGTCAATTGCGGTAACTTAAAGCTAAATCCAGGTGAAGAATGCGATGACGGCAACACGCGGGCAGGAGATGGCTGTTCCGAATCTTGCCAGATGGAAAGCGGAACCAGTCTCTCGTGTCAGGATCCGAACGCCGTTACGTTTAAACAGCTTCCCGATGATCAGAACGGAGCTGGGGAAGGAGGAGGCGGCGAAGGAGAAAATGAAAGCGAAGGGGTAGATGACGAAGGGGGTGTGCCTCCGATTACCTGCCCAGAAGGCAGTAGACCGGTTAACAAACATGAGCTCGACCGTGCGCGCGGTGTAACCCAATCACCCAATTACCCAGGCCCTTTTGTTGGTGGAGTGCTGAAAAACTTTCCACCCAGCAATAAGCCCGCCTGCGGGAAAGGAGAGAGTGAATTTTCCGTCACTGTCGGCGATCAAATTAAAGTCCGATGCATTCCCACCAAGTTATGTGCGGATCCGGATGATTTCCGCGCCTTTCTGATGGATATTTTCGGCTTACCCGCGGAAGCCGTAGAACCTATTGAAGCGGTTATCTGTATCGATGTATTTACCTACCAGCGCCCTGAATCACCGTACCCCATGGAGGCAGGCTGTGTCGATTGCCACATTTTGGCCATGAATGATGTGATGGAAAAACTGCTCGAAAACAACATTTCCCCACTTGTAAACAATATGACTGCCTGGGGCATGAGTAATCGCTGGGGGCCTAGTTTCTCATTCGATCTGGTCACATCCGTTAAATCCAAACTCAGCATGCCGTCTCCTAAATACAAAGATAAAAGCCCCCTCGATCTGGCCGAAGAATATTTTAAGCAAAATTTTCAGGACGCCCAAAAAAGGCTCGACCCCAATGAGGAGCAAGAGAAAGTAGCCGCTCCTGTCATGGACATATCCGCCGCCGCCTACCTTAAGGAGAAGATAGATCGGGATGCTAAAGCCCAGTCTCAAATCGAACGAAGTTTAAAAAATTACCGAATGGTCACTGACGCGGAAGTGGATCAGCAATTCCACAACGATGTCCCTGACCTTCTGAATCAAATCCTCCGCAGTTTTGGCCGTCTGCAGGATAAATATATCGGTTTATCTCTGGCTACTAGCTTTTCTCAAAAAGAAAAATGCGAATTTTAATCCGTAAAATCATCGGCACCATTGTGATCGCCATCCTGCTGTTCCAGCAGGCCCCTGCCGCGAACGCGATTTTTTCACCGGTTATAAGCAGTGGGGTATCTACCATGAAGGCGCATGTTCAGGAGGCACGACGCCAGAACGGAACGGGAAGTTTTTTAAACGCGCTGGAAAAGGCGAGTAAAGCCAGTCAGGAACTGAAGGCGCAGGGCAAGGCTTCAGGACTCCCGGGCACCTTTTATCTGTATATGAATCTTGTGAAGGAACTGATTTTCAATTCACTCGGAGGCGCTTTCCTCGACGGCTTTTCAATGCTGGTCAATTACTGGGCCGAAAGCGGTGAATTTATCACCAACTGTCTGCGGGATGACATCTGGGAACTTGAGGCTTTACAGGAGGAGATATTGAATGAACTGATAAAATCCACTTTACTCATGGACATCGCCAACGCCGATATCCTCTGGGCAGATTACAACATGCTGGAGGCATGGCTGAGGGGAGGTCAGGTAACGATCAAAATAAATGGTGAAGAAAAGACATTCACAACGACCGGCATAAAAGGAAGCCCGGAAAATGGCAGAAGCGGCTATAGGGATACCAGCCTTTTGTTTCCGGGTGGCGGTCAAAATTATTATGTGGAGTGTCCGTATGGGGAATTCATGGAGGCGTGGCATGATTTAAAATTAAGCTTCGATCAGCTTACTGCCACCTTTGGCGGCGACACGCTGAGTGATTGGGGATCGCTTTTGGAAATGGCCAAAAAACGCGCTAAATCACGTGCCAACAAATGGATCGCCGCGAACCAGATCACTCTTACCCTTGGAGGAGAAAAGGGCGGAAGTCCGGAAAGTTTGCTGAATGGACCGGGTATAGATGGCTTTGCCGCTGATGTGAGCACTCAGTGGGAATTCGTAGAAGCCTACGGCAAAATGATCGGGGATGCGACTTGGGTAGAGCTGGCAGATAAATGGGATCGCGCTGAAAATATCAGCACCATTGTGGAGGCTTATGAGCTTGCGGAAGACGCAAAACAACTGGTCATTGGTGAAGCCGGCGATGAGCTGATATACAACCTTCAGCTCAACAACGTATCCGAAGAAAGCCTGAAATCCGTTGAAGCCACGTTGTTCAAGATCAATCAGGAGATCGAACGCGCTTATACCACCGACACATCGCCCGATAACCTCAAAAAATTCTGTGAGCAACTAGGTACCGTTATTAAAGTTCAGGGCAAAAGCAAAAACCACCCTGTTCCGGTTTGCAAATAACTATTTAAAAATCCCCGTGCCAGATGACACGGGGATTAAAGGGTCTTTTTGTTTTAGTTTTTCACCTAAGGGGTGATTAGACAGATTCCTGATCCAGGAATTTTTGGAGAGCACTTTCCCGAATGCGGTAGATCCTGCCAAGCCTGATAGCTTTTAACTTACCGCTTTTAATATAATTCAGGACGGTTAAGGGGTGGATTTGGAGAATTTTGGCAACCTGTTCCGTGGTGTAAATGTCTTCAGCCAATTTTTATTTTAATTTTATTATATTTAATTAAATCTAATTAAATTCGTTTTTGTTTAATTAAATCTTTTTAAATCTATTTTATTTTGAATAAACTAAGACAAACTTATATTAATTCAGTTAAGCTTGTCAATGTTTATTATATTTAATTATATTTTGTTATATTTAATTTGTGTTGTGGTCATAAATAATTTGATGTCCACGCGTCTCTCGATTAAGCTATAATGCAGTTATGAAAGATAAACTCAAAACACCCGTCGCCGTTCTCGGATTTGGGATTGAGGGCAAATCCGCCCTGGATTTTTTGAAATCTCAGGAAATTACAGACATTACCATCTGTGACCAGAAAGAAGATATTGAAATACCCTCCAAATACAAGAAGCGCCTCGGCCAAAATGCTTTCGATGATCTGTCCGATTTTCAGACCATCATCCGCAGTCCTGGGGTTCGTTACGATTTGCCCGGCATTCAGCAGGCTCATGAGTTAGGGATACTGGTTACTTCCATGACCAAATTAACCCTCGAACTTGCTTCCAGTCGCATAACAGCTGTTACCGGGAGTAACGGCAAAACCACCACCACGGCGCTTTTAGAACAAATCCTTACCGCTCATTACGGTGATCGTCTGATTATTGGAGGAAATGACCGTCAGCCTATTCTTCAGCAGGCGCTGGAACATCCCGATCAGCCGATCCTTATCGAAGCTTCCAGTTTTCAATTCGAAGATTTAAAACACTCTCCTTACATCGCCGCCATCCTCAATATCACCCCGAATCATCTGGATTGGCATGACACGCTCGAGGCCTACATCGCCGCCAAAACCAATATTCTGCGCCATCAGAAACCATCCGATTGGGCGGTTTTAAATGCTACCGACGAAAACGTCAAAAAACTGGCGACCAGCACCCCCGCCCAGCATTTTTGGATCAACAAAAAGCAGGGCGACAACTGGGCAGTTTGGCAGGACGGTTATTTAAGGCTCAGCTTCGACGGAAGGGAAGAAAATGTTCTTCATTTTGACCAGCTTACCATCAAAACCCACCCCGATAACCTTCTGTTCGCGGCCGCCATTGCCAAACTTCACATCATCCCGCTCACTACCATTGAAGAGCAGATTAAATTATTCAAAGGAGTGGAACATCGATTGGAATTTGTGCGCACCATCAAAGATATCCATTTTTACAACGATTCCAGCAGTACATCCCCCGAATCCGCCATGACCGCCATTGACCAATTCCTTCCCAAAAAGCTCATCCTCCTCTTGGGTGGCAGTTCTAAAAAAGCAGATTTCGCCTATTTAGCGGGGAAGATTGTACAGCAAGGTGTCAGGATTTATCTTTACGGTGCTGAAGGTCAGACCATCAAAGAATCCATTTTATCCGCAGGTGGAGAAGGGTTGATTCTCGATTACAATCAATCCGGCGACTTTAAAAACATCATTCAGTCCGCTTACCAATTCGCTAAGCCCGAAGATTCCATCGTTTTATCGCCTGCCTGTGCGAGTTTTGATATGTTTAAAAACGCCAAAGACAGGGGAAATCAGTTTAAGGAGATTATTTCTTCAGTCTCCTGATCTGCTTCCAAATCATCTTGGACTCCTGCATGCCCAGAAAAGCCGCTAAAGCCATATAAACCATCAGTCCGATGACCGTGTACAGGATTAGGAGGCCGATTTGATGAAAGGTGGTTCCGCCAAAGGGCGTTAGAAGTTTTGCCATATAGACCGCAGAGCCCATAATGGTGCTGATGAGGATGATTTTAAAAACGTTAGCCCAATGGATAATCTCAATTTGTAAATGACGATGCATCAGAGCGTATAGAATAGCAAAATTTATAATATTCCCTGTGCTGTAGGCGATTGCGATTCCTATAATCCCCATATCAAGTCCCATTGCCAACAGCAGACTTCCTCCGATGCTGATAACAGAGCCGATGACACCGGCCATCACCGGAGTTTTGGTGTTGTGGTAGGCGTAAAATCCTCGTCCCAAAATCGGAATCAGCGATTGGGCAAAAAGGGAAATCAGCAAAAAGCCAAGTACATTAGCGGTCAGCAAAGCATCCGATTGGCTGAATTTGCCGTATTTTAAAATCACATCGATGACCTCATGCCGCAAAGACAACATCCCAATGGTTGCAGGGATGATTAAAAACAAAACCTGCCCCATTACTCGCTGTATTTCGGTAGCAAATGCCTCTTTGGTCTCTTCGCTGGCCAACTCAGAAAGTGTCGCGAAAGAAGTAATCGCAAACGAAATGCCGATCATGCCCAGTGGAACGGCCTGCAGATTGTCCGACAGGTAAAAAACGGTGATAGAGCCGGTCATTAAAAAGCTGGCAATCAGCGTATTTACAATGAGTGTCAGCTGTGTTACCGAAAGGCCAAAAATGCGCGGAAGAATCAGCTTAAACGCTTCTTTGACGTCCTGTCTTTTGTGTCCAAAAAGCCAATAATGTTTAAAGTGCACCAGTCGTAATGCGGGTAGTTGGACCAAAAGATCCATGCCCGCCCCCATTACCACTCCCCATACCACACCGACCACGCCAAAATTTTCCGCGAACAGCAAAATGCCAACAATTATTCCCAAGTTATAAAAAAGCGGCCCCAGCGATCGGAATAGAAATGTCTTAAAGCTATCCTGGATACTAACCAGAATAGACGTGATAGAAAAAAGAATAGGTGAAAGAAGAAGAATCCGCATCAGCTTAACGGTTAGCTCAAGCTGTTCTCCCTGAAACCCTCCGGCTACCACATGTACTAAGTAAGGCGCCAGTAAATAAGACGCGCCCGCAATCACCAAGATCGCTATCAGCATCAAATGGAGCATGGAGCTGGCAAATTCCCACGCATCCTTAAACTTTCCCTCCTTTTTATATTGAGTGAAAATCGGGATAAACGCCGCGGATATAGCTCCGAAAATCAACAGATTATAAAGCATATCCGGAATGCGAAAGGCGGCGTAATACGTATCCAGATTGTTAATCCCAGTTCCTGCCGTGGCACCAAACGTTTTGGCGAGCAAATGGTCGCGCATAATCCCTAAAAACCGACTCAGAAGAGCAGAAAGAGCCAAGAGCAGGGTGGGCGGAAGAATGTTTAGATGTCTTACTTTCATGATTAGTAGCGAGAAATGCGGTCCGAACCGTAGGGGCGCCATTTATGGCGACCAGAAGGTGGGGATGAATTACGTAAAAAAGTGTGAAGCAACGCGAAAAACTTTTCAAGTAATTCAAGCATTCCCCTATTGTCTGGCATTCTACCGCCTTCAGGGGTAAACGAAGAAGGTTTTTTATTGACTTATATAGATAAATTGTTATAATAACATCCTTGCCCCCTAATGTTTTTGTTATGAAGAGAAATACCAGACTTGATCTCTATAGGCATCATCTTAAATGCCAGCATGATGGTGAAGTGGTTTTAAAGGCAGGAGAACGCGCTTTTTTCCCCAGCAGTCCACATCACGCCACTTTCAGATCTATGGGTGACGGAGGGGAAACCAATCGTTTTCAAAGCAATATGCTATTGGAGCAGATAGGAATACATCCGGAAATGACGGCCGCCGAGATCACTGCCTTAATCCGACGACGACTCAGTAGAACAGTGACAGATTCACAGAATCCAACAGGGCAGGAAGAGCTCACTGTTTTACTCCAGTCCGTTGTGGATTTTTGTGAAGAAACTATAATTGAAAAAGAGGGCTAATGGAAAAATCAGACCATCAAAGTCGGCTTACCCACTATAAAGCCTATCACAATTGTCAGTATTTCGGCGAAGCCCTTTTGAGCGCGGCGAGTGCGGGATTTTTAGGCTGTGACCATATCGACGACACGTCTGCCCAGGAAGTTTTATGGCAACTGGGGATTGGCTTAAGAATGACACGTGATCAGATTATTGTTTGTTTGTTGCGACTGGATGATCAACGGCGAATACCGCTTTCCTATCTCGACAATGGCAACGTGCGGTCAACCCTTATTCAGGTCAGACGTATCGTCGATTCGGCCATTTGTTACACCGAACAAGACGTGCCGGAAGGGCATTCAATGAAAACAGCAGAAGCTTTTGCTTAAATAGATATTCCCGTTTTGCAGTTTGTCTGTTAAAATAAGTCAGACAATGATTTAAACACAAAAGCATGTTTGAAATGTATAAAACTCCATTAGATATTCTTTATCTCGTCCTGTCAGTGGGTGGCGGGCTATTGCTATTATCACTGGTCATTGCCGTTTTTCATCTGATCGGCATTTTGAGTAATGTAAAAAAGGTTACCCGAAAGGCAAAAGACACCGTCGATCTGATAAACCATTACCTCTGGCAGCCGATCAAGATGATGATGAGAATTATGGAAAGGAGTAAAGAATATGCGGCTAAACAGGCGAGGAAGAAATAGTCTGAACTGTGATTTGTATGATTAATTGATTTAACATGCTCCCATTTTATTGTTCATGTTAATCATTTTTTAATCATGATAATCAATCATGATTATCATTCCATCATAATAATCACAGTTCAGACTTCCCATATACCTTAGCCGTTTTTTTCGCCATCACCTTCGCTGTAAAATGAGTACTCACCCGTTCCAGGGCTGTTTTCTCGATATCCCGTTTTTGGTCGGGATTGGTCAGAATCGTCCGGATAGCCTCAGTCAATCTTTCAGAATTCGCCGGCGGTACTAAATAACCACTCTTCCCGTCTTCAATAATATCCTTAGCCCCCCCATTATCGGTCGCCACAGCTATAACTCCACTGGCCATAGCCTCCAAAATCACTAATCCGAATGCTTCCCGGAGGGAGGGGAGTACAAAAACGTCCGATGCTTTTAATATCTGAGGAATATCCTCGCGCCAGCCAAGGAAATGTACATTCGGAATGTCGCCATATTTCTCTTTTAACTCTTTTTCTTCAGACCCAGCACCCACCAACATTAAGTGAAGTGTTGGGAATTCAGCCTGAAGCCTCTTAAATGCCTGAAGTAGGTGCCTATGGCCTTTGCGTTTATGCAATTCGGCGATGCAGGTGATCACTAGATCTCCCTTTTGAACGGGAAGCGACGCCTTGTCATGATTGTCAAAGAACCTGTCGGCTTCAATGCCGTTATGTATTAAGTTTAAGCGGTTTTTTACATTGTCGCCATAGTCGCTAAGGTGTCGAAAATTGTCCATACTGATGGCGATCATCTGGTCCGATTTAGCCAGGCACATCTTTTTGATCTTATGCTTCAGTCCACCCAGTTCAAAGGGGTCATGTTCGGTCGTTACAATCGGTATTTTGGCATGTTGAGCCGCCCAAAACGCGTATCGGCAACTGCCGGGGTTCCATAAATGAATATGAATCAAATCAAACTCACCTGTTTTCAGTAACTTTTTTAATTGAGTGTAATGGCGCGGGTCATGCTTATGAATAGTCGGTAACAAATAAGTATGCTCATATACTTTTTGCAGCTCCGATTTCCGTCTTTTTAGCACTGAATACGCTCCGCATGCCAAAGAAACTGAGCATCCAAATAACTTCAAATGTTTTGCCAGCAATTCCATCTGCTTTTCGGCTCCGCCGTAGTTGGGAGTGTCGGTGTAGAATAGGATTTTTTTCATGACTCCATTGTAAAGGAAAAAAGTAGGGAGAACAATTTCTTGACATTTTTAATTAAATAGTTAATAATATACACCTTTTAGCGATTTTCATGAAAAAACTACTCGTCATCATCATGTTCAGTCTGATCGGAGCCATTGGTTTTCCTATGCTGCCTGTAACAAATGCAACGTACGATAACTTTCCTCCCGGTAATGAGCAATTCAACCCCAAACATCCGGATTATTATGATGGGAATTTACGACTGGAGTTAAAGAATCGCGCGGATATTGAGCGGGCCAGCAAGCCCAATCTGCATTACGATGAATCCACCCGTGATTATTATCGATGTGACTGGATATATAACAAAAATCTGGGAACGTGGGTATGCGATAAGAGCTATGGTGATTCATACGCTTCCTCTGCCCGCCCAGTCACCGTCTGCCCCTTTGGCTATACCAAACACCCTATTCAGCAAACGTGTGTGGCGGTTCGCCCGCCCACAAACGCCAGCCTGAACAGTCAGGGGAATAATTGGCAGTGCAATAGCGGATATCACGTCAATTCTGCCGGAACCGGTTGCGACCGGAACGACATCAACTATCACTATTACGCGGAAGAACCCCAGTACGAAGTCACGAAATACGTTTATTATTACGGCGACAATTTACCGCAAACAGGATCAGGTATCGGCTTATTGCTAATGGCGAGCGGATTAGGAGCTAGTTGGTTTTATCGCCGTAGAAAATAATTTGTATACAATACTTTCATAATGACAAAAAAACCTGAATTTTCTGATGAGGATAGGCAAAAATTGGACTTAACAGGCGATCTGTCAGTCGAGGAACTTAAATTGCTGATAGCAGAAAGAAAAGCACGGTTGGAATGGGAGAATCACGGTGCCAGTGTTGAGTCAATCGCCGCAGAGGAACTGAAAAGTAATATGAGAAAAATCCTCGATAAAACTAAGAGAGGAGCTCCACATGTTATTACTAGAAAAGGGACTGAAATTGCATCTCTCGTCTCGTTCTCCGTTTCCCAGCACGAGCAGGTTGGAAAAGTTGTCAATGCGACGGACTTTAAAGCACACCGCGGCGAACTGATGGACCAAGCTCGTGAAGGATTTAAATTCGTTATTACCAGAGGAGGAGAGCCTGTAGCCGTACTCGGACCACCTCCACCCAAAGAATTAAGATCTCTTTCCGAAACGGATCGAGAAAAACTAATGCTTATTGCCAGTTTTTCGCCTAAGGAAATAGCAAAAATTGTAAAAATTATTCGAAGCGGAATTCAATTGATTGACCTATTGTAAATCCGTAATAGTTTAACAAACAAAACCGAATAACAATTACGGATTTATTTTGAAGTGGTGGGTGTTCTGGGGCTCGAACCCAGGACCAATAGCTTAAGAGGCTACTGCTCTACCAACTGAGCTAAACACCCACATTTGTAATATATCATGAGATCTGAATTCCAGGACCAACCCCGCAACAAGTGCGGGACTGCTCTACCAACTTGTCCCGCCGTAGGGCGGTGGCTGAGCTACTGACCCAAAAAAGCTTACACAAATTATCACAATCACTTAAGGAGTTCAAGCCGGAACTCCCTTTTGGCAGAAATACATTAATAATACCTGAATCAAGATTTAGCGGGCTTACGGATTTTTTCTGTTTTTATTTTTACGTCTATCTGGCTGGATCGTAAACGTTTCCGCACCACAAACCCTTCCTCTAATTTCTCCGGCGCTTCGAATAAGATGGTAAAACCTTGCCCGCCACTGGCGTAGTCGATGAGTTTACCCGTTTCCGCGTTCTTAAAATCATCCAGTACGATCGGAATAGTCTTATTCGGCGTAATAATATCCAGCTTATCTCCCCTATCTAAACGATTACGTACTTCCATAGTCACCGTTTTTCCATCAATTTTACGGATAACCCCGGCAAAGCAGTATTTCTCATTGTAATCACTCCGCTCATGGTAACGATGTCCGTCCGCGCCCGGTTTGTTGTACCAAAAGCCCGTAAAATATCCGCGCGTGTTAATAGATTCAATCAAATCCAATATCTCCGGTGTGGGCGGTTTGCCTTCTATGGCCAGATCCAATGCCTGCCGGTAAGCTCGTGTGGCAATCGCGGTGTAATAAACGGTTTTATGACGCCCCTCCAGTTTCAGCGAGTCCAGTTGCGCATCAATCAGGTCTCCGAGATGTTCAATCATACACATGTCCTTTGAGCTCATTAAGCTGGTGCCTTGCTGATCTTCTTCGATCGGCACAAATTCACCTGGCCTCAGTTCTTCTTCGAGATAAACTTTATACTTCCATCGGCAGGAATGGGCGCACATGCCTTCATTGGCGTCACGGTGAGCCATAAAATTGGAAAGTAAGCACCGCCCCGAATACGCCATACACATCGCCCCATGTACAAACCCTTCGAGTTCAACTTTAATACCTTTTTCAGATAACTTGCCACGGATTTGCCGAAGTTCGTGCAAGCTTACTTCGCGCCCAAGCACCACACGCTCAGCGCCCTGTTTTCCCCAAAATTCAATAGCTGAGGAATTAAGTGTGTTGGCTTGTGTGCTGACATGGATGGGGAGCCAGGGGCATCGCTTGCGGATCAGGTTCAAAATCCCGACATCCGAAACCAAAATCCCATCGGGGTCCAAACCTTTTTTGTGGAGTTTAGTAAGCCGTTCCAATTCCTTATCCAAAAAGGCTAATTTATTCTCGTGGGCATGGATGTTCATTGTTAAATAAATCTTTTTGTTCAGCCTGTTTTTGAGCTTTAAAGCTTCCTCGAGCGCATCTCCCCCCTTGTCATCGATCTTCACTCGCATGCTCATGGATTTTACACCCATATAACAGGCATCCGCCCCGTATCGAAACGCGGTCTTCAGCTTTTCCAGATTACCAGCCGGCGCGAGGAGTTCGGGTTTGAACATAAAAAGATATTTAGTGAATGAATTGTACGAGATGTCAATTATTTTGTCAAAACCTCTGTGCTATTTTAATAGCATGCAAAATGATTTTGTAACATTTGATCACGATAAGTTAGAAATCACTATTCACCCGGAAGGGGGTAAAGATTTAGTGATTAAGAAGGATGACGTCCAAATCTCTTATTTTTCCGGAGGACCGGGTGGCCAGAATGTGAACCGAAACCAAAAAGGTGTACAGCTTATCTTCCCGATTCCAGAAGCCTATCGTCGGGGTGCGCAAAGAACTCAGCAGTTGGTCACCCGCGTGATGGGCAAACGAAGCCTGCATCACAATATCCAGGCCGCCTTTGAACAGTTAGCTCACAAGGCCCATCAGTATTTTTATGTGCCCTCTGCGCGTAAAAAAACAAAAACACCCAAGCGGGCCAAAGAAAAAAGATTGAAAAATAAAAAAATAAAAAGCTTAAAGAAACAGGACCGCGGAAAGGTGCAATATTAATTTTTGAATTTACCATTTTAAATTCTGGTTAGATTTGTTACTTTGAACTCCGCGCCTTATTCAAAACAAAATATCTCAAATGATGCAGCTTATCCCCTTCAAAGATCTCGTCCGCCGTTACCATTCAGGTGAGGGGTTTATTCTTTTTGATACTGAGACCACCGGTCTTAATACCTTCCACGATGACATCATCGAAGTAGCCGGAGTTTTGTGGCAAAAAGGTCAGCCGCCACGGTCTTTTCAGGAGCTGATGAGCGTAAACATCAACAAGATTACCGAGGGGGCGTGGGAGATTCACAAAATCCCGCAAGAATCCATTGAACAGGCACGCCAGCCTTCCGATGTTTTGAGCGATTTTGTAACTTTTTGTGGCAATCGTCCTCTTTTGGCGCACAACATCCGGTTTGATTTTGACATGCTTAATTCCAACCTTATCCGAAACGGCCTTAATCCTTATTCCAACGACCAGGTTGCCTGCAGCTTGGCCTACGCGAAGGAGCAGGGGATGCCTGGCCGACTTGTGGACTTGGCAGACTTTTATCAGATAAAAGCCAAAAAGAGCAATCTTCATCGGGCTTTATACGATGTTGAGATTCTGATGGGGATAATGGACCGGATGATGAAAGAACATGAGCCAGCCGACATGCAATATTCTTTAATTTTATAGCGCAAGCGCAAGTTTAAAGTGTAAGCTTTCCAAACCCTTACACATGTACTTGTCACTTGCACTTTTAATTTATGAAGCTAAGTTTAGGCTACATGACCGCACCGACCAAAACAGAAGCCAAAGATATCGTGCTGGCGCTTTTGGAAGAAGGGCTGATTGCCTGCGCAAACATCATTCCTGGTGTCGAATCTTACTTCTCGTGGGAAGACGGCATCAATAAAGCCAACGAGACAGTAGTTATATTTAAAACGCGCGTTAAAAACGAAGACAAGATCATCCGTCTCGTCCGCTCAATTCACTCTTACGATTGTCCTTGTATTGTCTTCACTTCCCTCCAGCATGGCAATCGGGATTTTATGAAGTGGGTGGGCGATATGTGCTAGCCTCCTATTTTAATTCGAATAGGCTCCAGAGCCTCCATAGGCACTTTTGAGTAACGGTCTTCACCTCCCAGCTGGAAGGTCACATAAGCCTCCTCTCTGTGTGAGGTAAAATGAAATCGTTTCTTTTCCTCATCCGTCAGAAGGTCGAAAGGGATGTAGGTCAATTCATATTCCCTCAGCACTTCGCCATCACCTCCCCAGTCTGGCTTAATTCGGCAAACGCTTACGCGCCTTTTCCAATCTCGCGCGCTTTTTTCAAAGCAGTCTTGTAAAATGTCGCGGAAAACTTCAATGGTAATCATTTGATTCAGTTCCGAAAGAGCGGCGAAAAGTTTTTGGGAATCAATATTTTTTGAACCGTCAAGAATGCTCTCGACCTGAATGGCAGTTGGAGTGTCGATTTGTTCTTTTTCCAGCAGCTCAATGATCTCTTTTCGTATACCGGCAAGATGATAATAAGTGGCAATAATATTCTCGGAACGATTGAGCCTTTGAGCCATCATATTTATTGCCACAGGGAGCGGGGAGTTCGTTTTAAGCCGATTGATCAGATCCCTAACGGTTGCCATACGTTCATAGTGATTTAGTCTGTCCCAATTACTCCTTAAAGCAAGCACTTCAAAATCCCCCTTTTCTTTAGGGGGCTTAGTCGGCCCCCGTCTTGATTTATAGGTTCGCGGCTGCTGAACAGGCTTTCTTGACTTAGGTTTTCTGGGGGGTTCAACAGATTTTTTTACCACGATCTCAGCGGAAGAAGCGCGGTGCGTATTTTTATTGAAATGCGGGTCTTCCAGAATGGTCCGGATAACAATCTCCTGAGACCTTAAAACATCAGCCGCCTTGAAAATAAATTGCCTTTTAGACAATCCATTTTCTTTTGCCAGGCGATAGGCTTTATGCAATTTTTGGGCGCTGATGACTCCGCTTGGAGCTTCCGCCTCCCTTAATGCTTCAGTCAGCTGAGAATTATCATTAATAGGGATTGGAACGTCGGCAAGCAAAGATTGATTAATGGGTCGGATACTATCTAAAAGTAATTTGGAAGTCGCTATTGATATAATTAAAACAACACTCACTAATTCACAAAATTCATCCTTCTCCATACCTTGCGATTGAGCAATGTCATAGGCATCCTGGATTCTAATAATACGATTGGCATTATTAAAATATTTCCAATTCGGCCTCAAGGATTCCAAGTAGTCTTTTGCGGTTGGAGCCTTGGAAGTTTCTTTTGGGCTGTCAGGTTCCGGTGATTCTGAAAAAACGTCACTCATATTAGAATAAACAAGTGTTTGATTTTAACCTAAATTTATAAAGTAGGCAACTAACTCTCTTTGCCCATGTAAATCGTCTGTGTGGGGAAGGCCATTTCAATGCCTTCTTTTTCAAATTCTTTAATAATCGCCAGGTTCATTTTTTGCTGGGCATCCATATAATCCGTGTATTCTCTGGAGTCAATAAAGTAAACCACCTCAAAGTTAAGACTAAAATCCCCGAATTCCTTAAAATGAACGCGGTCTATTGTGCATTTAGTGATTTCTTTGACAATTGTTTTAATTATTTTGGGGATTTTTTTCAGCTTAGCTGGTGTGGTTCCGTAAACCACACCAAAATCAAAAACAATCCGGCGTTTTTTCATCTTCTTAAAGTTCTGGATGCGTGTGCTGGTCAGTTCGTGATTGGATATCACAATCTCCTCACCCTGAAGTGCCTGGATACGCGTGGTTTTTAATCCGATTTTTTTAACTGTCCCGCTGTGAGTTCCTACTACCACATAATCTCCAATCTCAAATGGTTTGTCGAAATAAATGGAGAAAGAACTAAAGAGGTCGCTGAGTATGTTTTGCAGGGCGAGTGCAATCGCGATACCTCCAATTCCTAAACTGGCCACCAGAGCCGTTATGTCTATTCCTAAATTTGAAAGGATGAGCAAAATGCCAACCGACCACAGCACGATTTTAATCACTAGCGTGATAGCAAAATAACTACTGGTCTTTTCGGGGGTTTGGCCTTTTTTCAGAGCGGCCCGATGCAGAAGATATTCAATTAAATTACTGGCCGCCTGTGTCGCCCAATAGAAGATCAGGATAATCAGAAGGGCGTTGGCGATTTTGGTGATAATCGGAAGGACGACAAGATATTGAAGAGCGATGTAAAGAGCTATGTATCCATAAAAAATACCAGGGATATTTTCAATCATTTTTATCAGCTCATCGTCCATATTCGTTTTGCTTTTATGGGCCCAATGCCGGATTTTAGCCAGGATGATTGTTTCGAAGACTTTAAAAACAATCAAAAGACCGATGAGGATCCCAAGGGCGATCACATAATTCTGCACTGTATTTCCCCAAAAAATCGTGCCGTTAAAATAGCGTTCAAGTAAATCCATAATAAATAGTGGTTAACTGTCGTTACCATAGTAAGAAAAACGGTCTCTTAAATCAAATGAAACATAAATCAGGCACATTTAAAAATCGGAATGGTGGGCGATAGTGGAGTTGAACCACTGACCTCACGAATGTGAATCGTGCGCTCTAACCAACTGAGCTAATCGCCCTAAGTAAAATCCCTTTTTAAATGGTGGACCTGAGGGGAGTTGAACCCCTGACCTCAGCAATGCGAATGCTGCGCTCTAGCCAACTGAGCTACAGGCCCGCGTCAGAATTTTGCTACAACCTACGTTTGCTTATTTTATTCGCAAATTTCGATTTCCACAAATTCTTCCTTTTCCCCGCAAAATACCCCTGGCCGAGCCTCGCATTTTGCGGGGCCCCCATTTGGCCTTCCGCCAATTGTCTTAAATGGTGGGCGATAGTGGAGTCGAACCACTGACCTCATCGACGTCAACGATGCGCTCTAACCAACTGAGCTAATCGCCCTCGTCGGCATTTTACTTCAACCCACGTTTCAATGTAAAC
Source organism: Patescibacteria group bacterium (assembly GCA_018817125.1). Lineage (GTDB taxonomy): Bacteria > Patescibacteriota > Gracilibacteria > UM-FILTER-43-11 > UM-FILTER-43-11 > JAFGCR01. The sequence continues at coordinate 57,482 of JAHIUN010000012.1, read as the reverse complement.
ATTAAAACATCGGTTTGCGTAAATGCCTCATCTCCCCACAAAATTCATTCGCTCCGCTCACTTCACATTTTGCGGGGCCCCATCGGCCGTTCAGCTAGATTGGTCACCGACTTTGTTGTATCGTTGTGTCGTCGTTTCATTATATCGTTATCTCGTTATTAAATGGCTGAATCCGCCATCTTTACCCTCCTCGCCGGCATTCTAATTATTACTGTTTTTTACGTGTTTGGTATTAATACCATCGATCCACGCCTGATTTTAACGTTAATCCTTGTTTTTTTGATTCCCGGCGCTTACGCGGCTATTACCAGTGGCCCCTTTGTCCCGTCCAGCCGGAAGCGTCATAACGCCATGCTGGAGTTAGCTGATCTCAAGCCATCCGATATCGTTTACGATATGGGGTGTGGAGACGGACGATTGGTTTTTAGGGCGGCTCGTTTCGCCAAAAAAGTCATTGGCTACGAACTCTCCATTCCCCTTTATCTGTTTGGTAAGTTCCGTCAGCTTTTTAACCCCAAAAACACCCACATCCGATACGGCAATATCTGGAAGCAGGACTATAAAGACGCGGATGTTATTTTCGTCTATCTGCTGCCTAAAGCCATGAAACAGTTTTATAAAACAGTCTGGCCTACGTTAAAACCCGGCACGCGCGTGGTGTCCAACGCGTTCCAGATCCACGAAATCAAACCCCTCCAAAAAGAAGGAAAAGTTTATTTGTATCAAGCCTAAACCGCCTGATTCACATTAGCAATCTGTTCACGGGTGGATTGCTGCAAAAACGCGACTGCCCTTGCCAGTTCAGGTTTTTTGAGGAATATTTGATATCCCCGTTCGCATTGCAGTATCTGAACTTCTCCGTCATTTTCCAGTTTGGTGACGTGAAGATTGAGCCGGTAAAAGTCATGATCACCAAAACCATAGGTCATAATCAATTTATAACCATCTGATTCCAGTTCTCCGCGACGTTCACGATAATCGCTTTCACCGCCAAAATTTTTAATTTCTGTTTTCATGGTGGAGAGGTTATTTTTTATTTCAGATTTATTATAAACCCTTCAGTATTTTTTTCCAGCATCTTGTTTCCAAAGGTCGATGGTCGTAACGGCTTGTAAAACGCGTGTGCGATAACCCAATGAACGCAAAGCAGCCTCTTCGCTCATAATCAAAGCCCGCCCCTCGGGCGTATTAGGGCGGTCATGTTCAAATTCAAATCCTTCAGCCCGCAAAACATCTCGTTCTTGGTTTAATTCCCCAACAGTAGACACGTTGATCTCCATGGTCGATTTTTAAATGATGAGATTAAATTATAGCCTGATAACATTCGTTGTCAAAAAAACAGCCATAAGGCTGTTAATAAATGGTGGACTAGTTGAGGTAAATCTTGAACACCTCATTGGCAGTATACTCAAAAACCCGCTTGTTTACGAGTCGATAAAGAAGATACCTTTTGTTAAAGGCAAGGAAGGGTATAATGCTAGTGTCCGTTACTCATTGTCTATAATCTATTAGGAATATGAAAAAAATTGCACTAGTACTACTATCCATATTTGTTTTGACTGCTTGCTCGACTGAACAAGAAAATGAAAATGTTCAGGTTCCACAGCTAGGCTTTAGGCACTTTACAGTTGAGCGTGACGACAATGGTAATATGCCAACAGAGATTAAGACACAAATACCCAACAGTTTCAGGTGTACTCGGTTGCCAGGCAAAGAGCAACAGCACACTATCCTTTTTAACGATTCCTTCGAAGAAGGTGTTTATACGGGAGATAAGATTTTTGAGGGCGAGGAGAATCTCGTAATCAGACTTAATACAAATAAGACTTATATCTTCAAAAAGGAGGCCATAGGCAGCTCCGCCGATATTAACGACTTGCTAGGTAACTTTAGTGATATTTATCGAATTGAATTGGGCTACTTCTGTGCTGATAAAGCAATGATTATGGACGGTGGACTCTCAACTTATGAATAAGGAGAATGGTATTCTGTACAAGTAGGCAGAATCCTTTTTAATAGGGCTAAAAAGGTGTATAATAACACTCCGTTTATTCACTATTTTTTAGCTAATATTATGGAGGTGTTTATCGATGAAAGCGGCAATTTTGATCTTAAACAAGCAGATGATGTTTCAGTTCTCTGTACACTTATCATCCCTGACTGTGCCAAAAAGAAATTAGATAGCTTTTGGAAGCGTTTTGAAAAGCAGGTCTCCAAATCTGAGCGAGATTCAAACGGTGAAATTAAAGGGTCGCAACTCTTGGACAGCAATATGAATAAAGTTTTCACCTTTATTGGACGCAACTTGGATATCAGGCTCTGTGTAAGTATTATTCCACACGCTCAACACACAACAGCCAAGATGCAAACCCATCGAGCAGATCAGGCCAAAAGACTGAAAAATGCCAAAGAAAAATATATGAGTGGACCTGTAAAGGCTAAGGCTGTTAAGGACTTTATTGAAGAAAAGGAGCGTTGGGCAGAAAACCCAAAGAAGATAGGTGATGCTGACTATGTAAAGATGCAAATGATGAATACTCAATTGTCTGAGGCATTGAAAAAAATATTTATGCATTACTACGGCAGAAAGTACGCAAAAAGTTTTGAAGAATTTGATTTTTTTGTCGATGAGTCGAGTAGCAAGAAAATGAAAAAGTATATAAATGAAACCCTTGTTCCGACTCTTGATTCTCGGGCTAATGGATTGAGACTAAATATGATTGAAGGATTTGAACATGAAGGCCATCCAGTCAAAAAGTACTTAACTGAGATAGATGGGAAAGAAGGCTATTCTATAAGTCAGATATTTAAGAACGGAGTTCAATTTGTTGACTCAAAAGACTATGTAGGAATCCAATTGGTCGATATAGTAGCAGCTGGTGTTCGCCAGATGACCCTAGGTGAAAGGCCAGTTGAAATGTTTAATCCCGTAAAGAAAAATGCAGCCTTCTACGAGGAAAGATGGACGCCAGTGCGTGTACTACATCTAACTGATGATTCTGTGAAACTTGAAGGGGCTATGTCCAAGAGAATTGCCTCCATTCAGAAGCCTCAAAAAGATTCTTTCAATAGATCGATGGGTAAGAAATTCGTCGAATCGATGGAGAAAGATAAGAAATAACCTGATTAGCCATTAAAGACTCAAATCTTAAATGGTGGAGATGAGGGGGCTTGAACCCCTGACCTGTCCGATGTTACATCGGACCGCTCTTAATTTGACCATCAGAAATAATTTTTTTAATTATTTTTTTATTTTTAAATTTTTTAAGACGATATTCTACTTGTCTTGCATATTTTATTGAGGAAAATGACTGAAAAAACAACAAAAACAATGGCCGTAAATTCTTAGTAGTTTTAACTAACCCACACCAATGTTGCTCCAACCTCGCGTAAAGATTGTGCGTGCTGCCAATATAATAATTTCCGTTTTTACACAAAAGAATATAAACACAATTTTTCATCAGAACACAAAAGACATCAAAAATACTAAGTGGTGGAGATGAGGGGGCTTGAACCCCTGACCTCTTGCATGCCATGCAAGCGCTCTAGCCAACTGAGCTACATCCCCACGATTGCAAATAACCTATTTTAGCCCAGCGAATCCCTGACCTGTCCGATGCTACATCGGACCGCTCTAGCCAACTGAGCTACATCCCCACGATTTGCGACGCCATTGTATAGCAAAAAGTTTTTTTCGCCAATGTTTTTTAAGGTATAATCATTTTGTTTAAAAATAAAATGATCATCATGAAAAAATATTTTTCCATTCTGCTTGCTGATGTCGGATTATTTTTAATGTTAAACCAGTTGGTTCAAGCCAGGTTTACCACATCTGTCTTCTGCGGAGTCCTGATTGCCGCTTATTATTGCAAATGCGCCCTCTATGGCCAATATTGCGATCAGGTCGGTTTAGATTCTTCAAGCGCTAATAATTATGTACAGGCACAGTATCAGTCTTATGTGAATCAGGTTCGCCGAGACTGCTGGAGCGGATGCGGGTGTGATTGTACTCATCCGCTATTTCATCGCGAAAGGCATCCGTCGTTTATTTAAACGTAAGAAAAAATAATATGGAATTATCACTCATCTTCAAAATCCTTGGGGCGGCCGGTCTGGTGTTTATCACCATTGGTGTAATCACTAAAAATCGCATCAACCAAAACATCTATTTCATTATAGGAGGACTTCTTTTAGAGGCGTATTCCCTATTTTTGAGAGATGTGATTTTTGTTCCCTTACAGATCATTTTCGTGATAGTGGCGGCTTATGAGCTTTATCATTTAAAGAAAAAGTAATATGAATGAATTCATGAATCTGGCTGTTGAAGAGGCTCAAAACGGTATTCGTAATAATCACGGCGGTCCGTTTGGGGTTGTTATTGTCCGAAACGGCGAAGTGATTGCCCGTAATCACAACCGTGTCCTTGAAACAAATGATCCCACCGCTCATGCGGAGGTAAATGCGATTCGTGACGCGACCAAAAAGCTCGGGACCTTCGATTTGTCTGATTGTGAGATCTATTCAACGTGCGAACCATGCCCCATGTGTTTAGGGGCGGTACATTGGGCCAAGATGAAAAAGATGGTCTACGGATGCACACAGGCTGATGCGGCCGCTATCGATTTCGATGACCAGTTCATTTACGATGTCATTCGTGGCACCGCCAAAGAGCCTCAGGTCGAAATGATGCAGGCGGATCGGGAGGAATGCTTAAAGCCTTTTAGAGAATGGGAGGAAAAAACAGATAAAGTCCAATATTAATTAACTCAATTGCAATGGTATTACTCGAATCCCTCCAGCTTCCGATGGGGTCTGATATCATCGACTTCAGCCTGCCCGGCACTGATGACAAAACCTATTCCCCTTCCAATTTTGCCGACAAAAAGGCGGTGGTCATCATCTTTATGTGCAACCATTGCCCGTATGTGCAGGCCATCCTGAACCGCTTAATCCGCCTCCAGTTCCATTACGCCGATAAAGGCGTCCAGCTCATCGGTATCAACTCCAATGAATCCAAAAACTTCCCCGATGACTCTTTCGAAAATATGAAAAAAATTGCGGAGAAAAAGGAAATTAATTTCGTTTATCTGCACGATGAATCTCAGGAGGTCGCCAAGGTTTATCAGGCCCAATGTACGCCCGATATCTATGTTTTTGATCAGGGCCGTAAGCTCGCTTATCACGGCCGTTTGGATGACAACTGGCAGGAAGAAGACGCAGTGGAAAAACGGGAATTGCGGACAGCGCTTGATGCAATTTTAGAGAGTCAGCCTGTTCCCGAACCCCAGTACCCGAGCATGGGGTGTAGTATTAAGTGGCGATAAACGCGTTCCGAACGAAATAAATCCGATTAGGATGTAATGAAGTGAGGAGCCCGATGTGCTCCGATGTAACATCGGAGTGCAATCGGGGAGCGTTTACCCATTGATTAAGTGGAAATAATCCTTTGTACATAAAAAAAGAGCCCGCGGCGCGTTATGCGCCGCGGGCTCTTGCCAACGATCCTTTTTACCGACGGACGAACACCATGCTCAGCCGGTCGGTCATCTCATTGATCCAACGGAGACTGCCACGAAATTCAATCCGTGACATTGCACTCAGAACACTGAACACCATGGCCAGGCCGAGTACGACATTGGGGATGGATGAAGGGGGTACCCAGTTTTGGTCAATCGGCAGGTAGGTCAGCAGCGCCGTGTATTGGAGAGTGAATTTAATCTTCCCAAACCACGTAGCGCTTGTTTGCCGCTGCCAGCGCTGCCCCAGGTTGAATGGGTGGCGCATGAGGGTGCCGACCAGTTCCACACCGATCATTACGCTCACAAAAGGCGCCCACAGATCTCCCCATACACAGAAACAGATGATGATAGGCAGAACCGTGATCTTGTCGATGAACGGATCCAGCCAGGCACCCATTTTGGTGCAGCCAGGATGATTCAGCTCCTCCCATGTGTCCGGGAACGATGTGGGCTTACTGCCGCAAGCACTGGCGATGTTGCCATCGAGTTTGTCCAGCGCCACCCCGAAGACCATGATGCAGAATCCTGTATACGCGTGCCCGGCTATATACGTGATAAAGCCGGTCCACACCACAGGAAACCGCAGAATGGTCACCCAATTAGGCGCTAGGGGCCTTAATTTCCGCCCCAGTTTTCCAATCGGGATGAGGATGCAGATGCTCCCCATTTTCTTAAGCCAATTCTTGGATGGGACCCACAGCAGCAAGATGACGATCATCAAGGCCGTGAGCACATAGTAAACCAATGGGATATGAACAATCCCGTGCCACAAACACAAAAAGAAATCACTCATTATCCCTCTCCTTATTTATTGGCAAATGTTAAAGATCATTGGCAGTGGGCACCGTTTAACCGGTGCGCCAGTTCAAAATCTTAGGCAGGTCAGGTATAACTGTCAATGCCAACTATTTTATTTAAGAGCGGTTTGGTTTAAGGTACAATCCATGTGTATGTGGATACGGCGAAAAGTACAATCAGGCGCACAGACCGGCCAGAAAATCGGTTACCCTACCCTTAATTTTCATGTGGGCAACTTTAATCGTCCATCCGGGGTATATGCCTGCGAGGTTTTAATCATCAATAAGCTCTATAAAGGAGCCTTATACTTCGGTCCGCGGCTTAATCATCGAGGGAATGTTTTAGAAGTACACGTTATTGGATTTAAACAAAAAATCTACGGCCAGCTCGTCCGATTTCGTGTAGGCAAAAAAATCCGATCTGCCAAACGTTTTGATAATCTCGATGAGTTGAAAAAGCAGATCCGGTTCGATGTATCTTGCGTTTAAGGCCTATGAGCCATATTCGCCCTGGCCATTTTTAAAATTTTTTCAGCCCAGATCTGGGATTTTATCAGATGTTTATTGTCTAAAAGCTCTTTGGGCGATTCTTCGGCCAAAAGCAAACAAAGCCGTCGTGCTAAATCGTTCATGTGCGGTATATCTATAATCCTAGCCACTTTTTCCAGAATTTTAAGGGGATCTTTGTGTACCAGCTGTTGCGCCAGTCGTAACAAATGCCTTATTTTATCCCGGTAGCTGGCCTGCTCCTTAATCTCCGCATTTTCATTCGGTTTTTTGACCATGGCAAGATATTAATAGATTCCGAATGTTACCCAAGGATATTTTACCTTATTTTTTAGCCTTATTATCAAGCCTGTCAGCAATAGCCAGCACTTTTTCACGGATTCCTTTGTTTTTGATCCGCGGCGCCAGTTCATGGAGCGTCTGACTGCCACGGCATTGCCGTGCCGCTTTCAAAAGCACGTCTTCCTCCCACGCATAACCGTCAAACAAAGGGGCATGTTCCAATGTTTTCCAAGGAGTTGCCACCACAGAACTCCTAGCTGCCGCTTCCAATAATTCATCATAACATGAGCGATCTTGGTAACAATGGGCGTGTGCCAGAAGATCAAATCCTCGCTGTTCCGCAATGTATCTAAGCGCTTCATTCGAAAGCGGTCCGCGGGGATTGATAACATTATCATTCAGATAAGCACGGCATCGGCGCACGAAGTCTAAGCGCATTTCTTCAGGGCGAACAGTAATTTCAAAAATATTAGGGCTTTTTCCAGTAATTTGATTGCCAAAAACGGCTTCGGTGCATTCAGTCATAATAAAAGGGGTGAGCAACTAAGTAGACTATTGTATTAAAAATTGGCTATTTGTCAACAAAAAGCTATAATCCGTAATGCTCAAAACCTTTTATTTATGAGATTTTTAGACTATCTACGCAAAAAAATCAGCCCCGACAACCCCTTTCGTCTGCTTTGGCATAAGTCAAAGGCAGTTGTGGCTGCTTATCAGTTCGGTTTTCCGGGCAAAAAGATGATCTGCATTGGTGTTACCGGCACGAATGGCAAGACCACCACGGTCCATATGGCTGAACATATCCTCCGTACTGCCGGCAAAAAGGTCGGTATGCTTTCCACGGCCGAATTCCGGATCAACGGGAAAATCACTCCTAATCGTTCCAAAAAAACCACCCTGTCACCGTTTTTAACGCAAAAATTTCTTAAACAATGCCTCCGTCATAAAGTCGATTATGTGGTGATCGAAGCCTCCTCTCACGCGCTTCATCAGCATCGGCTATGGGGCATTCCGTTCAGCATTTCCGCCATCACCAACATCACCCATGAGCATCTGGATTACCACCAGACGATGGAGAAATATAAAGAGGCGAAGAAAGATTTATTTAAAAACGTCAGCCGTACCTGCCATCGCCATCTGCCCGATCACCTCAAAGCCATTCCTCATCAGCAAGCCATGATCCTGAATACGGGCGACACGTTTTTCCAGGACTTCAATCAGATTTCCTGCCCCACTAAAATCACTTATGGTCTGGGTGAGGGGAATCTAAAGGCCCATCATATCACCTATTCTAAATTCGACTCCAAATTCGCTTTGCACCATGGCTCAGATGAAGTGGGGATTGAATTAAAAATCCCTGGTTCATTCAATATCGAAAACGCGCTGGCTGCCTCCGGTATCGCCCTGGCTTGTAAAGTCTCATTAGAAGATGTTAAACAAGCACTGGAGAGCTTTGAAGGCGTGCCTGGCCGCATGGAATCCATCGGAAGCCCAAAAGGATTTGAAGTGATCGTCGACTTTGCCCTGACGCCCGATGCGCTGGAAAAACTGTATTCAACTCTTCGCCAAACCGCCCCTGCACGTATTATCGGTATTATCGGTAGCTGTGGAGATCGTGACAAAGAAAAACGTCCGGTGATGGGCGAGATTGTCGCGAATCATTCTGACCTCACCATTGTTACCGACGAAGAACCGTATTCCGAAAATCCAATGGATATTATGCAGGCAGTTTTGGAAGGCGCCAAAAAAATTAAAAAACTGGAAGAAGACCTGCATTTGATCGAAGACCGTTATACAGCCATCAAATTCGCCATCCAAAACGCGGAAGAGGGGGACATTGTCGTCGTCACTGGGATGGGAAGCTTTGACACCCGCACCATGAATGAGGGGCCGATTGAATGGGATGAGAGAAAGGTGGTGCGAGAAATTATTAATAAACATTCCGGATAGTGGTTCGTATTGTGGGCCGGATGGTTGACCGAATAGTTGTAGTTGAGCTAAGATGGCAGAGCTTTTTGAATTTAAACGAATATTTTGTAATTAAATAATTATGTTAGTAAACAGAATAGAAGATTTAGTGATTTATAAAATTGCTTTAGATTTAGCCATAGAAATAGCTGATCTAGTTAAAAGAATTCCTTATAATTGGTCGATTGTAGAAGCTGGTCAGATACTTAGATGCTCCAGCTCCGTTCATTCCAATATTGCAGAAGGGTTTAGCCATAGATTCTACTTAAAACAATTCATTCGTTATTTAAATATTGCATTAGGATCTAGCGACGAAGCACAAAATCATTTACAAAAGCTGAGAAATAGCAATCATCTAAACATAGAAGTAACTGATAATTATATAAAACGATATAAAAATCTATCAGTCAGAATATTGAATTTAATTAACTATTTAAGAAAAAAAACATGAGCCACTATTCGGCCCACAATTCGAACCACAACCCGGCCCACAATTCGAGAGCCTATAGAGTATTAGATGGGATTTTAGTGATAAATAAGCCCAAAGACTGGACGTCTTTTGATGTGGTTGCTAAGATCCGCAATAAATTAAACGTCAAAAAAATCGGCCACACCGGCACATTGGACCCTCAGGCCACCGGCGTCCTCGTTCTTTGTATCGGCAAAGGAACAAAGTTATGCCAAAAGCTGACCGGACTGGATAAAGAATATTTTTGCGATATCACTTTGGGGGCGACCAGCACGACGGATGATTCAGAGGGGGAAATCACAAAAATATCCGATGCAACTGAAGTTCCCATCACTACCATCGAAGAAATATTAGAAGAATTCACAGGTACTTTTGAGCAGATGCCACCTGATTTTTCCGCTAAAAAAATTAAAGGTAAAAAGGCTTATGAGATAGCTCGTAAGGGCGAAAAACCGGAACTGAAACCCGCTGAAGTCACGATTCATCAAATCGAATTACTGGATTACAAATGGCCCGTTCTTAAGCTCAAGATCCATTGTGGAAAAGGCTTTTACGTCCGTTCATTAGCACGGGATATTGGCGAAAAATTGGGCGTAGGCGGTTATTTAACAGCGCTCCAAAGAACCCGTGTGGGCCATTTTAGCCTCGACGGAGCGATTGGCATTGAAGAGGCGGATGAAAAGAGGGTACTGCCGATGAGCGCGGCAAAGGTTTAGCGAGAATACTTTGTATATTTAATAATCTAATTTAAAAAATATGAACTGGAAAAATTTTTTTAAACCAAATTTTATAAAAGTCTTAATCACTATCGTGTTATCAGCAGGGTTATTTTTCTTGCCGGTCTTCCCGATCCTTCAGCCGTATTCTCCAAAACTCGGGGCAGAATACAATGGCCCTTTGCATATATTCAGCTCGCTGTATTACGTATTCTTTGATCCTTTTTGGAACCCAAGTTTATATTGGCTGTCATATATTTTTATTGCTCTGTATATCGGAGGTTTTTATTTAATATCCTGTTTGTTGGTTAGTTTTATCCGAAGGTTAAGACAGACCTCTAGCTAAGTCCATCAACACTGCTTTCGGATCTTCCGCTTTCGTGATTCCGCTAGCCAATAAAACCCCTTTGGCGCCGAGTTTAATGCATATCCTTACATCCTTGCCGTTTTTTACGCCAGCTCCAACCAATAATTTATCGCCACCAATCAGCTTGGCCGCGTTTTCAATGATCTCCGGCTGGGCGGTGGATACAGAAATATCACCACCAATCAGCTCTGGCGGTTCAACAGCGATATAATCCGGATCGAATTCTAAAAAACTTGCTCCCTCCTCAGGTGTTTCCGCACATACAATGGTGGTCAGGCCCACCTCCTTAGCACGCTCAATAGAATGCTTTAGTGTTTCACGGTCCAGTCGTCGTTCAGAATGGTTTAAAATCGCTCCTTGGGCACCCACAGCCTTCACAGCCTCTGGCAAAATATGGCCGGTATGGCTACCAAAACCAACGGGGTCAATATGCTGAGCAAAAACAGGGATCTTAATGGCGTCAATCACTTTTGCTAAATCAACCGCCTGAACCGCCACGCGGATGTCCACATTTAATTCCTCCGCGACCTGCTGGTGGATTTTAGCCAGCTTAATGGCATTTTCTGCCGTCGCGGATTGGTAAGTTTTAAAATTAGTAACGATCATAATTCTTGTTGGTGATCTAATAGGGGGCCTAATTGGTGACCTCTCGCCTTTGGCGAGGGAAACCTAATTAGCGATACTTAGATATTATGTTTTTTTCGATGATAATTCAAATAATTTAATGTTTGAATCGACAATGTCTTATAACTTCTTTGAAAATATTCAGATCTTTTTATGCTTAAATAATCATCTTTACCCAAAGAACGGGTGTGATTTTGCGTCTCATCACTGGACGTAATGGAATAGTTCAAAAATTTGATTAGATCTCGTGGATGAAATCGTCGTCCATATCCTTCAACGATATTTGATACTGCCGAAGAGGATGACCTCTTAGCTTGATCAATATCTTTATTATTCCAAGGTTGTGAGATTTTATTTAATTCTTCATGCAGTTCATCCCGCAATCTAACTGCAAGTTTATATATTCTTAAATCTTTATAATACATATTAATTCATCTTTATACTAAAAACTTAGTGGATACGAATCATATTCACATTATATTTTAACGTCAAGAAAAAACACCAATTAGGTCACCAATTAGACCACCCATAAGGTCACCCATCAGGCCTCCAATTAGGCGAACGCCCACAGCAAGAAGAGAATCGGTTCAGCAACCAGTAGTAAGCCAACAAGTGACAGGTAAATCCATTTAGCAATTCGTTCGGATCGGATTTTATTCTGCAGAATCTCAATCACTTCACCAGCTTGTTTATTTTTCTGCTCAATGGTCACATACGCTTCCTGCAATTCCTTTTCCTTTTTAGTGAAATCCAGCATTGGAATCATGCTTTTGGTCTGTGACTCCAGCTGACCCACGCGATAAGTAGCGGCCTCTAAGCGTTCCTGTTTTTCTTTTAGTTCATTTTTTACCTCATGATAAAGATCTTTATAAACTCGTTCTTCGGCAGACCCCGGTTCTCCTTGTTTGATTTTTTTAACCTTAAAATCTTTTACAGCCAAGCTGGACATGTTGTCAGACCCATTACCATTCATTAAATCGTTAAAATTATCCTCATTAATATCTACTAGTCGGCCGATATGCTCTTTGATGATTTTGTCGACATCAACTCTTTTAATCAATACGCGTCGTCCGTCTTTGCGTGTTTTAAAGCGATGTTTGCGCATATAACGATCAATCGTGCGAGTGGACACTTTTAAAATTTTGCTCGCTTCGATGCGGTCAACATAGAGGGTCTTATTCATAGGATTTGTATTATTTATTTTGTAATTAGATGTCGAAGTTTAGTATAGGTTTCGGGGGAGAAATCGTCAAACCTTTATAGACAAAATGACCAAATAACGAAATGACTATTACTCTAAAAAGTTGTCTAATAAAAAAATTTTCGAATTGTCAAAAGCGAAATTTGGCCTTATAATCCAACGCCTAATATTACCCGAGCCTAGCGCTGTGGGTGGTGTTGGTCTTTAAAACCTTTGATGTTACTTAATCCTGAAAAAAGGTATTAAACTGAAGGGTCGCTTTTTTAATACATCCCAAAGAGAGGTGATTAATGGAGACCAATAAAGCAGTAGATGTTCTGAAGTCGATTGCGGTGGCGCTACTGCTCCCCGCGATCTTCTTCCTGCTCATGGGGCCGATGAAGCTGGCCGAGATGTATCCGGAGTACCAGTGGCTCCGCTACCTACCCCTCGCCCTTCTCCTCATCCCAGGATTAATCCTGATTTGCAGGAATGGGTCAAATGAATGACTGAAATATGTACAAGTAACATCAAAGGAAAACCCCGCTATCCGATTGGATATAAGGCGGGGTTTTTCGAATACAATTAACGATATGACAAATGTCATCTCGTTAATTCGTTAATTTATTCACAAACTCATCAAACAAGTAGGCTGGGTCTTCGGGGCCGGGGCTGGCTTCGGGGTGGAACTGGACAGCAAACCAGGGTTTGGTAGCGTGTTTAATGCCCTCCACGGTTCCGTCATTCGCATTTTTAAACCACACTTTCCAGCTTTTTGGCATGGTCTTCCAGTTCACGGCAAATCCGTGATTTTGCGAAGTGATGTAACATCGCTTCGTCTTTTCATCTATACAAGGTTGGTTGGCGGAACGATGGCCGTATTTTAATTTGTACGTGTCCCCGCCCACCGCTAAAGCCATCAGCTGACATCCCAAACAGATGCCGAAGATCGGTTTATTTTCCTTCATCACATATTTGATGGAGTCAGTCGTCTTCATGACCGTTTTAGGGTCGCCGGGTCCGTTGCTGATAAACAATCCGTCATATTTGCCATTCAGCTTCGCAATATCATAATTCCACGGCAGGCGGATCACCTTGCATCCTCGATCTAAAAAGTGACGGATAATATTGTGTTTAATCCCGCAGTCCAGTAGTGCCACAGTGCATTTGTGTCGTCCTTTTGGCAGTAACACCTGTTCTTTTTTAGGAGAGACTTCCGCCACCAGATTATCCAGATTCGGATCGCTGAAGATCATCTGCTTGCTGTATTTTGTTGTTTCCGGAACAATCTTACCAAGCATCACTCCATGCTCCCGAAGTTTTTGCGTCAATGCCCGTGTATCCACCCCCTGAATGGCCGGGATTTTGTGTTTTTTTAAGAAATCCGCCAGCGTTTTTTTTGCCTGCCAGTGAGACGGTTCCTCGCAATACTCGCTCACAATAATACCGCGCAAATGACATTTATTACTTTCAAGAAGTTCAGATACTTTAGAGTTTAGAGTTTCGCCTTCGGCTCTGAGGCTCAGGCTCGAAGAGAGTTTTAAGTTTCTTTCCGAAGGAAAGCCGTAATTCCCGATCATCGGATACGTACAAACCAAAATCTGCCCTCGATAACTGGGATCCGTAAACGTTTCCGGATACCCAACCATGCCCGTGTTAAAAACCACCTCTCCATCCACTTCGCCTTTTGACCTGCCCGACGAAGCTTTAGCGAAGTTGGGCAAAAAACCAAACGACTCTCCAATTACCTCAGTGCCGTCTTTTAATATTAATTTAAGTTTCATATTTAATAATTGGGGGCCTAATTGGGGGCCTAATTGGGGGCCTAATTGGGGTTAGTCAGTTTCCCAACAATTAGGTCTCCCATTAGGTCTCCTTCGCCGTAGGCGAAAGGCCTCCAATTAGATTTAATTATTCAGATGGTTTCAAATCCACCACTTTCATCTGCAGTTTTTGGTGACCGTTCCATTCATTGATCTCCAGATTGAACACGATGTCGTAGGGTTTTGTCGGGTCAATTTTATCAAGATGCTTGCCAAAACGGAAGGCAATCGCCCCCACGGTTTTATCGCCATGCTGGATGGGCAAATGAAGATGTTCCCCTTTGCCGACAGGTCGGATGTCGAGGATTTTGGCGTTTTTAATCAGCAGGGTCGGTTCCGGATTTTCCGCACCGAAAGGTTCCAGCCGGTTGAGTTTGTGGCACGTCTCAAAACTTAATTCTTCCTCCTTCACCTCACAGTCAATGTCGAGGGTGTTTACGAATTCATCGGGGTTAATCCGTTCTTCTCCCACAGTCTTAACCCGTTTCAAAAATTCATCCATATTCGTCTTAGGCATGGTAAATCCTCCTGCCATCGCGTGCCCTCCAAAGGCAGTAAACAGATCACTGGTGGTTTCACGCAGAGCGGTAGTAATGTCAAAATTATTCACGCTTCGCATCGAAGCAATCATTTCATCTTCCTTCTCCTGCATGGCAATGGTGGGGCGGTTGAATTTTTCCGAAACCCCATTCGCAATCAAACCCAACAAACCCGCCTGCCACTTTTTGTTATGGAGTACGATGATATTGGGAATGGATTCCATTTGTTCGATTTCCTTCACGGCTTCTTTTATATAGTCATAAGTCATCTGCCGTCGCTTATCGTTCAGATCATTTAAAGTTTGTGCCTTATCCAGATTACCGATTAATAGCTCAAAGGCATGCTGAGGATCGTCCAGCCGACCCGCCGCGTTGAGGCGTGGACCAATCTGAAAGCCAATTGTTGTGCTGGTGATTTTTCCGTAAGAAATATTCGCCTTCTCCAGCAAGGCCAAGACACCTGGATTTCTGCCATCTGTCAGTCGCTTAATGCCCTCGCTGACCAGAATCCGGTTCTCTCCTGTTAAGGCCATGCAGTCACCCACCACCCCCAGAGCCACAATTCCAAGCTGATGATCTAAATATTCCTCCGCTTTTTCAGTTGGCCACAGGTCACGAGCCAATAGAGAAACAAGTTTATAAGCCACCGTCGAACCACAGATGTCTTTATTCGGATATTCACAATCTGAACGGTGGGGGTTAACAATGATATACGCGGGCGGGAGTTTCTCGGGAATACTATGATGGTCAGTCACAATCACTTCCATCCCCAGCTCATTGGCCAACTGCACCTCATTAAAACTCGAAGTTCCACAGTCAACCGTTACAATCAACTGAACATCTTCCTCCTTAAAGCGGCGGATGAAGTAATCTTTTAAGCCATAACCATCTTTATCCCGATTGGGCAGGGAATAATGCACATCGGCTCCGGCCTTTTTCAAAAAATCATACAAAATCGCCGTGGCGGTGACACCGTCCACATCGTAATCCCCAAAAACCATGATTTTTTCTTTATTTTCAACGGCTTTCTCAATTCGTTCCGCCGCTTTCTCAATTCCCTTTAACAGCTTGGGGTCATGAAGATTTTTGAGAGTGCCATTAAAAAACCATTCCGCCTTTTCGGGGGAATCAATACCTCTATTCTGAAGTAGCTTTGCAATAATATTCAGACTCTCATCACTATTCCTAATAACCCATTTTTTACCTAATAGACTCATATTATTCTCAGTCAAGATCGGAGGTCATAATAGCGAACCACCACTATTTTTGGCAAGCCAATACTCATTTCAGAATTCAGAAATCAGAAATCTGAAATGATTTCACCCTTGTTTTCAGAGAGAAAATTTGGTATAATATATAGATTAAATTAATGACCAATTTTCAATGACCAATTTCCAATACAATATAGATCTAATTAAAAATGCACGATTTGTATGGAAAGATGTCGCTCCGGAGGTTTCTCCTGTCCCGGGAGTCGGGGAAGGGGAAGAAATATCCTGGAATGAAGCCTTAGAAGCAGCTGATTTTCTAAAATATACCAGGGATACCTGCGATACAACCAAAAAAACTGGCGAAAAAATTCTTGAGCAGAGTATCTGCTCCTTGGCGGAATTAGATGTAAGCAAAGTCGTAAGATTAAAAATTTTTATTGATGAGCTAGGTGAAAAATTCCTAAATAAGCTTCCTGAAATTAAATATCACACTGTCAAGGATTCTGTTAAACGGCTCCAGCTGTTACAGGAAGTCACTGATATGAAAGCGCTTGTGGAACGTTTTAAGGAGGCAAAAAGCTATGAAATTAAACCCTATCGTCGCGGGAAAAACCCAGCCATGGTCATTTTTAATTATTCTGACGGGAAATCCGAGGAATACCCCTTGGAATTTTCATGGGAAGAAAAAAGAAAGTCTATTTGGCAGGCGCTGAAGGCTATTCAGAAAGGTGTCCGCAAAAGAGAAAGGGGCCAGAGAAGAAAAGAAGACGAAGTATCACAGCCAACCTATCGGATGGAGGAGGCAAGGGAAACGCAAGATCAATGGCGTGAAAAAATGGAAGACCTCATTGCTCGGGCAAATTATTTGAGGACGCCCGAAGATGTACATCGGGAACTGAGAAGCATAGCCACCCATCTTTCGGATGAATTATTGGGAAAACTAAGCACGCCACTTTCTAAAATGACTGAAATTCTCAGCAATGCCGAAGTGGATTATGAAAAAACCTATAAAATAAATATTAGTGATGAAGATGCCGAACAGGCAGATTTGGCGGAAGAAGAGTTAGAAAAGGCGCTTGAAGATTATTATAGTCCAGATTCATTCCTTGAATCTATGGATGATGAGCAACTTAGCGATATTTTAAAAATCATTGAAGAATTTCAACTGGATTAAAAAACCACAATAAATGGACCTCGAAAAATATCAACATTACGGACAGATTGCCTTTGAATGGCTGAAAAATTACGGACTATGGGCCCTGCTCATCGCCGTGGGCGGTTGGTATGTTTTGCGTTATCTCCTTCAGTTTGCCCGCATACTTCATTTGCATTACACCTCGAAAAATTTGGTATATTTAAAGGTCACCCTGCCCCGCAGTGATTCCAAGATGGACCAGGAGAAAAGGACGGAAAAAGACTTTAAAGAAAAAATCGGCATTATGGCTCAGTTATATAGGGCGTTGTATGAAATCCGGGAAATGAACCTGTGGAATATGATTAAAACGAAGATCTGGCAGGCAGATAACATTTCGATTGAACTGTTTTTGGAAAATCAGCAATTAAATTTTTATGTGGTCACTAACGAATACTATAAGAATATTGTTGAAAAACAGATCACCACTTTTTATAAAGATGCTGATATTCAGCAATCCAAGGAGTCCTATAAGCTTTTTGAAAAGGGAAAAAAAGCCAGAGCTTATTTTATTTATGCCAAGCGTCCTTTCTGGTATCCAATCAGCACTTATAAGTCGATGGAGGAAGACCCCCTCAATGGTGTGGCAAATGTGCTGTCTAAGCTTGATGTAAGTGAAAAAGCAGCCATTCAGGTCATCGTTAATCCGGCGGCGTCCGAAAAATGGCGTAAAGAAACAGAGCGCATTGGCGAGCTTTTATTTAAAAGAAAATCCCCTCCGTTTAGAATCCCCATTCCTATTATCGGCCCGATTTTAGCGCTTTTGATTAATATCATTCGTGTCTTTCTGCCGGGGGGTAAGGGCGGTTCTATGGCGCCGGGTGCTTCCTCGGGCGACAGTTATATCCGCATGCTGGCCTCTAAAGAAGAGGCGCTGAAGAAAATAGGTGAAAAAGCCGGTCAAGTCGGCTTTGATGCCTCCATTCGTGTGGTCGGTGTGGCGGACACCAATGCGCGGGCAGTTGAGATCACTAACAACATCAACGTGGCATTCAGCGTGTATCACGACGCCTATCTTAACTGGTTCCAGAATCGCCGTATTGTGCCGTTTGATTTCATCAATAATCCGCTGATGAAGTATCTGTTTAATCGTCGGATGCCGGGCATATTCCATAGGCAATCTTTATTTGCCCAGGACGAGCTGGCTTCCATCATCCATTTCCCGGATTCCCGTTACAATCCGGTCCCCATCATCAAATGGCTGCAGTACAAAGTATTGCCGCCACCTGTGGAACTGCCTACCGAAGGCGTGGTCATCGGCAAAAGTATGTATCGCGGTCAGGAAAAGATGGTCCGTATTATGGCCGACGACCGCACGCGTCATCAATATATCATCGGTAAATCCGGCTCCGGTAAATCCGTACTCCTTAATTATCAGGCGCGCCAGGATATATGGAATGGCGATGGCATCTGTTTAATCGATCCGCATGGAGACCTGGTCGAAGATACATTGAAGATCGTCCAGAAAGAACGGGCAAAAGATATTGTGCTTTTCGATCCGGCTGATACTGAACGGCCGATGGGATTGAATTTGCTTGAGGCCCATACACCGGAAGAGCGCGATCGCGCCTCTCTCGATGCGATGGAAATCTTTATCAAGCTATTCGGTGATGAGATCTTTGGTCCCCGCATTCAGCATTACTTCCGTAACGCCTGTTTAACCCTTATGGAAGACGAAGAGGAGGGAGCGACTTTGATTGATGTGCCCCGCATATTTACCGACGAAGAGTTCTTAAAATACAAAACATCTAAACTCACCAACGCGGTGGTCCGTTCGTTTTGGGAGCATGAATACGCGAGTACCGGCGAACGTGAAAAACAGGAAATGATTCCGTATTTCAGCTCCAAATTCGGTCCGTTTATTACCAACACCACCATCCGCAATATCATCGGTCAGCCCAAAAGCGCGTTCGACATCCGTGAGATCATGGATAATCAAAAGATCCTTCTGGTCAACCTATCCAAGGGTAAAATCGGTGATGTAAATGCTCAGCTCCTTGGTCTCATTTTTGTAAACAAGGTCAATATGGCCGCCATGAGCCGGCAGAATATTCCCAAAGAGCAGCGTAAGGATTTCTATATGTACGTTGATGAATTCCAGAATTTCGCAACCGATACTTTTGCCTCCATCCTTTCCGAAGCGCGAAAGTACCGTCTTTCCCTCATCATGGCGCATCAGTACATTGCCCAGCTCACCAAAACACCCACAGGTCACGATGATACCCGTGTCCGCGACGCGGTGTTTGGTAACGTGGGTACGATGCTTAGCTTTAAGGTCGGCGCGGACGACGCTGAATATCTGGCGAAAGAATACGCTCCACTTCTCTCCGAACAAGACATCATTGGAATCGCGAATTACAGCGCGTACATCAAACTTAATATTCACAATGCCACATCCCGCCCCTTCTCAATCCAGACCATCTGGGATCCGCAGGGTACCGATGCAATGTCTGAAGTGCTCAAGAAATACTCACGCATGAAATACGGTCGTAAAAAGATGTTTGTCGACCAGGAAATTGAGGCACGGCTGGGGATAATATAAAAGGATAGCTAAAGAATTGTTTAAAGCATTGCTAAAGCTATCCTTAGGCTATTCTTAAGCAATTCTTATTACTACGGGCTCGGATCATACCCTTCACTACAAGCGCTGGATAATGTAGACGCGAAGGTATTTGAGCCTGTGTAGAACCCGGAGGCTTGCGTATCAGGAATACGTATCTTCCACCAGATGGATTCATTGGTTTCTGAAGTAGAAGCATGAGCCGTTCGAACCGTGATGCTCCGGTTTAAACAGCCGGTTCCACTCGCCTTATCCATAAAGAGAGCTTAGTAAAAAAAGCTTTTTTTGGTACAATAGCAGTGTTTTAAAGAACAACATCAGGTAAGATTAATCCCTATTAATTCTTTCATCATGCGAAAATTCCTATTCACTCTATTTATCGGGCTTTTCCTGTTTCCTTATGCAGCCAATGCCACAGTAACCTTCAATCTCAACGACATCCGGGCGGTGATTGATTCGAACGATGTGGTACAGGTCGGTAAAAACATTATTCTGGACGCTTCTCAGTCTTTTGCTCCGGACGAAGAAGCTCCTGTTGGCTATCAGTGGGATTTTGGAGATGGAAGCCCACAGGAATTTGGAGGTGAGGTGGTGCATTCATACGCGAAAGCCGGTGAATATATGGTTAAACTCACCATGAGCCAACAGGGCGAAAATGCCTCGATTACCCGAAGCGTGTTCGCGTATGAAAAACTCATCCTCTTTTTAACCGATGTCACCGATCGTCGTGAAAGCGTCGAAAAACTCACCGACAAAGCGCTGAAAGAAGGCACCTATGTGAATGTAATTGAGAGCTATGACAGCAACACAGCGTTTATGTCCGAAGAAACTTTATCCAAAAAACTTTTGGAACAAGTGAATATGATTTCCAGTGCCGACACCATCGCGATCTGGACAACCCGTGGCAGCGGAATCAACGCCCTGACCCGCCTGATACGCGAACGACCGGAAATTCAGGATTTTCTGAAAGACAAAACAATTGTAGTTATCTCCGACAAGAACCTAAAAACGCTCAGCCGCATCATGCAGAGCAACTACAACATCATCACGCCTAAAACCATCGTACTAACGCGCGAATACGAACTGAATAACCTGATCAGCGCCCCAAGCGTTGCTAGTTTTGTGGATGACTTAAAAAACGGGGTTTCTGAATATCGCATGATTGATGCGGAGACCCGGCATATCGGACTATGGAATTTTATGTCTTATTTGGTCAATTTTATGCTCACTCAGGGGGTACCCAGTAACACGATTGTGCTGCTTCTTATGCTGCCAGTCATCGCCACAATCATTGCGTTTTTAAAGCAGGTTATTGGCGTGACGACTTTTGGCCTGTACACGCCTTCTATTATTACCCTTTCCTTTTTAGCACTTGGCCTTAAATTCGGTTTGGCGATTTTGGTGATCATCCTGCTCACAGGGTCTATTTTACGCAAAGCCTTTGCTCATGTCCGGCTACTTCACATTCCACGTATTGCTATCGTGTTTACTATTTCCACCCTTATTATTCTTTTAATGCTCGGATTCGGCACCTATCTGAATATTCAGGAACTGGCTTCTATCGCAGTATTCCCAATGCTTATTATGACGACACTGGCAGAGAAATTTGTGAGCGCTCAAAGCGGAAAGGGAGTGTACGCGGCCGTACTTTTGATGGTTGAGACCACCGCTGTTTCCCTGATCTGTTATTGGGTGGTGGAATGGCAGTTTTTACAAAATCTGATCTTAAGTTATCCCGAAATTATCCTTCTCCTCATTGTGGTCAATCTCGGCCTTGGCCGATGGACGGGTCTTCGTTTCTTTGAATACATCCGTTTCCGTGAAGTCATGCGCCATGCTGAAGAGTAAAACTCGAAATCCGAATATCTAAACTCGAAAAAATTCTAATTTTCAAATCTAAATGAAAATGATCCAAACAACATATTTTGAACATTTCAATATTCGTATTTTGTATTTTTTCGGATTTCGAGAATTCGAGTTTCGAATTTAAGTTTATAAGTTATGTGGTTCTTCCATAATCCAGGTCTGCTTGGCATCAATGCCCGCAACCTGTTATACATCAGAGCGTATAATCCCAAGAAAGCCATCATGATGGCGGATAGTAAGATAAAAACCAAAAATTTTCTATCCGCACGCGGAGTGCCGGTAGCTAAATTTTACGCGTCCATCCACAACAAGAAGGAGTTGGATAACTTCGACTGGGACAGTCTGCCAAATTCCTTCGTCTTAAAACCAAATTCAGGTTATGGCGGAGAGGGGATTTTGATAATCCGGGGAAGGAAAGGAAGAAACTGGATTATAGGCGACGACAGTGTGATGACACACGAGGCCATGGAGCAACACGTGGGTGATATTCTTGACGGCCGCTACTCTCTGGCGAATCTTTCAGACACGGCTTTTTTTGAACAACGCCTGGAGGCACCAGAGCCTTTTAACAGTATGTCTTATAAAGGCTTGCCGGATATTCGTGTGGTCGTCCACAACCTCATTCCGGTAATGGCCATGATGCGGCTGCCGACTGAAGAGTCTCAGGGCAAGGCGAATGTTCATTTCGGAGGTATCGCTGTTGGAATCGATATTGCCAAAGGTGAGATGACATATATCACACAATATAATAAAGAAATCGACAGCATCCCGGGTTACGGACCGGTTAAAGGAACCAAAATCGACCACTGGGATGAAATCCTTCTCATCGCTTCCCGTGTGCAGCATGTTACGAACTTGGGTTTCGCGGCGGTGGATATCACGATGGATAAATCCGGTCCGGTTCTTTTAGAGATCAACGCACGTGCCGGCCTAGCGGTGCAGATCGCGAACATGGCTCCTTTGCGACGACGATTGGAGCGGATTGAAGGAATCAAGGTGTCCAGTCCGGAAAAGGGCGTGCGTATTGCGCAGGATATTTTTGGCCAGAAAATTGGACCAAAAGGAGAAGAGGAAAAAATTCCTCACAAACCGGTTATCGGTAATTTGGAACGGATTGAGATCATGGGAAGAAAAGATAATAAAAAAATCATTGCACAAATCGATTCCACTGTTCAAAAATCAGTTTTAGACAAAGGGGTGGCTGATGAGGTAGGACTTGATGAGGGGTATTGCAAATTCAATCTGATCGGTCATCGCATCCAAACAGTTGTGGACGTATCCGATTTCACTCATCAGAAATATAAAATGGTAATTGGCCAGCGCGATCTGCGGGATTTTTTAATTGACCCCACCAAACACATGGACACCGAAAAGGGGGCCGGAGAAAAATCAGCCTCCAGTATTGCCCATATTGTGCGTCAGTTTACCGAAGCTGATTTAAGAAAAATCGATGACGAGATTGTAAGTATCGACGGCGAAATCCGCTTGCTTGCCCACTTAAGTCCGAGCAATCTAAAAGAAGAGCACAATAAATTTTTAGTCGATCCTACTTACAATCCTCAATTTGAATACAAACCGCTTAAATTCGATCCTAATAATTTATATGCCCGTTTAAAACGAATTGAATTTCCGGATTCCCCCATCGGTATTTTGTGGCACAAAAAGGCGGATGAGATCAAACGAAAAATCGAGTTATTAGAATCCCGCGGGTCTGAAAGTTTTACCGCTAAATCCATGCATTTGTATGGAGTGCCGGATCAGGACATTGTGAAGGAAGCGCTCAAAGAAATTATGAAGATGCCGGACAAATTTCCAGAATCCAAAAAACTCCTGACTGCGAAAGAGGCCAAAGTTTTATTCGAACAGGCAATTGAAGGTTTCGGATTGAAAGGATGGAGTGTAAAAATCAAAAAAGACATGGTGTCCGATGCCATCGCGGGCAAGGAAAATTCCGTTATGTTAAGAGAGGACGCTATGTTCTCTGAAGAGCGCCTAAAAGGGACCATCACTCATGAGATCGAAACCCATGTTTTTACGGCTATGAACGGAAGTCAGCAGCATTACAAGGTCTTCCAACGCGGATTAGCAGATTACCTCGCGACCGAAGAGGGATTAGCCGTTTACAATCAGGAGCGAACGGAATCCAATGAAACGGAAAAGAAATATTGGCCGGCTTCATCCGTTGTAGGGATTTATCGGGCGATGCACGGGTCGTTCGCGGATGTGTATGCGGAAGTTGTTAAGCTCGGGTTTAGTATGGATCGCGCCTGGAAAGTAGCACTTAAGGCGAAGCGCGGGCTTGAAGATACCTCAAAACCCGGCGCGTTTACCAAAGATTTTGTTTATTTTAAAGGGTACCGAATGATTTTGAATTTTATCGAAAAAGGAGGAGATATTCGCGATCTTTATTATGGCAAGATCAACATGAATGATCTGGATATTGTTAAAAAGGTGAAAGGGCTTAAAAAACCGACCTTTTTACCATCTTATCTGAGAGAATCGGAATAAATTCTTTTCGTCATCCTGAATTTAGTTCAGGATCTCCTAGTCTTCCGATAGTCCATTTATCTGAAATAAGCGGACTATTTATTTTAATTCCAAAAGTATGATATTAAAGCTTTTTGGTTTATCGGGGGATCCTGAAACGAGTTCAGGATGATGATAGTGGATAAAAAACAGTCCTACTTCCTCTCAAACCATCCGCTATAGGTTTCTTCGGCAATCACATGCCCCCCAATAGCCTTTGAGAATCCGGCACGGCTGATGTTTTCATCAACATTTAATTTCGGCACGTCCAAAGCGTACAAGTGTGCCACATACTCATGGTCGCCGGAACCAACAGGCGGCTGAGGACCATCATAACCGGTTTGCCCCCACGAGGTCACCAGCTCGCGTGCCCCCAATGGCATATTCACTCGGCTGCCACCCTCCGGAATCTCGGTAACCGTATTAGAAATATCCACTACTAGCCAATGAACCCAATTATTGGCCATGGGGTATTTGTCGTCAAAAAGCAGAGCGTAGGATTGGGCGGTGGGCAAAGTCTGCCACTTAACACCAATGGAAACATTTTCCCCGCCACCGTTTTTAGTGGCAAATTGAGCGGGCATCCGGTCGCCGTTTTCGTAACCGGCGATTTGCATGTGTAATACATTTTCACTCATGGTTTCAGTGGAGTTAGAATTAATGTCGGTTTTTGAACCACAGCCCATCAATATTATACAGCTGGCAATAATAAACGGGATAATAAAGGATCGCATAAACTTGACAATTAATAATTAAAACGTAAAATATATCCCTAAATTGATTATATCATTTTCCATGAGCCCTCTCACCCCCTCCCATAAACCCGAGGCAGAACCCCAAAGGCCAAAACTGGGAAATTTGCCCGTTATGAAATGTGTATGCGAATTAGAAAGTCATCTTGCTCGCCTGAAGGAAGATGAAATGTCAGCTCATAACTTTGTCCTAATCTTTAGCACGGCTTGTTTTTTGTTCAAGAACACAATGGGAATCCGGAAAACCATGCGACAGGATGTCAGCGAATTGAAAGATGTCAAAAGAAGATTGGACGCCATTTATCACAGTCCCGCATTCCAACGGCTGAAGGCCGATTCTTCTAAGCTAGGCCCAATTTTAGATCTCAGGTTTATTATCGGTTTTTTCGAAGGTAAGGATTAATCACAAATTATTTATTTAACCCTCCGCAAAAATGTCACCTTTAGAAAGAGGTAATACCACCTATGCTTCAGGAAAGCAGAAAGATTTTATTCACATATTCGAGTTAGCAGATGTGATGCAGAAAGACTTAAGGCAAAAATCTATTTCGCCTGAACTTTTGGAAAGAGTAAAAGATTATTTAAAAAAAATCGACCTCCTTTTTCCGAAAGGATATAAAAGAGATTTCGCTACAGATGAATTTCTATGGGGTGAAGGGGATGATAAAAGAGGTGTAGCGATTTGCAAGGTTCTCGGAATGATTTCTGATCATCCCGATTTGGGTAATCGCGAATGCGATGAAAGGGATAGTGTTATTCAGATAAAGGCAATAAGATTGATAGTAACTATAACACTATGTGTTCCAGGTGTTTATGAAGAAATAAAGAAAACTAACGAATCAGCATAGAATCCCCGAAACTGAAAAACCGATAGCCCTCTTTTTTGGCGGTTTCATAGGCTTTTAGGACGAAGCCATGGCCATTCATTTTAGATCCTGAATGGTCCTGAACTTGATTCAGGACAGGATGACAAAATGAGGCGAATGAGCTCACCAGCATCACCAGAGTGCTTTTTGGCACGTGGAAATTAGTAATCAGCTGATCCACGAATTTCCACTGGTAACCGGGGTAAATAAAAATATCCGTTTCTCCGGAATAAGGCGTCAGCTTTCCACTTGAATCACTACACGTTTCCAAAACCCGTACCGACGTTGTGCCGACTGCCACGATCTTTTTCCCCTCCTTTTTAGCCTTATTCAGCCTTTCAGCTGTACCATCTGACAAGCTGAACCACTCGCTGTGCATGGGATGCTCCGTAATATTGTCCGTTTTTACCGGCTGGAAGGTACCCAGGCCGACATGAAGAGTGACGAATTCTGTCTGAATCCCTTTTTTCTTCAAATCATCAAAAACTCGCTGAGTAAAATGAAAGCCGGCTGTTGGCGCCGCTACCGAGCCATCTTCTTTGGCGTAAACCGTCTGATACACCTCAGGATCCTCCACTTCCTCCTTTATATAAGGCGGAGTGGGGGTGTGCCCGTTTTTTTGCAGATAGTCCTTAAAATCATCACAGTAAAATTTAATCGTCCGCAAACCATGAGGTGTAATGTCTTTTACGTGAAACGAACATTCTGAATCGATTGTCACCTCGGTTTTGGGGTCGAATTTGCGTCCTGGCCGTACCATGCACTCCCACGTATTGTCATGAATGGGTTTAATGAGCAGAATTTCGGCATTCCCATTTCCCATCTCAAATTTCAGTCGCGCAGGAATCACTTTTGATTCATTCAAAACCAAAACAGAATTTTCATCCAAAAGTGTCGGCAATTCAAAAAACTGATGATGTTCAATCGTCTGATCCGCCCGATTCAATACCATTAATTTAGACTGATCACGGTTCTTCAGCGGCCGCTGGGCAATCATTTCTTTGGGGAGATGGTAGTCAAAATCAGAGAGATTCATTTACGATTGCTTGTTATGCGATGTAATGGAGCTTTTATTGTAAATTTTTCTCCATTTCCTGCGCTATTTTCTTTGCTAAATTCAGCGTCGCTGTGTCTCCTGTGAACGTCACCAGCGCGGTCGCATTTTTATTTTTAGTCACAAAACCAACCTCTACCGTATGACCCAGGTAAGAGCCTTCATATTCCATAGTTCTGCTGCCTACGCTGGAAGTTTCTTTGATATTGCTTGGGTCAGGCAACATTTGCGCACCCTGTAATAAAGTCGCGAATTGGTCACCGGTCCAGAAGACAAAAGTCACATCCGCGAATACGCAAGGCATTGAAGATTCTTCGGAATAATATTCAGAATCGGGAATTCCCAATGAGACTACAAATGATTTAGATAGTACATCGCCGCATTTCAATGCAGAAACATCCCGTCCGCTGCGGCTGGGCGCTTCGACACTACCGCTGCCTGCCCCTGTGACACTTTCGGTACTCGTTCCCCCGGCACAGCCTGTAAGAAAAGCAATAGCAACAAAAGTAATAATTAAAATTGATTTAGCTGTTAACGATTTCATGGTTATTTTGATTAATGGTTAAGCTGTAAGTATTTTACTATCAAATTAAAAATAATTCACAGGCCTTTCATTCGGTACGACCTCTATCCACACCTGTCCCCGATTAAGCGTGATCTCGTTACCGTTTTTATCAAAAAATTTTGTCCAGCTCTGGTCCATCGGCTGATCCGGGCTGTTGATAGACGCGTCCTTCTCCCATGTGCCTTCAATCACATGGCCGTCGCGGAATACCACCGCGTTGCCGGTGCCATGCGTTTGGATTCTAAGTCGTCCGATATCATCTAAAACCTGTGTGTCTACAAACTGGACCACTACGTTCGCAGGCTTGATGTTGTGATGGGGCTTACCCCCATTAGAACGAGTGTAGGTATGAGTCGCTTCATCATAATCGTACTTCACGGCGTAAGGGGCGATAGAAAAATCAATGGTGATAGTGCGTATATCTCCCGATTCGCTGTCTGGATTCTTAAAGGGGAAACGTTTTGTTTTAACGGGCTGATAATATTCTTCCTTATTAAGCCGTTTGTAGATATTTTCGGTAGAAGTGAAAGCGTTGTGGGGTGCCAGATATTGATTGTTGCGCCAGATGGTCACGTAATCCGCGAATTCATCAATATTAAATAAACGGAAATTGCCCCTGAGGTTTGCCAATGAGTCCGGACTCCCGCCGACATGTACCAGTGCCGCCCGATATTCCGAAGCCCAGGTGATGAAATAAGGTCGGGCGGACCGGACCGGCCCCATCACTTCAACAGGCTGGCCATCATAAATAGCTAACAGTCGGGTAATACCCCCTTCTGTCGGCACTTCATACACAATCGCCGCATCTTCCAGCCCCACTTGTGTGGAGCGAATAGGGGTGTAGTTCTCGATAATAACCGCTAAGGCCTGTCCTTTTCCAATATCCTGTTCTATAGGTGCGCCATTCAGAACAGAGGGTTGTTTTTCGAGGAGAAGTGAGAAGTCGTTTTTGACGTCGTGTGGCGCAGCATCATAAACAATCCGTTCATCCAGTGGCTGGATTTCGTAACGGCTTTTTTCAACCGAATGCATAATAGCCCCTAAAATAAGGCTGATTATCACAAAGGCGCCCACGGCCACAAGAGCCAGGACGCCGATGAATTTCGGTTCAAATTTCGCTTTTTGGCGAAGTCGTTGAAGTAATTCTTTAAAATTCATAATGATTTCCGGTCGGGGTTCCAATGGGAGCTCCAGTTGGGTCACTTATCAGAGCGCCAATCGGTAGTATTATTCCTCTTTCTTTTCCTCATCACTCTCTTCAACCTCAGTTTCTTCAACCTCAACTTCTACTGGTTTTTCTTCCTCAACCGCTCTTGGAGCCGATATAATGGCCACATTGATATCCGGAGCATCCAAAATTTTGATGGTATCAGGCACCTGTATATTCCCCACAGTAATGGACGAATGGAAATCGACCAGTAAAGTGATATCCACTTCAATCTTATGTATCAGGTCATTAGGCAGGCATTCCACCTGTACCTTGTTTTTGTTCTGAACCAGAACACCGCCCAATTCCCGAACTGCAGGCGCTTCGCCGGTAAGGACAAGAGGAACGGTGGTAGTGATAGGTTTTTTCATGTCCACCGCCATAACATCCACATGAATTATATGGTCGCTAACCGGATCGTATTGTATATCTTGTACAAGTACAGGAAATTCTTTTTTCTTTTCATTCACGAAATACATAATTGTACTGCGTCCGCCTTTTTCATAAGCACGACGAAAGTCTTGGTAATTCACGGAAAAGCCATGGTTTTCAGAGCCTTTGCCATAATAAGCCATCGGGATACGGCCTGCAGTGCGTGCGGCCTTAGCAGTATCGTAAACCCCCTCAGTGACTTCTAAGATAATCTTATCCATTATTGTAAAAAATTAAATAATTAAACCTTTTTAATCGTGGCGAGCTGATGAACGACATCCTTTCGGGTGATGATGCCAGTCAATTCACCTTTCTTGTTCACAATCGGTAATCGGCTGATGTTGTTTTCAGACATAAGATCAATGACTTCCAGAAGAGTTGCTGTTTCGCTTGCCGTGATGACCGGAGCAATCATTAGATCTTTTACGGTTTCGGCACAATGCTCTTTCAGATGCTTATTAAAATCACTTATGTCATTCAGATAAACAATACTGCCGAGAAGATTGATGGAGCGTGGAACTTTGAGAGTGGTAAAATGCTTAATCAAGTCCGACTCAGTCACAATGCCCACTACATGTTTCTTTGCGTCCACAACCGGGACGCCTAGGATACCACTTCGATCTAATAAATTAAAGAGCGCTTTAATGGTTTCATTTTCCTGGACTGCAATCACTTTTTTGGCCATAAAATCTTTAGCCATTTTTTTCAACGTTTTTTCCATAATCGTTAGTTGTTAAGATGTGGTGCCGCGGGTGGGAATCGAACCCACACTCCCGAGGGAACAAGATTTTAAGTCTTGCGTGTCTACCAATTCCACCACCGCGGCTCAAAATTCCACTTAAACATAAAAGCCCGATTATTTTAGTGAATTTTACTCTTAAAAACAAGCTTTTCTTTAGATTTCTTGTGGACAGCTAATAGATTGCTAATTGACTAGTCCATCAGATGTCAATCAGCTGTCTATCAGATGTCAATTAGTTTGTGTTATAATGACAGCCACTCATCACCGTTTTATGTTATATCAGTGGAACATTGTCGGTCATACCCAACAACTTTTAGGTCTGGAAAAAGAGATCAAAGAAAAGAATATCAGTCATGCTTATCTTTTTTCCGGGCCACGCCAAGGAGGAAAGTCCAGTATTGCCAAAACATTTGCTAACATTATTCAGTGTCCGAATCATTACTGTAAAAAATGTAAGGATTGTCAGCTAATCCAAGCCAAAGCTCATTCCGACACGCTTTTTATGGAGGATAACGGGGAATCTATTAAGATTGATGATATCCGCGAGATTATTCGTAAAACTAATTTAACCAGCCAAAGCCCCTATCGCGTGATTGTGATTGAGAATATCGAGCGCATGCCGATTGAAGCGCAAAATTCCTTTCTGAAAACGCTGGAAGAACCTCCTGGAAAAACCATTTTCCTGCTGACCACCAGTCATTTAGACCAAGTGCTTTTGACTATCCAGTCGCGCGTTCGCCACTTTCATTTTTCCACAGTGGACGATGGTATTTTAAAAGCTTATTTAAAAGAGACTTTTGGCAGTCGTTCCGATATGGATGAAATAATCAACATGGCTCAGGGCAGACCAGGGCTCGCCATTAATATGATAAAAGATGAAGGCGCCTTTGAAGATCAGAAGAAACTCTATAATCAGATTGAAACTTTTTTAAAAAAGAATGATTTAGCCCAAAAGTTTTCATTTATCGAAGGGATTGAGAAAGACAAAGATCAGGTTAGTCTGTTTTTGGATGCCTTTACCCGCTATCTCAGAAAGCTTCTTTTTGAGTATATGAATTCATCCTCTCCCCTGCTAGGCAAACGTTTCACCCCGCGCGATATTATTAATCTGTTTGAAAGTTTGGAAAAAACACGTTATTTTATAAACCGCAACGTGAACAAGAGACTCGCCTTGGAAAATCTGATGATTCAAACCGAGCGATAAAAACAAAAAATAAAAACAAAAAAGTAAAACTCAGTCTTTCGGATATTTACTTTTATTGTTTTGTTCTAAATGCCTCAGATTTATTTGTTTATCGGCGGCTTGCTGGCTATCACGGTTATTGTTACACGACGTAGCCATATTTTTAACCGCAACAAGCGGTGGAAATTCAAAGAAGAAGTCGCCCAAAAAGTCGACGAGTTTCAAAAGGAGCGTCAGCTTATGCATCAGGAACGTTTTAAAGAAACATTATTGAAAGAGCAGAAAGGTAAAAAATATGATTTTTCACAATTCAAACTGGTTTTGCGTAAGGCGGATATGGCCATGGCTAAACAACAATGGATTGAAGCAAAAAAATTATTGATCCAGTCGCTCGCACTTACCAAAGAAGAACTTCCAGTCTCCCTAAAGCTGGCCACAGTTTATATGGAAAGCGGAGACTTAAAGCGTGCAGAATCTTTATATAAACGGCTGGCCGAAATCGATCATGAAAATCCAGCTGTTTATGAGAGTCTGGCAAAGATATATCTTAAAAAGAAACGTTTTAAAGAGGCAGTACAGGCTTATGTACAGGCGATTGGGTTAGACGAAAATGATGATCGGAAATTAGTCGCCTTGGGTCGATTGTATCAATTGCTCATGCGCCCCTCCTTGGCGGGAGAATGTTACCGGCGGGCGGCCGAGTTAAAACCGCGTGAGGTTGATTATCTTTTTTTATTAGCCGATGCTTGTAAGGGGGCAGAAGATTATGAAAATGCCCTTTTTACCTACGAAAAAATCCTTACTTTGGAGCCGTATAACGAAAAGGCACGTAACAGTGCTCAGGATGTCCGGATAAAAATGAATGAGATCGAAAAAGTAATGATCCCTTGAAAATTTTTGTAATTTTACAATTTTTAAATTTTTATAAATAATCCTTAAATTTCAAACTACTAAATATTTATAATTGCCAATCAGCACATTAAAAATTGAAAATTAGAATTTATTTCAAAAATTATAAAAATTAATTAAAAAATATGCAGCATTTTGGAGACCGATTGGCCAATCGGATCAAAGAACTTGGGAATCCAACGGTGGTAGGGCTCGACCCTCGCCTGGACAAGATCCCCGTCTTTATTAAAGAGGCAGCCATTAGACAATATGGCGGAGAAAATCTTGAGGCCGTATCGGCGGCGCTTATCGTTTTTAATATCGGTATAATCGATGCCATCGCCGATATTGTCCCCGCTATTAAACCGCAGATCGCTTTTTATGAACAATACGGGCATGCCGGTTTTTTTGCTTATGAACAGACGATCGAATACGCCCACAAAAAAGGCATGCTGGTGATCGGCGACGCCAAACGCAACGACATCGGTTCCACCTCCGAAGCCTATGCGAACGGTCATCTGGGGTTAGTCGATGTCTTCGGCACTCCCACTCCAACAATCAACGCCGATGCCCTCACCGTTACTCCTTATTTGGGCACTGACGGCATTACGCCTTTCACCAAAGTCTGTCAGGAACAAGGTAAGGGACTGTTTATTCTGGTTCGCACGTCGAATCCGTCTGCCGACGAAATTCAGGGTCAGCCAATTGGCGATCACTTAATGGATGAACATGTGGCCACGCTTGTAGAAGGGTGGGGCCGCGATCTGATCGGTGATTCCGGCTACTCCTCCGTCGGCGCGGTGGTAGGCGCTACTTATCCCGAAGAAGCCCACACCCTTCGTCAGCTCATGCCGAATCAAATCTTCCTTGTGCCCGGTTACGGCGCGCAAGGGGGCGGCGCGGAAGACGTGAAGCCCTGCTTCCATAAAAACGGCACCGGCGCCATCGTCAATTCCTCACGCGGGATTATCTTCGCTTATTTTAAAGATGATAAATGGAAAGAGGAGGAATATCCCGAAGCCGCTCGCCAGGCCGCCTTAGCGATGAAGGAGGATTTAGGGCGGCTGTTTGGATGAAAATATGGTTAGAAATCAAAATGGTCGGGGCACTTTTGCGTCTGGAATCCCCAACCATGTGCACTAACGAGCTAATAAATCCGAACACTCATAGTCTATGCATTCGACAAAGTAATCCGGATATTTGGTATTGCTGATTTCAAACAGCTCGCCAGCAATCTTCTTCGAAACACCACTCGCCCTAACGGGTTCGCAGAAATCATAAGGAAAACCAGGGGAATATTCTGTTTTCCCTTCAGCATTGGTAAACGAAGCCGTTACCGTATGGGATATCATGTTGACGATAAGAGTCTCGAGTTCAGATGAGACCTGTGTGTAGAGTTCAAATACCCAAATTCCTTTTTTCACCTCTTTCCCGGTAAGGAAAAAGGCATTTTCCATGTCCGATGCGGAAGCCTCTTTTGGTGACTTTGGTAACAGCGCCACCAAGGGTCCTGTTTTTGAAACAGAATTATCTGCAAATTGAACAATCACATGATTAGATGTCCATACGAATTGCCATTGTTTTGGCTGGTGTGGATCTTCTTGGACATGACTTGAGCTTATAGCACATCCGTGGATGGCCAAAATAAACATACAAACAACCAAGAAATATTTCATTTTTCACCTCCTGTAAAGTTAGCATTCAATGACAACAAAAGTGCCACCACCTTAATTTCTAAGCCTAATTTTACAAGAGCAAAAGAATTTATTATAACATATAATAAATAAAAAGTAAAGTAAAATATAATTTTAAAAAAACCTTATAACCCGCCAGGCCGCCTTAGCGATGAAGGAGGATTTAGGGCGGCTGTTTGTTTAATATGCCACTATCCTATTTAGATGGTTTGGGAGGTAATTTTTTGTAAATCGGTTTCGCCTTAAACATCAGATTATGATGTTCTTCGATGTTAGTAAAATCATCCGCCATTTCAATAAGTCCGTTGTTAGCCGTTCGCTTAAAAGCCACTACCTCCACCAAACAGCCAAGTGCTTGCTGTAAATAATTGACCACAGGTTTAAAGTCCCCGTCGCCGGATACCAACACAATCGAATCCACTTTTTGGCCAAGTCGGATGGCGTCCATGGCGATTCCCAGATCCCAGTCGCCTTTTTTCGCTCCGCCGTAAAAAGTCTGCAGGTCTTTTTCCTTCACCTCATATCCTGCATTGTTCAGGGCGTCAAAAAACATAACCTCCTTCAAATCCGGGTCAGATTTGATCACATAAGCCACAGCACGAACAAGTAGTCGGTCGTACACTACATGGGTAAGAAGGTTTTTAAAATTGACCTTTGCGTTAAATAAATTTTTTGCGGAATAATAAACATTCTGCACGTCTACCAAAACGGCAATACGCTGGTCGGGATTTCTTACAATCATAATTTTGTTTTAGGTTTTATGGTTTTAGTTTACCACAAATCAGAAAAATTCAGCGATCAAATTATTGTTTCTGCCTTATTTCTGTCACATTATCAAAGGCCCATTCACGATAAGCGAACAAAGCGAATTTTTTGCAATAGCTAATCACAAAATTAATCAATAAATCTAAAACTATCAGTGGATTTACCATACTCTTCTTTTAGCTCTATATTTAAATATGACATTCCTTCTAACCCCTCAATAAAATCGATTAAATATTGATCATAAGAATCTCTGTCTATGATAGACAGAGATTCTTTAATAAAATAATTAGTATTACAGTCGACATAGGCAATGTATTGTAAATGACCGGATGTACCCTCTGAAAACTCAAAAACTTCAATTTGAAAACCATATTCATTCACTATTTCATACTCTGTGCCGACAAAACTAAATCCATGATAATTATTTAATAGATAATTTTTATCTTCCTCAATAAAATCAGAGAGTGATGAATTTTTCTCTGATTTAGGATATAATTCAGTAATTATAGCAACTGGCGAGGCATTAATCCCTACATCTTTTATATAGAAGAAGGCATCAACCATATTTGCATGAGCAAAATCCATATTTACATACCAATATTTTGGTAAAGGGAAATCTAGCTTAAAATTCTGCCCATAAACCCCAAAAACATGTTTTTGACTTGTTTGGGATTCGATAGAAGAATTTTTATCCATTGCGTTATCAGTAGCTGAACCATCATTTATGGTTTTTCGTGACAACACTAATGAAAAAATTAATACTGCTAATAGAAAAACAAATATAAATATTGAAAATCTTTTATGCCAGTTAATCATAGTTGTTTGGTTAGGATTTAATCTTCGGTTTTATTTTCATCTTTCTCATTTGAGGATATTGATGTTTTTGAGCCAGAGGCTACCGAAAAAATTGAAGTATTTGATTTATTTCGATTCAGTAATTATTTTAGATAGTTCTTCCTCTGTATCAATTTCACTGTAAGCACTAACGCTCACTTCACAAGTGTTATACTTTTTGTAAAATGTGTTGTATTTGGGTCCTTCAAAGTCACTTGTGTTGAGAATCACACTTCCTATTTTATGTTCCGAACCAAGCTGACACTGGTTACTTACAATTTTCACTTCAGGGAAATCTATCTCCTGAGAAAAACCGTATTCTTGCTTACCCTCTATTCTGGACTTTGGATAACATCTTACATCTATCCTAAAATCGGAAGATGTTCCTTTACATATCCAATCAGGTCTATAATAAAAAGTCAGCTTTTTATCATCGCTGACAAATGGCAGATATTCACTTACCGGAAAATCCGTTTTTATTAAATCTTCAATGTTTTGAGTTAAATTGTTCATTTCAACTTTGGGCACTTTATTCATTTGGTCAGAAAGTCCAAAGTGCTCTAAAAGGTCTTGGTAGCTTGTTGCCAGGTAGGGCGGTTTATCTGTCGATGGATCAAATCTGTTTGGATCAAAAGTTTTTCCCAGGTAGGGATCTGTTAGTGTTTTTATTTGATTCCTAACAGAGCCATCTTTGTTAAATGTCCATGCCCTAACCAACCTGAGATTATCGTCATACAAATCTAAGTAAGAATATATTTCAATTATATTGCCCTTATCATCAAAGCAATAATTGTCTTCTTTGTTCCATTCTGCAGATGAGTCAAAATATTCTGGGTTATATTCAACTCTAACAGCCTGTATGTTATCGTTTGTCCATCGATTCCATCGATCAAATGAGATATAAACTTTTGTCCCCTTGGCGGCATATTTCTCCGCGTCTTTAATGAAGTATGTCACACGTTGCCATTCTCCTTCTTTATCAGGATCTTCATAAACATAGACGAATGTCACGTCAGGAGCTTTCCCACTCTTAATTGCACCGCATGTGTCTGTTTCCGGGTCGCGGTTATTTATCCACTCCATGTACACCTGATTATCTTCATGTTTATCTTCTTCCATTTTAGGACTAGCACAGCCCGCAAGGAGAAATAAAATAAGTATAAAAATTGAAAATCTTTTATGCCAGTTAATCATAGTTGTTTGGTTAGGATTTAATCTTCGGTTTTATTTTCATCTTTCTCAGGCTGAGGGGCTGCTTCAAAGCTATATTTTACCGTTTCTCCATTTTCAAAATGAAGGTCCCCTCTCAAAATATCCATTACTTCTCTATTGTCGTCATCGGTCTTGGTTACTGTGCACCCCTGACTGTATGGTTTTCCTGATCGCGAATTAGTTTCATGAAGGAAGTAAGCCCCTTCTATTTGGAGAGTATCGTCTATAAAGTCTTTAGTTGCCCCGCTTGCACCTATTTTTGCATTGTAAGAAGATCCATCAGACTTTGTCCAACTTTTTTTAGTACCTGGGGAATCTACGGTGGATTGAACTTCAATATTATTTAGTTCAAATGGTCCAACTTTTACAGAAAGGTTATCTTTATAATAAAGTTCATCTTTTATATCAGTTCCTTTATAAACCCCTCTAGTCACCACCACATTTGTAAGGCTCTTAACAGCATTCTTAAATTCTTCATTTCTATTTGTCAGATATTTTAATATGCCTCTCCCCAGTTTCTGTATCGGAGTTGACTTCTCCCCCGTCGGATCTACATACTTCAGAGGATTATTTTTTGCATATGCATATCCATTCAGCATCTGGGGATCTCGTATGATATTTTCAATATTTTTTTTACTTTTTTTAGCTTCACCGAGGACTAAAGGATCAAGGCTTACGAAGCGCCCGATTTCCGGGTCATAATACCTGGCTCCATAATAGTATAGCCCTGTTTCTTCGTCCAATTCTTTTCCTGTGAACCCATAATCCTCATCGGAACTGCCCATAGCCAACCGTTCACTTCCAAAAGGCAGATAATCCTTCCGCTGTACCACATCACCGTTTTCATCCGTTACCACGTCTACTCCGCCTAAATGGTCCTGAAGGTAGTAATACACTTTCTCTTCCTCCTGAACGCCAGCCGCGTGGGCGCTGGGGATCAGAAAGTCGATGATCGCTTTGCCAATCCGTTTAACGCGGGTGGCAATTTTTGGCTTTTGCACTGTGTATACATCAATGATCTTCTGGTCCACTTTCTGGCAGTAATCCCCGCCGTTTTCTTTTGGCTGACAGCCGATGAACCGAACCTGGATCTTCGTACCGGCAGAGAATCCGTTTTTCGGTTTTATGTAACGTTTTTCCAGATCGCCGGTCTCTTCAAATTCCAAATGGTTGTGTTTGGCAATGTAAATAGAATCAAATTCTTTATCGGTGAACGAACTGAAATCGACCTTACTGCCAAAATTTTTGGCAATGAAAATCTGCTCAGGCGTTAGCTGAATACTGGTCGCGATGATATCTCCATTATGATTCAGGGCAGTAATCCGATAGGTATAGCGGTCACCATTCTGAACATCTATATCCTGATAGCGGTTTTTGAAGCGCTGAGGTTCGAGGGTCGCGATTTTTTGGCTGGCATGTTTGGAACGGCGGTCTGGATACGGATATTTACTGCGATAAATATCAAACATAGCCACTTCTTTAGTCATCGTATCCCATTTGATCAGCGCTTTGTTGTCATGGTAAACAATCTGGAGGTTTTTAAACTCCACGCCGGTTTTCGATTCTGCAATCGGCCAAACGGTTTTCGGCATGGTGGTTCTGTCAGCGGATTGGCTGTAAAGAATAAGGTCTGCTAAAACATTCGGATCCTCAAGGTCGAGCTCTGCTACATCCACCCCTTCTTCCTTCGCTTCCAGTTCCGCTTCCTGCGCCTCCTTTTCCTCCAGGCGCCGGAAAAGCATAGTGTTGAGCGTTATATCGGTAGCGCCCCCTCCGCCACTACTAGTCACCATGCCGCCTGCGTTCTGAGCAGGCGTATTGGTCTGATTGGCCGGTGGCGGGTTATAAGTGAGGTCAATTCCAACAGGGGTACTTTCAATGCCGAAGGGGCTTTTGGTCGTGATGTCAAAATGATTTCCGCCAGCCATAAGGGGCACATACGCCACCCACACCGTTGTTTCATCGGCGGGTACTACCTCATTCCCGTTGACCCAAATTCCTGTGCCAGCCGGCTTGGTGCCGCTAAAAGGGTAAGGGTTTGTCGAAGTGGGTGAAGAAACCGGATCAACCGTAGGCGGAGCGGCTTCATAGTCAATTGCGACCATTATCGAATCACTTTCCAGCCCCTCTTCATCTTTAGTAAATAGAGTGAATTCATTATGAAGTCCGGTTAACGTTACCGTATACGCCCAGAATTCATCCGCGTTTATCGGAACCGTTTCCTTCCCGTTGATCCACAAGCTGGTGTATGCCCGCTTGGTGCCAATCAATGTCACCATCGCGTTCGATGTGGGAGACTGAACAGGATCCACCGTCGGCGCGTTAATGTTATACGGAATGGTCAGCACCACCCCTGTACTTTCAACCCCGAATTCATTTTTAGAAGTAATGGTAAAAGTATTCACGCCCTTCTGAAGCCGAAGATCTGTTTGCCACCTTGTTTGATTGTCGATAGATATCACTTCATTTCCATTAATCCAAAGATTCATATCCGCACCCTTGGTCCCCTGAATGGTAAGTGGATTGGAGGTCGCTGGCTGATTGAAATTGTCCACAGTCGGCGCCTGAGCCACATAGGCCACTGTAAACTGCACACTATCGCTGGCCTGATTCAGGCGGTCTTCGGCATGGATTTCAAATGGGTTTTGTGTTGCCTGAAGTACAGCTTCATATTCCCAATTAGTTTGGTCGTTTAATGGAACCGCCTCCCCTCCATTGATCCAGATACTGGTGTTCGCGCGCTTGGTTCCGCGCAGTATTAACCGAGTCGTTGTTACAGGACTGTTCACCGGCTCCACCGTTGGCGTGGGGATTTCATAATGAATGGTTTGGGCCACCCGTTTGCTGGCGGTGTCCGCGTCTTGTTTGGTAAAAAATTCAAACACATTATCCCCCAGCATCAGATCAGTTGTCCATTCCCAGATTGTCTCATCGCCAGCCGGCAGAATTTCCACTCCATTTACCCACAACGCCAAGCCAGCTTCTTTAGTCCCGCGGAATGTGTAAGAAGGTTCTTCCACAGGCTCCACAACTGGTTCCACCGTCGGCGGTGTAATAAGTACTCGAACTACTTTGGCGATTTTAAGAGCGCCGGCAAAAACGAATTTTGATTCTTTATTACCATCAACTTCGTAATATTTATTTGGGTAATATTTATCATCTTTTTTAATTCGGTCACCTGCCTCATCGTAAGTGTACGTCGTACCATCCCCACTCTGAACCATGCGCCCACGGTAATCGTAATTCAGCGCGTCGCCATCATGATCCGTCATATTGCCGGCGAGGTCATAAACATAAGTTTGCGCGCCGGCTTTGGTTACGGCATGCGGATTGTGATGCAGGTATTCTAATGTTCCAACATCCGATTTATAAACCATGTTACCAATCGTGTTGTACTGGTAATTCATGGTCAGATTCGGTTCCCCATTGCCCAGATTGGTGTAGCGGGCTTCCGTCAGCCGGTACAGATCATCGTATAAATAATTAACATTTTTAGCCGTGCTTCCGTTGCTTTCATCGATCAATTCCATCAGATTCCCCATCGCGTCATACGTGTATTGAAAATCTTGTAACCGTTCCACACCATACCGAAGGCTTTGTTTTTCTTTTAGCCGCCACATCTCATTCGGTTCATACGTGTTAGTGGTCACTACCTGATTTCCCAAAGTCAGCTGAGCCAGTTGTCCCAATGGCGTGTAGTCGAATTGGTCTACAAAAGTCTTACCATCCGCGTAAACCCGGCTAAGCTGATGGACGTTGTTGTAATCGTAATTGACGGTCATCTCATCCGGATACGTCATCTGGGTAACACCCCCCATCAAGTCATAATTATAGGCGAAAGTAAAATCACGGCCATCGATTATTTTCTGATCACGGAATACCCGACCCAATAGGTCGTATTCAAAATTATGCTGGTAATTCTGGCCGTTTACTGTACTCAGCCGTCCTATGGCGCTTTGCCCCTGGTCGTAAACAAACGTCAGTTCCGCCCCCGGCTCATCCAAAAAATCTTCCTGATTCATACGATCTAATGCGTCATAAACGAATTGTACCGTCTGTCCCAGCGCGTCTGTTCGCTGGCTAAGATTGCCATTGTCATCATATTCATATTGCCATAAACCATGGTTTTGGCCTGGCTGATGGGCGTCTGTTTGCGTGAGGCGTTGGCCGAAATTGTCATAGGTGAAATCACGCACATAACCCAACGCGTCCGCTATCTTAATCAGATTTCCCGGGGCGTCATATTGATAAGCGGTCTGATAGTTTTCCGCGCCATTGTGTTCGGTCACTCCAATAAGGCGTCCGCGTGCATCATATTCAAAATCTTTTGATTGGCCATTCGGATCCGTTACGGCTATTTCCCACAATCCATAATCCGTCATCGTGGTGCCCAAAGGATTTACTGTCGTTAGCGCCCGCCCTAACACATCATAAGTAAAAGAAGTTCCGATCCGGTTTTCATCCAAATATTCAAAACCCGGTGACTGGCTAAAATAAGCCTGGATGGATTTTTTGACATTTCCCCGTTCGTCGAACAGAGTCATGGTGGTCGTCCACTGGCCATTGGACCCTTCCGACTTGTTTTCAATGGCGCGTCCTAGCCCATCCGCATAGGTATAATTATCCACTTGAATGCCGTCATCATTATGCACTGTTTCATGGGCGCTTCGGGGCAATGAATAGTCGTTATAAATAACGGTTTTTAAGGTGTCTAGCCCACCTGTTGCTGGATTGGTGCCTTCAGTTTTTATTAAACGACCTAATCCATCGTAAGTGTTCTGCATCATGGCTCCATTTGGATCCGTGCTTTGTAACAAATTTCCCGCAACATCATAATCGGTTGTTACAGTATGTCCTAGCGCGTTGGTCTGGTTTGCCGGAAATAAATGGTTGGCATCGTATGAAACAGTGCCAGTGTAACTACGCGGATTGGTCTGCCGTATCACCATGCCATAGTCATCATATTCAGCGGTACTTGCAACAAACCGGTTTTCCGTATCCCACCAGTTTTCTGATTTGGTCGGATTACCTTTACTTATTTCTCCTAATGCCAATTCATCGTAATACGTCCGTTGATGGGCGAGGAGCTGGGCGTTTTGGTTAAATGTTTTCTGTTCCGACGGGAAGCCGGTCAGATGGTCAGTTGTATTATAAATAAATGTATTTTCCTGCCGGATTAAATCCATTCCCACATCGCTGAATTCACCGGCATTACTGCTTAACTGAACTTCTCCATAATCCGTCATCAGGGTCGGATTGCCATACGCGTCATACTCAAAAGCCTTAGCGGTTGCGCGGTTTGAACCGTTTTCCGGATTATAATCAACCGCCACTGTCCGTTTTAAATAAGGGTAGGTGCGGCCATAGACTAAGTTCTGTTTTTCGTAGCGGCTGATGGTTGCACGCACCAAACGCCCTTGTTCATCATAAATCTCCGCACGGTATGGTGTACCTTTTTTACTAATATGGTCGTTCCATTCTCCATTCACTGTATCCGCCACACTGTTTTCGCCTTGGTGATAATAAGTTTTAGTCTGATAGCCGAGCGCATCCGTTTTCGTCACCACCCGAAAACCCGCCATCTCGCGATCGTCCACGGAATTATAGTGATAATGACCGTCTTCATAAAAATATTCCACGGGGCTTACATTCCCCATACCGTCGTGCACGGTCATTTTGCTGACCGTGGTGGTAATGATCGGCAAATCAGGATTAGCTTGTGTGCCGTCGTCCCGAATGTACTGGGCAGAAGTCTTGTATTCCAGGTCCACTTGTCCGCCCTGGCTGGTATGAACGGTTTTCAGGAAGTACGGACGGCTTCCGCGGTTCATATAGACCTTTTTGGTAATAGTTATTACAGGATTGTTCTCAATCGTTGTGGTTTTAAGGCTTTGGATAATATCGGGAAGTAAATCCCCATTCAGATCGACCAGCCGAACCCCCATATCTCTGTTGTAAGAACCCCCTGTCTGACCAAAATTGATAGGAAACAGGTTTGTGTAATCCTGATTTCTGTTCCCTGTATTGATATGAAGTAGATTGGTGTCATAGAGCCCTGAATAAGTAATCGTCCGGTATGATTCCACATAATCCATGAGGCCATCACCATTGGCATCCAAAGAACGACGGACATTGTCATCCATGGTAGAGAAACGGCATTCTCCCGGTACATTGTTTATCCATCCGCCTTTGCCGTCATTTGCCCACACACCTGTTCCCCAATATCCAAAAGAATACATATCCGCCAATCCATCGTGATTGCAATCCTGCACGTAGGCTTGTCGAGGCATCTGATTGTGTTCATCATCCACAATAATCGCCCCGGGTGCTTCCCATAAATCAGTCAATTCACAAGAGTTCCCTTCATTATTGAGGCAGGTCTGATTGGTCGGAGTGGCTTGGTAGTATGTGCGACTACGAATCATATCCGGTAATCCATCTCCGTTTAAATCAGCAATAGATGCTCCATTATCCAAACTTCCGGCACTTATGGCGCCCATAGCGATATCAATGGCATTATTAAAAGTCTGTCCGGATTCTAGACGGATTTGGCTGCCAATCAATATCTGAGTTCGGTCAGCATTCCACATTTCATAAGATTGGACAATGTCAGGGCGAAGATCATTATTAAAATCAATGGCTTTAGTCGACATGTTAGGGACGCCGCCTTCGTAGATAGGTGAATTGCCAATATAGCCGGCTTCTCCATAATCCCATCCTCCTTGTCCGTTGTTAACAGCGCGTATCCTTTGATAATTGCCGCCGTTAGGAGCTCCATAATATTCAAAATCAACCAGCCCATCTCCTGTCATATCCCATGAATAGACGTTTTTAGCCCCTTCACATTCGTAGTAACAAGTTTCAAAAAACCAGTTCGGCAGATAATCATCTGTTTCTTCCCAGCGTACATTCGAAGGGGTGTATTCGAAAGTGGTTGGCGGCAAGGTCGTGGTTTGTCCGGTTAAGCTGTAACCCGTTTCGGTAATACTTCCAATCGTTTGTTTTACCAGCGGGTCAACGGTCGTGTGGGTAATGTCATATTCTCGTCTGAGCTGATTGTCGGCGTAAATCTCAATACCGGTTATTAAATAATTAGTATCCACTCTAAAGCCTTTATCAAAACCAAAATGCTCATCAGTCCGCGGACTACCAGTCTCATCATTGGCAAACGGCAGAAACCGCACTTCAAAAATACCATCCTCATTCCCATGGCCGGTATAGCGAATAGTTTTGGGGTAGAGTTGGTTATCCGTTTTAAAATAAGTGTAGCGGACAAAATTATCATTCCGGTCGCGGATTTCCTGAAGCATCCATTGGTGAACATGGCTGGAATCATCCGGATCAAACTGTCGCCCTTCTTCTGTTTGCCCAAAGAGGTATTGAGTTCCTTGTTTATCCGTCACCAGCCAACTCCCGTCTTCCCGATACTCGTACCGCGCAAAAGATCCTTCGACTTTTTGTCTATATTGTCCAAGATGCCCATTGGTCAGTTGGGTGGCAATCAGTTCCCCGCCTCCGGCAGGCGTATTGGCCACAAAGTCATTGCGGTTATAAAGATTTTCAACGCCCTTTTGATTAAAGCGTTTAATGGAATAAAGATTCAGATTCCATCGATACCCCACCAGATTATCCAATGAAGAATCCTGACTGTTGTACGTGAGCTGAACCGAAGGCGTTAAACCATTTCTGTCAGCGGGTAATGCGATTGGGTAATCATAAAGAGCTGCTCCACTAAACTCTCCAACTTGAACATTGCGCTGAAGGTGTTTTGCCGCCTGGAGTGGGTCGGGGCGATTGGCATTGTCGGGCGAATAAATATCCTCAGCAAAGGTCAACTGGGGAATAAATAAGTTGATTAAAAGAATCGGGATCAGGGCAAATCGCAACAGTCGCTTTATTGTGAGCATTAAAATTGTGTTAACAAATAAAATATCCTGGTGGTTGGCCATGAGTTATTTGTTTTTATTTACTTCCAGCATTTGCTCTAATTGCTCAAGCAATCGATGAGTGATGCGGTTTAAAAGGACAAGGGAGCGGAGAGCGGCTTTGATGAGATGTTTATTATTCATAAAACCACCTGATTAAATAATATTAGTCGGGTGGGCAACTTTATTAGGTCGAGGGGGATTTACAAACGGGTGGCGACAAAGGCTTACCAGTTTAGACGCTATTTTACATTTTGTCAATAGTATTTTATTATATACCTATATAGGGTTGACTTTATTCTATAAATATATTAGAGTTTTATCCTTTCATGTAA
The DNA here is from genome assembly GCA_018817125.1 of Patescibacteria group bacterium. Lineage (GTDB taxonomy): Bacteria > Patescibacteriota > Gracilibacteria > UM-FILTER-43-11 > UM-FILTER-43-11 > JAFGCR01. The sequence continues at coordinate 12,882 of JAHIUN010000012.1, read as the reverse complement.
CATTTTCAATCAACTCCCGTATTAAATAAAAGAATAAACGTTGCCTGCCTTATGTTTAAACGCCCTCCATTAGTCCCATCGAAGAATCCGGATAGTCGCGTGTCTAAGATACGAGCCGTTCTTGCGCTTGCGTTCGTATTTGGCAGTGGGGCGTTGGAACAAGGGTGTGTACATCCAGACAAAAAACCCGATTACAAACCGTTTAGCGATACGGTTGACAGGGCTCGTTTGGCGGGCGAAGAAGGCAAGTTTTTAGAAGCACTGCAATTGTACGCGCGCGCGGATATTAAAAAACTGACGGAGACAGATCATCGTACTATTGAAGAGCTCCAGGATGGTTTGGAGGAACAAATAAGCCTGCTATTAAAAAAAGGTAATGAACTCACTTCCGCAAAACAAGAGAGCCAGAATAATTATCCGGAAGGATTGGCATCATTGAAATCAGCCCTGTCCCGAATGGACAAGGAACATCCTGATTACGAAAATACCGAAAAAGCGATTAAAGCGTTAGAAGAAAAAATAGAAGCCTTGAAAAAAGAATATTTTGAATTAAGCTACGATAAAATTGCCGATCTTTATATGGTGGATGATTATCTGAAATTGGCAGAAGCGCTTCAGCGTATGTATGACATCACCCAAGCGCTTAATCGTGATCCAGAATTGTTTAAAAAGGAAAATTTTTTAGAGGTCTGCTGGCAAATCGGTGAACAATATTTTAGAAGGAAAAATTTTAAAGAGGCGTTAGTTATTTTAAAATTATCGGAAAAGTTCATTTTGCCGGGGCAGGTTATGTCAGAAAGTTATAAAGATATGGTATTGGCTGCGGAATATTGGCACAAAAAAGCTTGGAAGGATAAAAAAGTTAAAGTTGGGGTATTGGAAAGAGAGGCCAGAAACACATCTCAAAAAAGACTTCAGGAAATTCGGGCAGAAATCGCTGATCTAAAAAAAGATGATGTCCCAAAAGAAAGATTAGGAGGGTTGGCAGAGGGTTTGGCGGCTATTGTAAAAGAAGTGGAAAGTCCTTATCCGGAGGAACCGAAAAAACCCAAACGCCGACGGTTCTGGCAGCGACGTAAAACCGCAAAATCCGAACAAAAGAACGCGGAAGCGCCTGTTGTGCCCGAAATGCCTAAGGCCACTGTGAATATCAGTGAAAAGCTAAAAAGAGTTAATGGGCTTTTGGATGAAGGGAGGGACAATGAGGCAATTACCGAATTGAAAGAAGTCCATAAAAAGTATCGCAAGGAACTTATGACCCAAAAGAGGGAAGTAGTTTTTACTTTAAAGCTTTTAACAGAAAGGGCTGAAAAGGCTTTTGTTGAGCAGCAGCCAAAAAAGGCTATCCGTTATTATCGGGCAGTTTTACTCCTTGATCCTTCAAACGCCCGTGCGCAAAAACAGGTTGAAATTTTAGAAGGCCTGATGCAAGAGGCAAACGGGCAGTAAAAAAGACCCCTCCGGAGAGGGGTCACATCGCTCAGTCTGCCGAATAGCGAAACGGCATCCTGGGCTCATTGTCGTTCAAGCACTCACGTACATGGTCGGCGTATTTTTGCCAGTCCTCTTCGGTGAGGCTAAGCACTTCGCGGACCTCTGTGGAAAGGGCGCAGGCAGTAAGATCCCGGCAAAAGGCTTCTTTGTCCTCCTTGGCCTTATAGGTAATGACTTTGTAGGCAGGAACCTTCTGTTTGAAGCCCTTTGGCCTGACCAGAGTCGGACCTTCGACGACCAGATAGCTTTCACCTCCGCTGTTCAGGTAGGTGTAGCTGTCGATTAGCAGACCGCCCGGTTCCGCCATGGATTCCAGACGTTGCGCTAAATTAGCAACAACGCTGGCGATGGTAAAGTCCATCCGCACGCCTTTTACGCCGATGGCACCCAGTACGCAACGGCCGGCAGCTACGCCAATCCGGAAATCCAAAGGCAAACGCCCGTGGAATGTATGGAAGGCGTAGTTGGCAAATGAGACCATGTACTGGATAGCAAACATCGCGCGGATGGCGTTTTGAGCAGGCGCTTTTGATTCCTTCTCATCGACGCCAAAGTACGCCAGAATGGCGTCACCAATGGTCTTGTCGATGAGGCCACCCATTTGATCCATCAGTCGTCCGGAAAGGGTGAAGTAATCCGTCAGATGGTCAGCGATTTTGGGGGCAGTGTGAGCCGCAGACCAGTTAGTGAAACCAACCCCGTCCATAAAACAGACGGTCAGGTTTATCTCCTCGGCCTTTTCAGCCATCTCACCCCGTCTGATCTTATTGACCAGCACACGGTTGCTGAAACGGGCGATGACGCGAAAGTCCTGCATCATCCGTTTGAAACTACGAATAGTCGTAGCCACTTCGTCATTGCCGGGGGCTTCCGCCAGATCAAAGTCGTAATTGCCTTTGGCGAACTCATCTGAGGCACGTCCCAAGTTTACGATAGGTTTCAGCTGATGACGCAGTGTGAAGCGCAGGATGATAACCATGCCGATAAATATCACGCCAAAGATGAAAAGGAACATCATCATGATGCGTCGTCGTGCTTGCTCGGCAGCGTTCTTATTGAACGTCATTACCACAAAACCCATGGTAATCTTGCTGTACTGAACGGGGGAGGCTACGGTGCTGATGTGCGCGTCGGAATAAATCGTCTGCACACCGGCAAGTTCCTTCAGGGGGTCGGGGTTTTCATAAGTCCCCCCCTGCTTCCAACCCTCTTTAGCGACCAGGATGGAAAAATCCTTGTTGAGGATGTAGGCATCTTCGATGCCCTGTGAACCCTTGCCTGCCAGCCGCTTCTTCATGATGAGCGTCAGATTGCTGATGCTTTGCTGCCGCTGGGTCTCGTCGCGCATGTTGTACATCTCAGTCGTGATGGAATCAGCCATACTGCCGACTAATTGCTCGCCGGAAATGAGGATGATATCCTCAATCGCTTTTCCTGCTTCACGGTAAGTCAGCAGGTAATAAGCCAGGCTGGCAACCAGCATTAGAGCTGTCATCAGACCGATCATCTTCGTTACCATCGAAATCTTACGAAACCGCTTTACTTTTTCCCGGCGAGGCGCCGGAGCGGTTCCGCAGGTTTCATCTTCTGTGGCGGTTGCCACGCTTATCTCCTTTTTTTTGTCGGGCATGATTCCCTCCTATTCGAATCAATAGTTATAAGTGATTGAACGATGTAAAAGATCAATTAGTCCACAGCTTTACCACAACAAACCATCCGCTTATGAGCGGAATTTTGCCGATCGGCATTTAAAGTATGTTAGGCATGGCCAGAGGACTAAGGGTATAATTTAAGCATTTTTTATAAGAAATGTCAATAAGTTACGCACCTCAAAAAAACGCCTACAAACCGTTCATCCAATGGTCTGGTTTTATTTTAAGCTTTCATCAAATGTTCCGTCAGGCATTTGGTGATCCGGATGAGGGATATTTTGAATGGCTTCCTGATATCGAACGCAATTTTTCCAATTGGTATCCGTGGTGCAGAATTCATTCTTCCAGCAGTCGCTTAACCGCCCTTCTTTTTCAAAGATCCGAAGCGGACAATTGGTAAAGTGCGGGCAGGGCATGTGAGTTTAAATTATTTTTTCTATAATTTTTTCGTTTTGATTTACTAAAGCCATTTCCTCTTCTTAAAATAGAAAAGCATTCCGATGCCAAGGGTAAGAAATATTCCCCAAATCATTCCATAGCCCCATTTCCAATGGAGTTCGGGCATAAAATCGAAATTCATGCCATAAATGCCAGCCACAAAGGTTAGCGGAATAAATATGGCAGCAAATATTGTCAAAACTTTCATGATCTCGTTCATGCGATTGCTAACACTTGAGAGGTAACTATCCACCATTCCGGATGCGATATCACGGAATGATTCTATGGTATCGATTACCTGGATAGTGTGGTCGTAGACATCTTTCAGGAAAACAAAAGTTTCGGATTGGATAATGGGTGTTTCCGAACGCTCCAATCCACTGATGAGTTCACGTAATGGCCAAATTGACTTTCTTATAAACAGCATTTCTTTTTTAAGATGATTGATTTTCTGAAGCGTCAAGGGCGTAGAATTTTTGATCACCTCTTCTTCAAGGTTTTCAATATGTTCGCCGAGTTTTTCAATAATGGTAAAATAATGATCCACTATGATATCTATAAGAGCATAGGCTAAATAGTCGGCTCCCATTTTTCGTATTCTGCCTTTGCTATTTCTTAAGCGCTCTCTGACGGGGTCAAAGATATCCCCCTCTTTTTCCTGGAAAGAGATAATATAATTTGAAGCAACTAAAAAACTCACTTGTTCCGCATTGACCTCATCTTTTTTATCGTCATAGGTCAGCATTTTTAAAACGATGAAAAGGTAGTCATCAAAATCTTCCATCTTCGGTCGTTGGCCTGTGTTACAGACATCCTCCATTACGAGTGGGTGAAACTGGAAATAGGTACCAATCTTTTCAATCAATTTTATATCATGGAGTCCGTCGACATTAACCCATGTTATGCTGGGAAGACCCTTAAAAGGAAAGACTTCTTCAATTGTCTTAACTTTTTTTTCTTCTAATTTATTTTCGTCATAATCGATATAAGAAATTTTCACTTTTTCACTTTTTCTTTTGCCAATATGCACTAACGTTCCGGGCGCAGCTCCTATTTTTTTTGAAGATTTTGTAAATAATTTTTTCATTGGCCTGAATATTTAATTAATCAAAAAACGATTTATTTAAATCACCTGAATTTGAATACCCTCGCTTCTCCCAGAACCCTCGATAATCAGGATTGTCAGAGAACTCAATTCTTTCGATCCATTTAATCCATTTATAGCCCCATTTGCTCTCCGCTACCAATTGAAAAGGGAAGCCTCTCTCGGGCAATAAAAACGCGTCATTCATTTTATAAGCGATAATAATATTATTATCCATTATGTATTCTATGGGGAAGGAGGTACTGTAGCCATCCGCTGCATAAAAAATGATCGTGTTGGCCTCCGGCTTGATCTTTATGCCGGAAAAAAGGTCTTTTAAGCGGATACCCTCCCATAAAATAGTGGCGGACCACCCTTCAACGCAGTTAAGGGTAACCACTTTCTTCTCCGGCTCATAATTATTAACAATCTCGTCGTATAAAAATTCCACAGGATCATCCACCAGGCCGGCAATCTGCAGGCGATAGCCATCAAGGTCGACATACTGAGGTCCTTTTATCGAATTTTCCCTAAAATCATAAACCGATGACAGATCTTTTCCTTCATAGTTCCTGATTTCAATGATCTGGACGCTATTGACCTCTTTTAAATCATTATCTCTAGTCAAAAAATAGGTCAGCACAACGCCAAAAATGACGATCAAAATAATAAATATGCTCAGATGTTTTTGCTTCCCCCTTTTCATATACCCATTTTAGCATAAAATTAAAAAACGCCTCATAAATGAGTCGTTTTTAATGGCGGAACGGACGGGACTCGAACCCGCGACCTCCTGCGTGACAGGCAGGCGTTCTAACCAACTGAACTACCGCTCCGTGTCGTCATTGCATTCCAGCTTATGTTTCAATCTTCGATCGAAACTTCAGCTTACATGAATGCCTCCTTTTCCCCATAAAATACTGCTCGTCCCGCAAGCGGGACTACGCTCGCATTTTCCGGGGGTCCCTTTCAGGGCGGTAGTATTGTAGACAATGGAGGAGTTTTTGTAAATAAAATTTAATCCACATGTTAAAATAAAATTAATTCAATTTAAGAAAATGAAAACCAAAATCGTCGTCAGTGACCTGATGCAAAAGGGCTATGTCTATTTTTTTACTGAGCCAAAAGGCAAAATTGCTATCAGGATTTCAGATTCGGACTCAGTCCAAAGAAAATATTGGACCTGAGATTTTTGAGGTGAGATGTATGACAGAAGTCAACAATGATCTGTTTGAGTTTTTTTGAGAAATCTCTATAATAAACAGGCATTAAAATAACCAATTATCATTATGGGAACCAAAGGACTTTCACTCGTTAAAATGGATGTAAAGGAACTCATCGAAAAATTAAATGAAGCCCTGGCCGATGAATGGCTGGCTTATTATCAGTATTGGGTAGGTGCCAAAATCGTAAAAGGAGCCATGAAAGATTCCGCTGTTGCAGAACTGACCGAACATGCAGGTGATGAATTACGTCATGCCGGCATGCTTGCCGACCGCATTCTGCAACTGGACGGTACACCGATTTTAGACCCGAAGGAATGGTTTGAGAAATCGGGTTGCGGTTATATGGCCCCCCTTGATCCAGCTGTCTTGAAAATCCTCGATCAAAACATCAAAGGTGAGCAATGCGCCATTGATGCGTATAGCAAATTAGTCGACATGACCAAAGATAAAGATCCGATTACCTATCAGATTGCACTGGAAATCCTGAAAGATGAGATCGAGCACGAAGACGATTTACAGACATTGGTAGAAGATATCGAAGCAGCTCGCTAAGCTTTCATAGAAACCATTTTTTTATTAAGGATTTTGTTATACATGGCTTCCAGGCCTCTGTTCAAAGACTCCTGGATCAGGCCAAGCGCCTTACGGTCAAAAGTCTGGCTGATTGGATTAAAGACATAATCCAGATTGTATTCGATTTGAATGGCATAGATTTTAGCGTTCAGATTCAAAATATTTTTTAAATGAGTGTACCAGTACAAATTGTATCCCCCCTTATAAATACGATTGATTTCGGCTGAAATACCAATGCCTTCATCGATAAAATTCTGCAACTCAAATAAATAATCATAAGGAATCGATAGTCCTTCCTGATTCTCATAAGCGTCCTCAGAACCAAGATTCGAAAAAATCATGCTCGTCATATAATCATTGTTGCTGTTCAGGGCATGGTCACCGGCGGTATTGTGGTAATCCACCAGTAAAATCACTTCAGCCCCGTCTTTATCGAGCTCCTGAATACTATGAACGATTTCCTGATGAAAAGGATACCAATATTGCATCAGTAAATTCTCCTTTTCATTCACGGTTAACTCCCGATCGTCTTCAAAAACTTTTTGACCGTAAAAATCAAATTCCCGAAACGAATATTCAGTATTCGGTGCACGGTTCATATCACAAACCAGTCGATTGACCTCCGCCGTGTGTTTGGCATAAGGGCAGGTGAATTCATTGAGCTCATCGGTAAACCGGTCACTGCATCGCCAGATTTCTTCACCGCTTAAGGCGTATCGGTCTCGCAAGGGCTCCGGGATAACACTTGAGGCGTGAGGGGCGACCAGAATAATAGGAAGCATTATTTAATTTTCAGTTTTAAATTTTAAATTTTCATTTCAGCAATAATATTATATTATAACATAATTTAAAATTTTTAACAAGTATCTTTATACACAAAAAATCCCCACCCTTCCATCTGTCATCCTGAATTGAGTTCAGGATCTTAGGATTCGGTGGGGATTTGAATAGAATCGATCACACTAGCTATCCCAGCCGCCGATAATAATCTTATTAATTTGATCAGCGATCTTAGCCGCTTCCGCGCGGTTAACGGGCACGTCAGGCCGGAAGGTAGTCTTACCCGCGTCTCCGCTCACAATGCCAAGGGATTTGGCATATTCAATAAATTTGGCGTGTTTGTGAGTGAGTGGCAGATCGGAAAAGTTGGTTTTAGTAATGTTGTCAGGTTTAATTCCTAATGCTTCCAGCATTAAACGGATCACTTCACCACGGGTGGCGTTCCGGTTTAAATTCACAGTACCTTTTACTAAATCTAATCCGAGCTCCTCCCCTTTCTTTACATAGCCTTTAGCCCAATGATTTTTAGCGGCCTCTAAGGTGGGGAAGCCGACCGCAGTTCCTTTGCCCGCGGTCTCAAGGGCGATTTTCAGAATCTCTGCTACGGTGATGTTGTTACTCGGGCGGAATTCACCGAGTTCGTTACCGGCCGCGTCCTTGTAACCGCTAATGATTCCCCGGTTTTTAACAGCGGAAACATAATCCGTGTACCATTGGTCATCATCCGTGTCTTTAAAAGGGATAAGGTTTTGTTTGAACTTAAGTGATTTGGTTTTGGCTTTGGCGACTTTGAGTTTTTCTTTCAGGCGTGCCGCTTTTGCCGCAATGTCAGCTGGCTTGGAATCGTCATTCAATTCGTTTACCACCGTCTGGATTTCATTGGCTACTTCAGCGGCCGTTGCATCATCAAAATTATATTCACCTGCCTCATCCACAATCGCCTCCAGCTCATTAGCGCCTGTGCCAACAGTTTTCATAAGGCGGAGACGGTCGAGTTTAGCCCTAAGATTACTGATTTTTTCTTCCATCGTTACCTTATTTTGAATCAATTTATCCTGATTTACTTTGTTAACTCCGGATAGAACTTTGCCCAAGTGTTTGAATTCAATAAATTGACCGTTCCCGATCTTTTTGCGGCCCAGGATTTCAGCTCCTGAATAGGTTTTTTTCAGGTCGCCAATCGAAACCGTAATGCTCACAGCCTTTTTTGTATCACTTGCAGGCGGTACATATTCTACCGCCAATCCATCCCAGTGGCCGGCGATCATGGAACTGAATTCAATCGACTGACCGCTCGTGACCGTTACTTTGTCATTTTTTTCGAACAAGACTTCTTTTTTTACTTTAAGCTGTCCGACATCCACAGTGATCTTCCCTTTGTATTCATAACGGTTGGGTTCACATGAGGTAGGCACATCGCCTGTGGACAACGCGTTTTTTAGTTCAGTGGTCGAGACTAAACGGCAGGGCTGCCGGTGGCTATCCAGATTCCCCCAGCGCACTTCATAAATTGCCGGCATATTTTTGATCCTGACAATTTTTTGCGCGAGATTTCCATATTTTTTAAGCGCTTTAGCGCGGAGTTTATTTCGCAGGTCATGGAGATGGCGAATCTTTTTCTGGAGCATCATGTGAAGCGCCGCGTTTTTGCCATAACCGCCGCTTGAAAGTACCGGGATGGCAGCGAGTTCTTTTTCGAGAACTGTGATACGGGTATTAATTGTGTTTCCAACTTGCTCGATTGCTGTCGCCACGTCATCGGTTGATTCACCTTCGAGACCTGCCAAAACGTCGTCGACCGCTTGGTCGACCAGGCTCTCTCCTCCCGCCTCGCTAGCACCTTCCAGATCGACTTCCACAACATCCACAACATTATCTTCATCAACAGGTTCGCTCAGTACAACATCTTCCTCATCTTCTTCAGCGGTTTCCATGGGGGGTTCTTCTTCCTGTCCTGAACCCGAGATGGCTTCAGGTTCATTGATAAGCATTGGTGTAGGCGCTACATAATCTACTCCACAATCATCTTCCATACCGACATAATCGACGGAACTGTCTGTCCAGCCGTCGTTACAAATAACGCTACCATCACTATCGGCTCCAGCGCTACAGTTAACGCCATCATGCCCGGAACATGCTCCTGTAGTTGCATAAACCGGAATGCTAATTTGAGTTGCCAGCATTAAAAAGGCCAAGACGCCGGCAAAGCGTTTAATAATATTGCTTTTCATAATACTAATTTTAAGAAATAAACCTATTACTTATATACACATTTATCAGTATAGGCATTACAGGGATTTTTTCAACACAAGGATTGCTTAAGGATGGCTAAAAGAATAGCTAAGGCAATTCTTGAGCAATCCTTTTAATTATTCTTTTGGAAGACGGCAACCGTTTTATAAACGGCTCCCTGCGGCAATAAAATACTTTCCATTAAATAAAATTTATCCACCGTAAACATATGCGGCTCTCCCTTCATTTTTTCCGGTTTTTGGTGAGGCGGATTTTTATATCGCCCCAATGTGATGTGTGCGCGGAACGGTTTGTCTGCTTTATAGCCGACTGCTTCCATCGCTTTCCGGATCTGATTCGCCAGACGCATCAGTGCATCCGACTCCCTGCATTCAACCCATATTCCTCTGGGCTTGAGAGCGTTGGGGAAAGGGATTATATCTCCCATTTTAATATCAAATGGCCTGAAGGGGATTTTGGAAAGTGTGTCGATAACAGGTCGCTCATCCTCAATCTCATCACCTAAAAACTGGAGGGTTAAATGAAATTCCCTTGTCATTCTAAGGTCAGGATACCGGCTCTGTAGCTGTTGGCAGTACCGGTACAGCTGATGGGGGACGGCGATGGCAATAAATAAACGCATAACTTAAAATCCAATAGCATAAACGATTCCTCCCACGATCAATCCGATCGCTAAGTTAAATATTTTAACCAAAAGAGAGTCTCTGACCGAATAAGAAAGCATAGGGAGCATCCCGTGGCCGTCCTGCACAATCGAGCTTGTTAGCAAGACCGAAAAAGGAATAAGCCCCTGGCTGAACATCATCACAAATATTAAATGAGGCCCGGATTCCGGAATAAGTCCAAGAAAGGCCGATAGCAAAAGAATCCAGAGCATATTACCTTTAATAAATGCTTCCAGGTTCAAAAGCTCCAGGCCAAAATGAACGATCAGAATAGCAAAAAGTGACCACAGGAATACTTTGAGCAAATGCTTTTTAACAATATGTTTCCAAATATGTTCTTTTAAATAATGCTCCGGCACCGACACAAAAATCAAAAAGGTCAGCACGATAATGGTCATAAAGGTCACCGTTATCCAATTCCAGCCTTTCTCATGACCGATTTTACCCATCGCTAACAATATTCCTGATACAAATAAAAGAACTAAAATCAACAATCGTTGTGCCGACAAGTGGTACAATGCTTTTTTGTCGAATAATAATATTTTTTCTTCTTTATGCAGCACATCTTCTTCACAGCAATAGGCATTAGTTTTGATTTTAAATCGTTTGATTATAGTGTCCGTCACCCCTCCGCCGGCAATTCCTACCACAAACAGTATCCCGAATAAAAGCAAAGCTTCTTTTGGAAAAAGCGCCAGCATCACAAAGGCTTCATCACCGGAAGTAGCAAGCATGCCGGCAGTAATGGCGCCAAAAGTAATCAGGCCATGTGCGTAAAACGACACATTGGTAAAAGAGCCAAGACAGCCGGGGATCGAGCCTAAAAAAGAAGTCAGCGAGTACTGACGAAGATGCCCTCCTCCAATCGCCTTATTCATTTTGCCTCTAGAGAGAACGTTCAGATAATCCACTAAAACCATCATGGCAAACACAAACACTGCAATCATCAGCGCGTGCCCCAAGCTTTCCAAAAATACAGAAGAATAAGTATGTTCCATAATTAGCTATTAAGCAGATATCAATATTTTTTTATGACGATATTATAGCAGGTTTGGTGTTTAATCTTCTAACAATATGCAGTAAAATAAAAATAAATTAAAAGAAAAAATATGAAAAAAACGATTTTCGATACGCCATACAACTTATCCCTTTTAGCCAAACTCGGACAGCCTTCCACTCTTCAGCCGCAAATAAGTCAGCTGATTACTGCGCTCTATAGCAATCTGTTTGGAGTAATCGTCGATCAGGAGCTGGAACAAGTGTCTGGTAGTTTTAAAACTCGTATCACGGCCAAAGATCCGCGAGGCATTTGGAAGGGGAAGGTGTTTAAAAAAAATCAGAAAGTCGTGGTGGCGGATGTTATCCGCGCCGGCATCCAGCCCTCTCATCAGTTTTACCTTAAATTTACCGAAATTCTAAATCCAAAATCCGTGCGCCAGGATCACATTATGAGCCAGCGGATTGAAACCGCGTCCGGCGTGGAGGGAAGCAAGCTGTCGGGGTCCAAAATCGGCGGGAGTGTCAAAGGTGCTATTGTCTTTATTCCTGACCCCATGGGCGCTACAGGCGGAAGTGTTGAAGAAGTGGTGAATTTTTATCAGAAGAAATACGGAAAACCAAAAAAATTTGTTGTCGTCAATTTAGTAATCACTCCTCAGTATGTAAAACGACTGCAAAAGATCAAAGCGCCCCTCTCACTTTATGCAGCCCGACTTGATAAAGGACTGACCAAAGATGATTTTATTTATCCTGGCCTGGGTGGGGTGGGGGAGATGATTAATAACACTAAAAAATAGTGCAAGTTTAAAGTGCAAGTGCGAAGAAAGTCATTTAAGCTTGCACTTGTCACTTGCACTTTGCCAAATATGTTTAAAGACCGATACGATGCAGCCAAAAAGCTCCTCCCCGAACTTGAGAAATACAAGGGTAAAAAGGATGTCATCATCCTGGCCATTCCCCGCGGCGCTTTAGAAATGGGCGCGGTCCTTCGGGATGAACTGAAAGTTCCTCTTGATATCGTGGTGACCAAAAAAATCGGCGCGCCGGGGAATGACGAATACGCGATTGGTTCGGTGGCTCCGGATGGTTCCGTCCAGGTGAATCAGAAGGTGCTGTCTGCCTATGGTATCCCGCAATCGCATATCGACGATGAGGCCAAACGCCTGAAACACGTCATTAAACGCCGTTACGAAGACTATCGGGGCGATCCGATTCCGCCTGATCTAAAAAACAAAATCGTTATCATTGTGGATGACGGAATCGCTACGGGTTTTACCACTTCTGCAGCCATTCACTATATCCGATCTCAAAAACCCAAAAAAATCATTCTCGCCGTTCCGGTGGCAGCCGCGGATTCCTATGAAAAATTAAAAAAAGAAGTGGATGAAATAATATGCCCGGAGATCCGGGATGATTTTTATGCGGTGGGTCAGTTTTACGATGAATTCAGTCAGGTAGAGGATGAAGACGCAAAAAGATTATTGGATTTTAAGAAAAACTAACCCCGCCCAATAACCAATCTCCGGCACAAAGCAGACCCTGACCCCTTCAGCTTATATCTTCCTGCCGTTCTTTCCGTCGCCTGACGGCGCCGGCAGCGTCCTTTTTCTGTGATCTCATTTCTCTTTCTACTCCGATGTAACTTCGGAGTAGCAAAAGCCCCGGGGGATCATGAACCGTAACTCCCGTCATGGTCTCCTTATATCAGCGTGTCTAAC